>CAUJJI010000160.1 GCA_963205265.1 Pseudomonadota bacterium
GCTGTGCCTGCTTAAGATCCTCCCCCATAGGGGGAGGGGGACCGCCGGCGCAGCCGGTGGTGGAGGGGTGTCCCCCTCCGATCGAACGCTGACACCCCTCCGTCATTCGCTACGCGAATGCCACCTCCCCTTCCAGGGGAGGATCTTTAAGTTCCTCCCCGGCACGGGGGGGAACCGGCACCGTCGGCGCGCGGCCCGCTACGGCACCGCCACCAGCCGGCCGACGACGCCGCCCTGGCGGAGGCGGTCCAGGGCGGCGGGGATGTCATCGAAGCCCACGGTGGCGGCGGCGATTTCCAGTTCGCCACGCTCGATATGCCCGAGGACGCCGGCGACCGCACCCGGCATGCCGCCGCGCGAGCCGCGCAGAGTGACGGCCTTGCCGGTGAGCATGGCGGTCGAGATCGTCGCTTCGGTCTTGCCGAGCCCGACCTGGACGACGAGGCCGCCGGGCCGCACCGCCGCGATGGCTCCGGCAGTGGTAGTGCCGAAGCCGGCGAAGTCGACGATCAGGTCGAGGTTGAAGGGAGCCAGCTCGGCGACGTCGGCGACCACTTCCCTGACGCCCAGGGACCGGGCGTGGTCCCAGGCCTCGCGGTTGGGTTCGGCGCCGTAGACTTCGGCGCCGTTGACGACGGCGATGCGCGCTCCGGTCATGCCGAGGCCGCCGAGCCCGACGATGCCGACCTTCTGTCCCGGCTTCAGTTCGCCCGACAGCATGACCGCGCCGTAGGAAGTCATGCCGGCGTCGCTGGCCGCGGCGCCCTGCACGAAGCTGACGTTGTCGGCCAGGCGGATCAGCCCCGATGCCATGCCCAGGCATTTGGTCGCATAGCCGCCGTCGACACGCCAGCCGGGGGCGAAGTCCTCCGGCCCGGACATGACCACCCGGTCGCCGACCACAAAGCCGCTGACGCCTTCGCCGACTTCGGCCACCGTTCCCGCCACCTCGTGGCCCAGGATCATCGGCAGCTTCGGGAGCATCCAGGTGAGCGTGCCGTCGATGAATCCGACGTCGCTGTGGCACAGCCCCGCCGCACGCACGTCGACCACCACCTGGCCGGGGCCGGGGCGGGGGTCCTCGCGCTCGATCAGCTGAAGCGGTTCCTCGACGCCGGTGAACAGCCAGGCCTTCATCTTGTCTTCTCCCATGTTTGATACATGGTGTATCACTAGTGACGGGCGCGCTTGCCTGTCAACGCACCGGTCCGGAGCAAGACATGTCCCGGCAGGAAGCAGCGGTTCCGCTGGCCGCCGGTGCCTAGCCCATCGTCTCCGCCAGGTTCTCCTGCAGCCGCCGCATGTGCCGGGCGGCGGCGGCCGGATCGTAGATCGGAATGTCGGGGAACACCCAGCCGTGGGCCGAGCCGTGGTAGGTCTCGATGACATGGTCGGTGTCGGCGGCGCGCAGCGCCCGGGCGAGGCGGCCGTGTTCCTCGGCGTCGTAAGTCGGGTCGTTGCCGGCGACGCCGATGTAGATCCGGCCCTTGGCCGCAGCGAGGCGGTGGTGGGCGCTGTCGCCCTCGGCCGGGGCGAGGTTGCTGGCGTGGAAAGCGGCGGCCAGGCGCACCCGCTCCGAGGCGCAGGCGGCAGTGAGGACATAGCGGCCGCCCATGCAGTAGCCGACGGCGGCGAACGGCACGCCCGGTTCCGAATGCGCGGCGGCCAGGGCGATCATCGCGGCCGCGTCGGCATCGATCTTGGCCTGGTCGATCGAGCCGAACAGCGCCATCAGGCGGTCGTGCCGGGCGCCGCGTTCGAAGATCGACTTGGGCTCGATCGGTTCGTAGGGAATGTGCTCGTAGAACGGGTCGAGCATCAGCACCCGCAAGCCCTGGCCGGCCAGCTCCTCGGCGACGGCGAAGCTCGCCGGGCGGGGGCCGAAGGCGTCGGGGAAGAACAGCACCACCGGCACCGAGCGGACCTCCAGCGGCCCGAAAGCGTGGATCGGGCAGTTTCCGCGGGGAAAAGCGGCGTCGAAAGTCTTGACCATGTGGCATCCATCCCTTTGTCGGACGTCGATCCATGGCACGGTGCGCCGGGGAAGCCAATCCGCTTGCCCGCTGGCCGAAAGGCTGCAATCTCGCGAGCGAGAGGAACGCGCAACACGATGAATCCCGCCGATATCACTCCGGCAAAGCGGCGGCTGATCACGGTGTTCATCATGGGCGCGGCCGTGATGAACCAGATCGACACGACGATCGCCAATGTCGCGCTGCCGCACATCCAGGGCGCGACCTCGGCCTCGCGCGAGCAGATCGGCTGGGTGCTGACCTCCTACATCATTTCCATGGCGATCTTCACCCCGCTGACCGGCTGGCTGGCCAGCCGCTTCGGGCGCCGCCGGCTGATCCTCTATTCGATCATGGCCTTCACTTTGGCCTCGGGCCTGTGCGGCATCGCCGTCAGCCTGGACGAGCTGATCCTGTTCCGCATGCTGCAGGGCATTGCCGGCAGCGCGCTGGTGCCGATGACCCAGGCGACCCTGCTCGATATCAACCGGCCCGAGGACCACGGCAAGGCAATGGCCATCTTCGGCCTTGCCGCGGTGACCGGGCCGCTGTTCGGGCCCATGCTCGGCGGCTGGCTGACGGCCAATTTCTCTTGGCGCTGGTGCTTCCTGATCAACCTGCCGTTCGGCCTGTTCTCGTGGGTCGGGCTGTCGGCCTACATGCCCGAATGGCCGCGCGTCCGGGAAATGCGGCTCGACTTCACCGGCTTCGGCCTGCTTGCCCTGGCGATCGGCGCGCTGCAGCTGATGCTCGACCGCGGCCAGCAGCTCGACTGGTTCGAATCGACCGAGATCTGGATCGAGACGATCGTCTCCGGCGGCGCGTTCTACCTGTTCCTGGTGCACAGCTTCACCACCGCCCGGCCTTTCGTCAGCCCGGCGGTCTTCGCCGACCGCAACTTCGTGATCTGCGCCATCGTCGGCTTCTTCCTGGGCATCCTGATCTACAGCCCGCTGGCGCTGCTGCCGCAGATGCTGGAGGGCCTGATGGGCTATCCGACTCTCGAGGTCGGCCTGTCCATGGCGCCGCGCGGGATCGGCGTGCTGCTGGCGATGCTCGTCTTGGGGCGGATCATCGGTCACGTCGATTCCCGCGTGCTGATCTTCGGCGGCCTGGCGGCGACGGCCTTTTCCATGTTCTGGATGTCGCACATGACGCTGCAGGCCGACGGCCGCATCATCGTCCTGTCGGGCATCCTCCAGGGCATCGGCTCGAGCAGCGTGTTCGTTCCGCTCGCCGCCCTGGCCTTCGCCACACTGCCGGCGCAGCTGCGCAACGAGGGCGCGGCGATCGCGACGCTGGTCCGCAATTTCGGCGCCTCGGTCGGCATCGCCGTGGTCCAGGCGATGACGGTGCGCAGCGCCGCGGCGGCGCAGTCACGGCTGACCGAGAACCTGCGGCCGGACAATCCCGCTTTCGTCGCCGCCCGGCCCGACTTCGACTTCGGCTTGCCCGAAAGCATCGCGCAGCTGAGCCGCGAGGTCACCCGCCAGGCGCTGATGGTCTCCTACGTCGACGCCTTCCGCGTGATGTTCGTCCTGGCGCTGCTGAGCTCGCTGCTGATCTTCCTGCTGCGCTCGCCGCGCCAGGGCTGAGGGACGGCGCGCGGGTGCGGAAACGGCCGCGGGGCATTGACTAGCCGGCCGGATTGTCGGAGCCGTGGCCCGGCCCCGCTCGGGAGCCATGGAGGATGCAATGATGGACCGCCTCTACCAGCCCGTCCTGGGCACGGATCTCGTCGTCCACGCGTTCGGCTTCGACCGCGACCGGCCGGTCATCGTGCTCGGCGAGGACGGGGTGGTCACTGCCCGCCAGCTGCACGATGCGATCAGCCGCTACCAGCAGGTGCTGCAGTCGCTCGAGCCGCGGCCGCTGCGGGCGGCGCTGCTGTCGAAGAACCGGGTCGAAGTGCCGGCGGTGTTCTATGCCTTCGCTTTCGCCGGGGTCGTCTCTACCGCCCTGCACCCGATGGGATCGGTCGAGGACTATCTCTACGTCATCGAGGATGCCGGGATCGACCTGCTGGTCTATGACGACGCCTTCGAGGAAAAGGCCCGCGAGCTGCAGAAGCGGGCGCCGCGGCTGCGCCACTTCGTCGCCATCGGCGCAGAAGGGGTGGGTGCCGCGCTCGACCGGCTGGCCGCAGACTTCGCGCCGCGCGCGCTGGTCGCGCCGCAAGTCGATCCCGAAGCGATGGCCCGCATCGCCTATTCGGGCGGTACGACCGGCAAGCCCAAGGGGATCATCGTCACTCACCGCGGCGTCGTCACCTCGACGCTGATCCAGCTCACCGAGTGGGAATGGCCGGCCGAAGTGCGCCACCTCGTCTGCGCGCCGCTGAGCCATGCCGGCGCCTCGATGCTGACGCCGGTGCTGCTCAAGGGCGGCTCGATGGTGGTGCTGCCGGGCTTCGATCCGGTCTCGTTCATGGAAGCGGTGCAGAAGCATCGGATCACGACGGCCCTGATGGTGCCGACCATGGTGCTGTCGCTGCTCGACCATCCGCGCTTCGACGAGTTCGACCTGTCGAGCCTGGAAGTGATCTACTACGGCGCCTCGGCTTTCCCCGCTGCCCGCCTCAGGGAAGCGATCGCCAGGCTGGGCCCGATCTTCTTCCAGTTCTACGGCCAGGCCGAAGCGCCGATGTCGGTGACGGTGATGCGCCGGCGCGAGCATCTGGTCGACGACCCCGTCCGGCTTGCCGGCTGCGGCCGGCCGACGCCCTGGGTGCGCACCGCCCTGCTCGACGACGACGGGCGCGAAGTGCCCGACGGCGAGCCCGGCGAGATCTGCGTGCGCGGGCCGCTGCTGATGGGCGGCTACCTCAACAAGCCCGAGGAGACGGCGCAGGCCTTCGCCGGCGGCTGGCTGCACACCGGCGACGTCGCCGTCCGCAGTCCCGACGGCTTCTACCGCATCGTCGACCGCAAGAAGGACATGATCGTCACCGGCGGGTTCAACGTCTATGCACGCGAGGTCGAGGACGTCATTGCCAGCCATCCCGCCGTGCTGCGCGTGGCGGTAATCGGCGTGCCCGATCCGAAGTGGGGCGAGGCGGTCAAGGCCGTGGTCGTCGCCGATATTCGCCACGCGGTCACGGCCGAGGACCTGATCGCCCTGGTCCGCGCCGAGAAGGGTCCGGTGCAGGCGCCCAAGTCGGTGGAATTCGTCGAGGAAATCCCCTTGTCGCCGGTCGGCAAGCCGGACAAGCAGGCGCTGAAGGCGCGCTACGCCGCGAAGGGATGAGGCGCCGCGCCGGACGGCGGGCGGAGAGGAAGGAGATCGCCGATGCGGCGCTGGCTGAAGCGGCCGGAAGGCTCGAACTGGGGTGACTTCGGCGAGGACGACCAGATCGGCCGGATGAACCTCGTCACGCCCGAGCGCCGGTTGGCGGCAATCGGCGAGGTGCATGAAGGGCTGGCCTTCCAGCTCGGCCTGCCGCTCGATCATCCCCGGCGGCAAGTCTTCGCCGGACGCAACCGGCCGGTGCTGGCGCCGACGATCGCCGCCGACGGCCGCACCATGTACGGCTGGATGCCGCCCGGCGGGCCGACCGACGTGGTCAACGATGACCAGGTCTTGCTCGGCCTGCAATATTCGACGCAGTGGGACGGCCTCAGCCATTACGGCGCCTGCTTCGATGCCGACGGCGACGGCGTGGCCGAGCAGGTCTTCTACAACGGGTATCGGATGGACACCCATTTCGTCCTGCCTGGGGAAGGCCGGGCTCCTGCCGCCATGGCGCTCGGCATCGAGCAGCTGGCGGCAAGCTGCGTCCAGGGCCGCGGCGTCCTGGTCGACTTGCGCGGCGCGGGCGAGGGGCCGCTGGCGGCGGTCGGCTACGATGCGCTGATGCGGGCGATGGCGGCGCAGGGCGCCGAAGCCGGCGAAGGCGACTTCCTCTGCATCTACACCGGCTATGCCGACATCCTGCTGCGCGACGGCGCGGAAGCCTCGGAAGCGGAACTGGGCGCCTGCCCGGGGCTCGACGGCAAGGACCGGGCGCTGCTCGACTGGATCGACCGTTCGGGCATCGCCGCGATCTGCGCCGACAACTCGATGATCGAGAAGATCGACGGCGTGAACCGCTGCGCCGGCGTGGCGATGATGCCGCTGCATGAACACTGCCTCGTCCGGCTCGGGATCCACCTCGGCGAGTTCTGGTGGTTCGAGGAACTGGCCGCGGCCCTGGCGCAGCGGGGCCGCAGCCGCTTCCTGCTGACGGCGCCGCCGCTCAACCTGCCCGGCGCGGTCGGCTCGCCGGTGACGCCGGTCGCAACGATCTGATGCGGGGAAGGGCAGAGCCGCAGGCGGCCGGTTCGCGCGGGCGATGCTTGCGCGAATGGCCATCGGAGGCTCGCAGCCGGCGGCAAGCTGGTGCATGTAGCGCCTCCAGTCGATCCGACGGGGGAGAATCATGGCGGGCAAGGTCATCGCGATCACCGGTGCCAACGGCGGGCTAGGCCGCGCCCTGGCGCAGCGGTTCGCCGCGGAGGGCGAGGAAGTCTTCCTGCTCGGCCGCACGCTGGCGAAGGTCCAGGAAGTCGCCGAGGCGATCGGCGCGGGCGCCCGTGCCGTGCAGTGCGACGTGACCAGCCCCGATTCGGTGAAGGCCGCTTTCGCCGAGATCGCGCGGACGCACCCGCGGCTCGACGTGCTGATCAACAATGCCGCGATCTTCAAGCCGTTCCTGATCGAGGAAGCGAGCGACGACCAGATCATGTCCGGCCTGCTGACCAATCTTGCCGGCCCGATCTTCTGCACCCGCTCGGCCATCCCGATGATGACGCGCGGCAGCCTGATCATTCACGTCAGCTCGGAATCGGTGAACCTGCCGTTCGCGCACCTGCTGATCTACCAGTCGACCAAGGCGGCGCTTGAGCGGTTCTCGCTGGGCCTGCACGACGAATTGAAGGACAAGGGCATCCACAGCACCATCGTCCGCGCCGGGCAGATGTTCGGGCCGGGCTCCTCGGCCGAGATGGAACCCGAAGCCGGCGCCCGCTTCCACGAAGCCTGCCTTGCGCGCGGGCTCAATCTGTTCCAGCGGGGTGTGACCATGTACGATTCGGCGACGCAGCTGTTCCGCAACATCATCGACCTGCCGGCCGACATGCACGTCGACATCGCCAGCTACCAGGCGCAGCCGCGCGGCTGAGCGATGGCGGCCGTCAACCAGATCGCGCCGCCGGCGCCCGTGGCCGAAGCGGTCAGCCACAACCAAGTGGGCCAAAAGCTCGGCCGCAAGGGCCAGCAGACGCGCGAGCGCATCCTCTCGGCGATGCTCGAACTGCTGGCCGAGGTCGACGGCCCGCCGGTCACGCTCACCGCCGTGGCCAAGGAAGCCAAGGTCCGGCTGCCCAACCTCTATCTCTACTTCCCCGACATGGGCGACCTCCTGCTGGCGGCGCTGGAGCGGGTCATGGCCACGGCCGACGACGCCTTTGTCGACAAGCTGCGCGAACGCTGGCCGGACGAAGGGCTGCGCGAGGCATGCCTCGCCTTCATGCAGGCCTACCACCAGTTCTGGAAGCGACACGCCCGGCTGCTGCACATGCGCAATGCCTTTGCCGATGCCGGCGACCTGCGCGTCTTCCGCTACCGGCTCGAGGTGACCCGGCCGCTGATCGACCTGCTGCTCGACCAGATGGACTGCGGCGACGATCGCCTCGCCGCGCGCAACGGCCATGCCGCGACCGTGCTGCTGACCGGGCTGGAGCGCCTGGCGACGGTGGTCACCAATCCGCAGTTCCGCGTGATGACCGGCGCCTTCGGCGAAGTCGACCAGGCTGCGCATGTCCAGTGCCTGCTGGAAGCCGAAGCCGAAGTCATCGCGCTGACGGTCGGCCATCGCCGCCGACTGGCGGTACCCAAGGCCCGCCACAACGCTGCCGTCGTCCGCTGAGGCGAACGTCGCCGCGACTATTCCCGATCCCGAAAAAAAATTCATGGCGCGGGGTTCCCGCGCTTGCCATTGTCCGGCTAGGAAAGCGGCGCGGAAGCCCGGCAGGCCCCCCTTTACCGCCGTTCCCGCGAACAATAGGAATCGGCGTCCGAAGACGCGCCGGAGGAGAGGATAGCTGGTGACTATGCAGGATGGAGTTTCGGCCGATCCCTTCGCCGCGAAGACCTTTCCCCAGATGATCCGCGCCGCCGCCGCCGCCTATGGCGACGAGGTGGCCATCGTTCTCCAGGGCGAGACTATCCCCGATGAATCGGCCACCTTTGCAGAGCTCGACCGCGACTCGGCCGAACTGGCGCGCGGCCTGCTGGCACTGGGCGTCGGCAAGGGCAGCCGCGTCGGCTTCATCTACGGCAACGGTCCCGGCTTTGCGCTGATGCTGGCCGCGGCGGGGCGGATCGGTGCCGTCGCCGTGCCGATCAGCACGATGATCCGCGCCAACGAGCTGGTCCGCGTGCTCCGCCAGTCCGACGTCTCCTGCGTGATCGTCCAGCGCCGCTTCCTCAACACCGACTACGTCGAGCGCCTGTGCGAAGCGCTGCCCGGCCTGCGCGAGAGCAGTCCGGACCTGCGCCTGCCGCAGACGCCCTACCTGCGCTGGATCGCCTCGACCGGCGAGGACATGCCGCCCGCGTTCCGCAGCCTCGACGACATCCGCCGGGCCGCCGCCTCGGTCGGCGAGGAGCTGCTGCGCGAAGTCGAATCCGAAGTGCACCCGACCGATCAGATGGTGGAAATCTACACCTCGGGCTCGATGGCGCTGCCCAAGGGCGTCAAGCATCTCCACGGCCCGGTGATGTTCCGCGCCAACTTCATGCGCAAGATCACCGAGGTCACGCGCGGCAAGGAGCTCGGCGCCTACTTGCCGATGTTCTGGATCGGCGGGCTGATGATGTACCTGATGCCGGACTGGATGGCCGGCGCGAAGACCATCTGCACCGAGCGCACGCTCAGCAACAGCCGCGTCGCCATGGGCAGCGTGCTGGCAGAGGAGGACATGAAGCTGATGGGCCAGTCCAAGCCGTTCTGGGGCCTGGGCATGAGCGAGACCCTGGGCCCCTATTCCTACGGCGACGAGCTGCGCGCGCCCGGCTATCCGATGTGCGCGCCGATGGATCACTGGGCCGACGGCTACGAGGTGCGCGTCGCCGACGAGAACGACCGGCCGGTCGGCGACGGCGGCACCGGCGAGGTGCAGGTACGCGGCTATCCGGTCACGCCGGGCCTGCACAAGCTGGAGCGCGCCGACTACTTCACCGCCGACGGCTTCTACCACACCGGCGACATGGCGCTGGTCGAAGGCAGCCGCGTCCACTTCATCGGCCGCAACGGCGACATGATCAAGACGGCGGGATCGAACGTCGCCCCGGCCGAAGTCGAAATGGAGATGCAGGCGCTGGACGGCATCCACAACGCCTATGTCGTCGGCCTGCCCGACAAGGAGCGCGGACAGCTGCTGGTCGCGGCAGTGGTCGCGCGCGATGGGGCCAGGCTCGACTTCGCGGAGATCGAGGCGACGCTGCGCAAGCGCCTGTCGAGCTACAAGGTGCCGCGCGCCTATGTCGAGATCAGCCGCGAGGAAGTGCCCATGCTCCACAGCAACAAGGTCTCGCGCCGCCTGATCGAGGCGATGATGGCGGAGAAGCTGGGGCGCGCCTGAACGCGGCCTGATCCGGATAGATCCTCCCCCTAACGGGGAGGATCATTTCAATGCGGCTTGTACATCCAGATCTGCGCGCTGGTCTGGTCGAGCGCATCGCTCATGCTCATTTCACCCGCCTGGGCACGCTTCATCATCTCGCCGAGCACGACTTCGGCGCTGTCCGCCTCGATCTCGTAGATCGCGAGATAGCCGCCGGGCTGCGGGTTGGGCGTGACCGGAATGGCGTCGTAGCGGCGGCCCGAGGTCACGCCGGGGATCGAGCAGATCTCGCGCAGGTGCGTGCCGTCGTACCATTCGTTGTATTCCTGGTCCTGCCCGTCCTTCGCGCTGCTGGTCACCACCATTAGGAACTTTGCCACTCTTCCATCCTCCTTGTCGTTCTGCTGCTGGCGAGGTTTCGCATCACCGCCGCCCTCCGTCCAGCACTCTCAATCCGCGTGCGAATACATCGCCCGGCCCGGCACGGGCATTTCCGCGCACAGGATAGAACCGGTGCGCGATTCGGTGAAGAACAGCGTCCTGTTGTCCCTGCCGCCGTAGGCGCAATTGGTCGTCATCTCGCCCTTGGGCGAATCGATCCGCAGCATCGGCTCACCGCGCGCGCTGAACAGCCAGACCGCGCCGAAGCCGACGTGGCAGACGGCGATGTTGTCGTTCTCGTCGATCGCCATGCCGTCGGGGCCGTTGCCGCCGCCCATCTGGATCCAGGTGCTGACCTTGGCGATCGAGCCGTCGGGCAGGATGACGATCTTCCAGATCGCATTGGCGCGGGTCACGGCAAGGAACAGCGCGCTTTCGGCCTTGTTGAGCACGAGGCCGTTGGGGCTGGGAATGTTCCCCAGCAGCAATTCGAGCTTACCCGTCGCGGCGCTCAGGCGATAGAGCCGGCCGGTCGGGTCCGCCAGGCTGGTCTGGCCCTGGTCGGTGAAATACATGTCGCCGTTCCTGGCGAAGACCAGGTCGTTGGTCGCCTTGAAGCGTTCCAGCGTCGAGCGTTCGAGGAAGGGTTCCACCTTGCCGGTGGCCGGGTCCATCACCATAATGCCATGCTTGTGGCAGGTGATGAAGCCGCGCCCGTCCTTGTGGAACTTGAGGCCGTTGGGTTCGCCGTCGTATTCGGCGCCGATCGAGACTTCGCCGGCGGGGGTGATCTTGAACAGCCGGCCCCAGGGGATGTCGACGACCCAGAGATTGCCGTCGCGATCGAAGGACGGCCCTTCGAGGAAAGTGGGCGTGTCGGCATTGGGGAACTGGATGCTGCCCCAGTAGGAACGCTCGCCCAGGCGGTGAAACCTCTCGGGGATGGTGGCGAAGACCTGCGCTTCGACGCGGGGCGGGGCTGCGAACATTGTGCTCTCCTGCTCACGATCTTCCCCAACAGGGGGAGGGGGACCGCCGGCGAAGCCGGTGGTGGAGAGTGTCCCCGCTGGGGTTACACGCCTCCGTCAGCCCTTGCAGGGGAGGATCGCCGAGACTCCATGCGGATTCTCACCGACTTTACAAGATAGCGCTCACCACCTATCCTCATATTGGAATTACGTTTCAATATAGGAACGATGTCTTTCAGTCTCACGGAAACCCGCCATGGCCAACCACATTCACCTCGTCAGCTTCCTCATCCATTCGCCGATCAACCACACGGTGCTGAGCTGGGCCGACCCCGAGGACAACCGCCTCGAGGCCCTCGGCAATCTGAAGCGATGGCAGGAACTCGCGCAGACGCTCGAGCGCGGCATGTTCGACGGCATCTTCTTCGCCGATACGCCCGGCGTGTTCGACCGCTATCGCGACAGCCACGAGGATGCGGTGAAATACGGCGTCTGCTGGCCGTCGCACGATCCGGTGGTGCTGCTTTCGGCGCTGGCGGCCGCGACCAAGCACCTCGGCCTCGCGACGACCATGTCGACTTCGGCCTACAAGCCCTGGACCATCGTCCGCCAGCTCGGCACGCTCGACTACCTCAGCGGCGGGCGCATCGGCTGGAACATCGTCACCGGCCACCTGCGCGGCGAGCACCGCGCGCTCGGCCTCGAGCAGATGGAGCACGACCGGCGCTACGACCGCGCCGACGAATTCATGGAGGTCTGCTACAAGCTGTGGAACAGCATCCGGGACGGTGCCATCCTTGCCGACCGGCAGGCCGGCATCTACGCCGATCCGGCAAAGGTCGAGATGCTCGACCACCATGGCGACTTCTTCGATTGCGAGACGGTATCGCCCGTCCTGTCCTCGCCGCAGGGGCACCCGGTGCTGTTCCAGGCCGGTACTTCGGGGCGCGGCCAGAAATTCGCCGTGCGCCATGCCGACGTCGTGTTCTCGATCCAGCCCAACCTCGCCGGCATGAAGCGCTTCATGGTCGACCTCGATGCCGCGGCGAAGGCCGAGGGCGTCAGGACTCCCGCGGTCAATTTCGGCCTGCAGGTCATCCTCGGCGGCACCGAGGAGGAAGCGCAGCGCAATCTCGACACCCTGATCGAGCGCATGCCGATGGACGGCGCGCTGGCGCGCCTGTCGGGCACGCTCGGCACCGATTTCAGCAAGTTCGATCTCGACCAGCCGCTCGCCGAGATGCAGACCGAGGCTTCGCAGGGGCTGATGAAGGCTTTCGCCAACATCGTCGGCGACCGGCCGCTGACCATCCGCGAAGTGGCGATCAAGTGGGGCCTTGCCGTCGGCAAGCCGCAGTTTGTCGGCACGCCCGAGCAGGTCGCCGACAAGATGGAGGCGACCTGGCGCGAGACCGGGTGCTACGGCTACAACCTGACGCCGACGATCATGCCCACCTCGGTCGAGAACTTCGTCGACGAGGTGGTTCCGATTCTCCAGAAGCGCGGTATCTATCGCACCGAGTACGAGGGGACGACTCTCCGCGCCAATCTGGGGCTCTGATCGGTCCGGGTCAGATCCTCCCCCACAGTGGGAGGGGGACCGCCGCCGCAGGCGGGGGTGGAGGGGTGTCACCACCAGCGGTTACACCCCTCCGTCAGCCCTTGCAGGGCTGCCACCTCCCCTTACAGGGGAGGATCGACATACGATGGTCTAACCACGAGGGAACGCGAGGGGCGGGATCACACCTTGAAACCGGCATATAACATCTGGGACCTGCGCGAGCAGGCGCGGCGGCGGCTGCCGAAGGCAATCTTCGAATTCATCGAACGCGGCTCGGAGGACGATGTCCTGATCGGCCGCAACGTCGAGGCGC
Source organism: Pseudomonadota bacterium (assembly GCA_963205265.1). Classification (GTDB taxonomy): domain Bacteria; phylum Pseudomonadota; class Alphaproteobacteria; order Sphingomonadales; family Sphingomonadaceae; genus Novosphingobium. The sequence continues at coordinate 12,840 of CAUJJI010000160.1, forward strand.
TGCGGCGGATCAGGTTCAGCCCGCGCACCTTGCGCGACGTCAGCAGCCGCGACATCGGCATCGAACTGTTCGGCCGCAAGCGGGCGACGCCCCTGATCATCGGCCCGACCGGCACTGCCGACCTGCTCTGCCACCGCGGCGAGAGCGCCATCGCGAGCGCGGCGGCGGGAGCAGGCGTCCCGTTCACGCTCGCCACCAGTTCGACCACCAGCATGGAAGACATCGCCCGCATCGCCACGGCCGGCATGTGGATGCAGATGTACCTGTGGGAGCGGCGCGACCTTTCGTGGCAAGTGGTCGAGCGTGCCGCCGCGCTCGGGGCCGAGGCGCTGGTGCTTACCGTCGATACGCCGATGTGGCCGAACCGCGAATTCAACAAGCACAACGGCATGGCCAACCCGATCCGTCCTAACCTGCGCCTGGCCAGGAGCTTTCTGGCGCGTCCCGGCTGGATGATGCGGGTGCTCGCCCGCTACATGCTGGCGGGCGGGCTGCCGAGGTTCGCCAACTACCCGGCCGAAATCGGCGGCACGGTCTCGGGCCCGGTCAACCGCGTGACCAATTCGGCCTCGGTGTGCTGGGACGACGTGGCTGAGCTCAAGCGCCGCTGGCCGAACCGATTGCTGCTGAAGGGCATCCTCAATCGCGAGGACGCGCTCCTCGCGGCGGAACACGGGGTCGACGGCATCATCGTCTCCAACCACGGCGGCCGCACGTTCGACGCCTCGCCCGCCTCGATCGAGGTGCTGGCGGAAATCGTCGATGCTGTCGGCCAGGACCTGACGGTGATCTTCGACAGCGGCGTGCGGCGGGGCAGCGACGTGCTCAAGGCCATGGCGATCGGCGCCCATGCGGTGATCGTCGGGCGGGCGACGCTCTACGGCGCGGCAGCCGGCGGTGCCGCCGGAGCGGCACGAGCGCTGGAAATCCTCGCCGAGGAGATCAGCACCTCGATGGCCATGGTCGGGGTCACCTCGCTCGCCCAGCTCGACCGCAGCTACCTGCGCGCCGACACGGTGCCGGGACTGTAGCGCACACCTGCCACCTGGACGCTCGCACTATCGGCCGGGACGATCGCGCATTGCGCATTTCGCCGCACGCGTGACTTTGGCATAGCAAGACAAGGCCGGCGGGAACGCCCGGCGCCCTGGGAGATCCGGCTAGGCCATGCGCTGGTCCTTTTCCGAGTTCCTGAACCTGCTCGATGCGCGCAGCCAGTGCTGGGGCATCGTGGAGATCGGCTCGGACGACGGCTTTCGCATGCGCGTCAACGGCGAGGTGATGTTCTATGCCGCTCTCGAAGGCCGGGTGGCGATCACCGGCGTCGGCGGCGATCGCATTGCCCTGGCGGCGGGCGAGACGGTCTTCGTCATCGCCGGCGGGTCCCATGCGGTGCGGCCGCAGCCCGAGGCGCGGCTCAACACCGTCGAGTTCCTCAACGACGACGATTACGGCGACATGCCGTACCACGCCCGGCTGGGCGACGGGGCGGCCGGCCGCCTGCTTTGCGGCCGACTCAAGGTGCGTTGGCCGGGTGGTCTCGACCCCAATTTCATGCCGCCGAGCCTGTCCGTGGCGGCGGACGAGAATATCGTCGACTTGGACGCTCTCGTGCGCAAGGCCAGGGGCAGCGGGGCGGCGGCGCTGCTCACCCGGGCGGCGGCGCTGCTGCTGACCGCCGGCCTGCGCGACCATCCCGAATGCGAGCGCATCTTCCGCGACGCCAACTTCCGCGATCCGATATCGCGGGCCGTCCAGATCATGGAGCTGCACCTGCATCGCGACTGGACGGTGGGCACGCTGGCCTCGAAAGTCGGCATGGCGCGCTCGACCTTTGCCGGGCGCTTCCTGGCCGAGGTCGGCCGGCCGCCGATGGAAGTGCTGACCGAACTGCGCATGCGCAAGGCGGCGGAGCTGCTGAGCCAGACCGACCTGAAGATCGCGGAGATCGGCGACCGTGTCGGCTATCATTCGCAATCCGCCTTCTGCCGCCGCTTCGAGCGCCATTTCGAGATGACGCCGGGCACGATGCGCCTGCAGCGGGCAGCGGGCGGGACCGGCGAGGGAGTGCGCGAATAGAATGGGTGGCAAACGGCTATGCGCCGCTTTCGCCTCGCAACCGCCGCAGCAGCACTTTGCGATTGCTGCGATCCGCCTCGAACCTTGCGAGTTCCACGTCGCGGCGCAGGATGGCGTCGATGATGCGGTGCCGTCCGTCCTTCCATTGCTCGACGGCGACGAGATCGCGGTACATGCCTTCGGCCGGGCGGCTGGCGGCGAAGCGCAAGGTCACCCGCGTCAGCAGTTCGAACAGCGGGCGGTCGACCATGCGGAACAGCAGGTCCTGGAAGTCGAGTTCCAGCTCCGCCATGTCGGACTCTTGCCGGCAGAGGTCGACCCGGCCGTCGACCTCGCGCAGTTCCGCGTGCAGGTCATCGTCGCCACAGGCCGCCGCGGCGGCGCAGAGCTCGTTGAACAGCAGCGAGGTCATGTCCAGCGCTTCTTCCCAGGAATGCGGCTGCATGCGCATGTAGGCGGCGAGCGAGCGCTCCAGCGCCGCTGCGTCGGGGCGGCGGCCGTAATAGCCTCCGCCCGGTCCGCGGCGCACTTCCAGCACGCCTTCGTGCTCGAGCACGCGTGCCGCCTGCTGCACCGTGACGATGCCGACGCCGAGCTGCTGGGCGAGGCCGGTGAGCGAGCCGATCCGCGTTTCCGGATCGCGCGCGAAAATCATGTCGCGCAGCCGGTCGACGGTCGCCTGCACCGGCCGGCGCGGGGCGGTGTCCTCGTTCGCTGCCTCTTCGCTCATCCCCAAATCCCGTGGACTAATAATATGCGTGTTATTTAGCATATCGCCGAGCCGATCACCAGCTACTGGCGATTGACCTCGATTAAACAGGTGTATAATCCAACAATTATGGAGTCGCCGCCCATGGGTCGCGACCCGCTGGGACGAGAGAGGAACGCCACTGCCATGACTTTCCAGCAACCCCTGGTCGATGCGCTCCCGCGCTCTACCCTGATCATCGGCGATACCCGCGAGGAGGCCGGTTCCGGCCAACGACTGGCACATATCTACCCCGGCACCGGCTCGGTCACCCGCGAGATCGCGATGGCCGGTCCGGCCGACGTCGATCGCGCCGTCGCAGCCGCCAGGGCAGCCTTTCCGGCCTGGCGGGCCATGCCCGGCGACAAGCGGCGCGACCTGTTCTTCAAGCTGGCCGCCCTGTTCGAGCAGAAGGCCGCGGAATTCGTGCCTTCGCTGGTCGCGGAGAACGGCTCGATCTCCATGGCGGCGCCCTTCATGGCTTACGACGCCGCGCAGAAGTTTCGCTATTTCGGCGGCTGGGCCGACAAGATCCACGGCCGCACCGTGCCGATGTGGGGCGGGCCCGCGCACGACTACGTGTCCTATGAACCCTACGGCGTCGTCGGCGTCATCGTCCCGTGGAACGGCCCGCTGTTCGCCGCGACGATGGTCATGGCGCCGGCCCTGGCCGCGGGCAACTGCGTGGTGCTGAAGTCTCCCGACCTCGCCCCCTACAGCGCGATGAAGCTGGTCGAGCTGATCCAGGAAGCCGGCTTTCCCGCAGGCGTGGTCAACCTCGTCACAGGTGCCGCCGACGTCGGCGAGGCGATGGTCGCCCATCCCGGGATCGACAAGATCCAGTTCATCGGCTCGGGCAACACGGCGCGCAAGGTGCTTGCCAATGCCGCGCAATCGCTCAAGCCGTGCGGCCTCGAGCTCGGCGGGAAGTCGGCGGTAATCGTGTTCGACGATGCCGACCTCCAGGGCGCGGCGAAGCGGGGGCTCACCGGCGCGGTCAGCGCCAATGGCCAGGGCTGCGTCAACGGCACGCGGCTGCTCGTCCAGCGCGGCGTGTACGAGCCTTACCTGCAGATGCTGACCGCCATGGCAGGCTACATCCAGGTCGGCGATCCCATGGACCAGACGACGACCATGGGCCCGGTGATCTCCGAGGCGGCGCTGAACCGCATCGTCGGCATGGTCGAGCGCGGCGTGGCCCAGGGCGGCCGCCTCGTCACCGGCGGCGAGCGCATGGGCGGCGATCACGCCGACGGCTACTTCCTGCCGGTGACCATCATCGCCGACGTCGACAACGGCAACGAGATCGCCCAGAACGAGGTCTTCGGCCCGGTCCTGGTGGTCACGCCCTTCGACACCGAGGAAGAGGCGATCGCGCTCGCCAATGCGACCGACTACGGCCTTGGCGCCTATGTCCATACGCAGAGCCTGCGCCGGGCCCATGCCGTGACGCGCGAGCTTCAGGCCGGGCAGATCCACGTCAACGGATCGGGCGAGGCGATGCAGCCCAACGTGCCGTTCGGCGGCTGGAAGCAGAGCGGCCACGGCCGCCTCGGCGGCGTCGAGGGGCTGCATGACTTTCTCCAGCCCAAGAACATCTGGATGAACCTGGCGGCGGCGGAGGCGGGACGATGAGCGAACTTCTCGACAACCAGGAACGCAGTGCCCGCGGCCTCGCCGTGCAGGCCGAAGTCACCGGCAAGGCGGCCTCGGCACCGGCCACGCTGGTCGAGGAAAGCTGGCGCGACTTCGTCTTCGCTGAAGTCTGGGCTCGGCCGCAGCTCGAGCGGCGCGCGCGCTTCCTGATCTCGATCGCCAGCGCGGTGATCACCGGCGCCGATACGGAGATCCTGGACAACTATGTCCGCGGCGCCCTCAAGGGCGGCGAGCTCTCGGTGCTGGAACTGCGCGAGGCAGCGTTGCACCTCGGTCCCTACGGCGGCTGGGGACGCGGTGTCGCGCTAGACAAGTCGGTCAGCCGCATCATCGCCGAGCTCGGCCTGGCCAATGCCGAGACCGCGCCGATCCGCGCCGCGCCCTGGGATCCCAAAGTGCGCGACAGCGAAGGAGCTGCCGAATTCACCAAGGTGATGACCTTTGCCAGCGGTCCGCCGGCAGCGCCCTATCTCGAAGCGATCCACAACTTCGTCTTCGGCGAGATGTGGACGCGCCGGGCGTTGGACGAGCGTTCGCGCCGCTGGCTGACGCTGGTCGGTGTCTGCGATTCCACTATCGAGATCCCGGTCAAGTCTCATGTCCACGCAGCCATGGCGAGCGGCAACTGCAAGCCGGAGGAAATGCAGGAATTCGTCCTGCAATTCGCTATCCATCACGGCTGGCCGAAAGCCTCGATCGTGCAAAGCGTGGTCTTCGAGATGATCCAGAAGGTCGCGGCCGGCCTTCCGTGGCACGGACAGCAGGCATGAGCGGCATCCAGATCGACATGACGGGCAAGGCGGCGCTGGTGACCGGCGCGGCATCGGGGCTGGGCCGGGCGACGGCGCTCAAGCTGGCCGAGGCCGGTTCGGCGCTCTGCCTGGTGGACGTCAATGCCGCGGGCCTCGCGGAGACGGCCGCCATGCTCGGGGGCGGCGAGGCGCTGCTCCACACCGCGGACCTCGCCGATCCCGATGCCTGCAAGGCCGCTGTCGCTGTGGCGGTCGAGCGATTCGGGCGGCTCGACGCGCTGTGCAACGTCGCGGGCATCTTCAAGTTTGCCCATGCCGAGCAGCTGACGCGAGAGGACTGGGACAGGATCATTGCGATCAACCTGTCGGCTCCGTTCTTCCTGTCGCAGGCGGCGATCCCGCACCTGCTGGAAGCCAACGGCGCGATCGTGAACGTGGCGTCCTCGGCCGCGTTCATCGGCGAATCCTATGCCTCGGCCTATTGCGCCAGCAAGGCCGGCATCGCCAATCTGACCAAGGCCCTGGCGATGGAATATTCGCGCAAGCCGATCCGCATCAACGCGGTGGCGCCAGGCGGCATGATGACCAATATCGGCAACGGCATGCAGATGCCCGACAACCTCGAATACGACCTGATCCAGCGCTTCTCCGGGCTGCGTGGTCTGGTCGAGGTAGAGGATGTCGCCGCGCTGATCGCCATGCTCGCCTCGCCGGCGGGCCGTTCCTACCACGGCGCGGTCCTGTCGATCGACGCCGGCATCACGGCGGGCTGAGACATGAGCGAAACCATCGGATTCATCGGCGTCGGCAGCCAGGGCGGGCCGATGGCCCATCGCATCGTCGATGCCGGCATGAAGCTCGTCGTCTGGGCACGGCGGCCGGAAGTGCTCGAAGCCTATACCGCCAAGGGGGCGCAGGCCGCCGCTACGGTCGCCGAGCTGGGCGCGCAATGCGACCATGTGGGCATCTGCGTGGTCAACGATGCCGATGTCTTCTCGATCACCGACCAGCTGATTCCGGTGATGAAGCCCGACAGCCGCATCGCCGTTCATTCGACGGTGCTGCCCGAAAGCGTCGCCGAGCTGGAAAGACAATGTGCCGAGCGCGGCATCGCGCTGATCGACGCGCCGGTCAGCGGCGGCTCGCCGGCAGCGGAAGCGGGCACGCTCACCGTCATGTGCGGCGGCCGGCAGGAGGCCTTCGACGTGGCTCTGCCGGTGTTCCGGACTTTCGGCAAGCTGGTCGTCCTGCTCGGCCCGGTCGGCGCCGGCCAGCGCGCCAAGATCATCAACAATGCAATGCTCTCCGCCCATATGGGCATCGCCATGGCCGCGCACGACGCGGCGGCGGCGCTCGACATCGGCCGCGAAGCCTTCGCCGAGCTGATCAACGCCAGCAGCGGCCGCAGCTTCGGCTTCGAGGTGTTCTCGCGCCTGCCGTCGCCCGCGGCTTTCGCCACGGGCGCGCCGCTGCTGCTGAAGGACATCAACCTGCTGAAGGCGATCCTGCCCGGCAATGTCGGCGCCGCCGAGCTGGACGCCGCTGCGGCGCGCTTCCTGGCGGCGGCCAATCCCGCCTGATCCAACGGAGTTCACACCAATGGCTTTCTCGCTCGACCAGTTTCGCCTCGACGGCAAGGTCGCCGTGGTCACCGGCGCCGGGGGCCGGGGTAATTCGATCGGCCGCGCCTATGCGCTCGGCTTTGCCAATGCCGGCGCCGCGGTCGTCGTCGCCGATCTCAACCAGGCCGGTGCCCAGGCCGTTGCCGACGAGATCAACGGCGCCGGCGGCAGGGCGATCGGCGTAGGCGTCGACGTTTCCGACGAGGCGCAGACGCTGGCCATGGCGGCGGCGGCGAAGGAAGCTTTCGGCGGCGTCGACATCCTGATCAACAATGCCGCGCTGATGGTCGACATCAGCTACGACAATTGCGAGACGGTCGCCCTCGACGCCTGGAACAAGGCTTTCGCGGTCAACCTCAACGGCGCCCTGCTGTGCAGCCGGGCAGTGATCCCGTCGATGCGCGAGCGCGGCGGCGGCCGCATCGTCAACCAGACTTCGGGCGGCGCCTATCCGGCGACCGGCCTTTACGGCATCACCAAGCTGGCGCTGGTCGGGCTGACGACTTCGCTCGCCAAGCAGTTCGGCGCGGACAACATTACCTGCAACGCCATCGCCCCCGGCAACGTCAAGTCGGACGCGGGCAAGATGCTCGTCCCCGACGACTCGCCTTTCATCCAGTTCCTGCAGATGACCTGCGCCACCCGTCCACGCGGCGAGCCGGACGAGCTGGTCGGCGCGGCGATCCTGCTGTGCTCGGAAGCGGGGAGCTGGATCACCGGGCAGGTGATCCACATCGACGGCGGCTGGATCATGCGGCCTTGAGATGCGAGCCCGGGACGCTCAATAAGCCAGCTTCAACCCGGCCCTCGGCCAGTCCACCGCCACCAGCGTGCCATAGCCCGACAGCGTAATGTAGGCCGTGCGCATGTCCTCGCCGCCGAAGGCGATGTTGGTGCAATAGGGTTCGGGCGCGGCGTAGAATTCGACCAGCCCGCCGTCGGGCGAGAACACGCTGATGCCGGCATTGACCAGCGTTGCGACGCAGATGTTGCCGTTCTCCTCGACCGCCATCGAATCGAAGCGCTGGTAGCCGGTGCCGCTGCCGATGAACCTGCCGCCGTTGGGCGAGGGCCAGGGCTCCTTGGCGACTTCGCCGGGACCGAGGATCGGCCAGGCCCAGACGCGGCCGGTCTCGGTTTCCGAGGCGTAGAGCGTCTCGCCGTCGGGCGAGATGCCGACGCCGTTGGCGGTGATCAGCGGAAAGGCGACCTCGGTGACGAACGAGCCGTCCTCCGAGGCATAGAACACCGCGCCGCGGTCCATCAGCCGGTCGTAGCTCTTGCCGTGGTCGGTGAACCAGAAGCCGCCCTTGCCGTCGAAGACGATGTCGTTGGGCCCCGTCAGCGGCACGTCGCCGCAGTGCGTCAGCAGCGTCTCGACCTTGCCCGACGACAGGTCCACGGTCTGGATGCTGCCGCCGGTATAGCTGTCGGCGCGGCCGTGCGGGCGGACGTAGCCGTCCTGCTCATAGACCCAGTTGAAGCCGCCGTTGTTGCAGACATAGACCTTGTTGCCCGGGCCCATGGCCGCTCCGTTGGGCCCGCCGCCGAGTTCGGCCACCACTTCCTTGCGGCCGTCGGGGAGCACCTTGACCAGCCGCGCGCCCTCGATCTCCACCACCAGGACCGAGCCGTCGGGCAGGGCGATCGGCCCTTCGGGAAAGCGCAGTCCGTCGGTGATCTGGCGGCCCTCGAGTTTCATCGGCTTTCTCTCCTGTGTTCAGCGTTGGTCTGCCTGTCGTCCCGCGCTCGACCCGGGACCACGGTCATTTCTTATCCACCAGTTCGATGATCGCCGGGAAGTATTTGTCGCCGATCCCGCTGTCGACCGCGGCCTTGTAATATTCCGCGGCGCGGTTCGCCATGCGCGGCTCGACGCCCATCTCGCCGGCGAGCTCGAGCGCATAGGCGAGATCCTTGAGCACGTAGGGCGAGGGGAACGCCTTCTCGGGGAACTGGCGCGGCACCATCGCCTTCAGGCCATGGTTCTGCAGCGCGAAGCTGTTGCCCGAGCCGAGGCCGACGGCTTCCACCAGTTTCGCCGGCGCCACTCCGGCGCGCTCTGCGACGACCATCATCTCGGCGATCGCGGCGACGTTCTCGAACAGCAGCGTGTTGTTGATCAGCTTGACCACCTGGCCGCAGCCGACTTCGCCGCACAGCGTGACGTCGCTGCCCATGTAGTGCAGCAGCGGCGCGATCCGCGCGAACAGAGCCTCGCTCGCGCCGACCATGATCGACAAGGTCCCGTCCTGCGCCGCCTGCCGGGTGCGGGCGACCGGCGCGTCGGCGAAGGCGATGTCGCGGCCGGCCAGCTCGGCCGCCACTCGGCGCGCTTCGGCAACGCTGGTGGTGGAAAGATCGACGACGATGGTGCCGGGCGCCGCATGGGCGGCAATTTCCGCGCAGACGGCTGCGACCTGCTTGCCGCCGGGCAGCGAGAGGAAGACGACTTCCGCCGCCTTGGCGACATCCCCCACCGAAGCCGCGGCGATCGCACCGGCGGCGCAGGTCTCGTCGAGCGCGGCCGGGTTCATGTCGAAGGCGTGGACCGGGGCCGGATGCTTGCGCACCACGTTGCGGCTCATCGGCCCGCCCATGACGCCGAGCCCGATGAAGCCGAGGGTTGGGGTGTGGGTCATCTTGACAAATCCTCCTTCAATCCTCCCCGTACCGGGGAGGATGACTTTCAATAAATCACTTCCGCATCCTCCAGCGCCTGCCGCTCCGCCCCGCTCATTCCCAGCAGTTCGCCGTAGACATAGTCCTCATGCTCGCCGAGCCGCGGCGTGCCCCGGTCGATGCCGATCTCGGCGCCTTTAGACAGGCGCATCGGCACGCCGACGGCAGCGCGAAGCTTGCCGTCCGGCTCGGCCACTTCGACGATGCTCCCGCGCATGCGCAGATGCGCGTCCGCGGCGATCTCGGGCGTGGTCCAGGAAGCGTGGGCGGCGATGCCCGCGGCCTGGAGCAGCTCGGCCGCGGCATTGGCATCGCAGGTGCGCGTCCAGGCGGAAACGATGTCCTCCAGTGCGGCGCGATTGGCATGGCGGCTCGCCCCTGCGGCAAAGCGCTGGTCGCCGGCCAGCTCGGGGTGGCCGATGACCGCCGCGAAGGCCCGCCATTGCGCGTCGTCGGCCACTGCGATCGATATCCAGCGGTCCTCTCCGGCGGCCGGATAGACGCCGTGCGGCGCCATGCAGGGGTGGTCGTTGCCGGCGCGGTGCGGTTCCTCTCCGGCGGCGGCGAGCAGCAGCGCCTCGCCCAGCAGCGACGAGGAGACTTCGCGCGCCGACACGTCGACCAGCCCGCCCTCGCCGGTGGCCCGGCGCCGGTGCAGCGCGGCGAGCACGGCGACGGCGGCGTTCATGCCGACGGTATGGTCCATGACGTGCCGCATCTCCACCGGTGGCCCGTCGGCATAGCCGGTCATCTCGCCGAGCCCGCCCCAGGCGCCGAACAGCGGGGCATAGCCGGCGAAATGGCGGTCCGGCCCGGTCTGTCCGGAGGAGGAGACCGACAGCATGATGATGTCGGGCTTCACCGCGACGAGATCGTCGAAGCCGAGGCCGAGACGGCCGATGACGCCGGGGCGGAAGCTTTCGGCGGCAATGTCGGAAGCGGCCACCAGGCGCTTGGCCAGCGCCGCGCCTTCGGGCTTTTTGAGATTGATGCGGACCGACAGCTTGGTCGAGGCGACCTGGTCGAAAGTCGCCGGACCCATGCGGCCGTAGACCGGATGTGGCTTGCGGAACGCGTCGGGGCGCATGGCGCTCTCGATCTTGATCACCTCGGCGCCGAGCTGCGACAGCAGGTGCGTGCAGAACGGGCCCGCGTTGTGCACGGTGAAGTCGGCGATGCGGATGCCGGACAGGGGCTTCATGCGCGGCAATCCGAATATTGGTTGTCCCGGGCCTCCAGCGCCGGCGGACCGCCGCGCAGCGCCATCGGGGCACCGTCGAATTGGAACGGCGAAACAAGCATGTCGAACACCCCCGCGCCGGTCTCGACCGGCTGGAACAGCCCGCGCACCCGCTCGTGCGGATCGCGCACCACTTCGGCCGGCGTGTAGTATTTGGCCAGCGGCACCGAGAGCGCCTGGCCGTCGCGGACGATGTCCTCCACCTTGCGCACTGCTGCCCAGGCGCGGATGTGGCGATTGATCATCGGCCCCTGGCGGCTGCGCTCCAGCGGATCCTCCAGCGCCGGGTCGAGCGCCCATTCCGGCTCGCCGAGCAGCTTGACCAGGCCTTCCCACTGGCGCTGCTCGAGCGTCAGCAGCTCGACGTGGCCGTCGGCGCAGGGGATCACGCCGCCGTAGCGGAAGCTGCGCTCGACGCGGTGCTCGATCGAGCCGTCGCCGAGCCGCTGGATGGCGAAGGCGCCGACCGCCAGCGCCGCATCCTGGCTGGCGACGTCGACGAACTGGCCGCCGATCTCGGGCCGCACCCACAGCGCCGACAGCGCGCCCAGCGCGGCGGCGATGCCGCCCTGCAGCGAGGCGAAGTGGCCGTAGATTTTGACCGGCGGACGATCGGGAAACAGCTCGACCGACAGGCCGTTGGGCAGCAGGTTGCCTTCGCCGGAGGCGTGCTGGATGTTGATCTCTTCGGCCTTCCAGACGGCCTTGGGCCCATGCGCACCGAAGGGCAGCACCGAGACGTGGACGAGGTCGGGATGGCGGCGGGCGATGCTCGCTTCGTCGAGGCCCAGGGCGTCGCGCTCGGCGAGCGGGGTGTCGTCGATCAGCACGTCGGCTTCGCTGAGCAGCGCGCCGGTCGCCGCGGGGTCGTCGCAGACGCGGCTGCTCATGCCGGCGGCGAGATAGGCGAACAGCGCCGAGACGCCGGGCGCGAGGAATGGCGGCTCGCCGCGCAGGGGCGAGCCCTGCGGCGGCTCGAGCAGGACCACCTCGGCACCCATCGTCCCGAGCAGCCGCCCGGCATAGGCCGCGGCAACGCCTCTGGCGCGCAGGATGACGCGGAGACCCGACAATGGTGGCATCATGATCCTCCCCGGAACGAGTCGTCGTCCCGGGCTCGACCCGGGACCGCTGACCTCATCGACGGAACGGTCCGTCCGGATGAGAGCGATCCCGGGTCAAGCCCGGGATGACGATCAGTTCACCGCACCACCGGCAGCTCGAGGTCCAGCCCCGAACCGTCGACGAACACCTTGGTATTGGGATCGAGCGACGGCAGGATCACCGTCGCCAGGCCCGGCGTGGTCAGTTCGCCGCGCTGGTTCTCGCCCTTGATCTCGATGTCGACCAGGGCATAGCCGTCCTTCATGTACTTGCGCGTGACGGTGCCGCGCGCCCAGGTGCAGTCGCCCATGGTGTTGAAGCGGCTCATGCGCGTCTTGATGCGCTTCAAGAAGCCGGCGTCGCCCATCCAGTTGGTGATCAGCGAGGCCATCCATGCCGAGCGTTGCGGGCCGTAGTCGTAGACGCCGGGGACGCCGACTTCCTTGGCCGTCGATTCACGGTGGTGGCCGATGCCGGTGTATTCGATGCCGCCGCCCGCTTCGGGATTGCGGAAGAAGTGGCCCGGGTGCTTGACCGCGTTCTTGAAGATCACGCCGTGGGTGTGGCCGCGGCCGCAGCCGACGAGGAAGCCCATCGTGTCCATCAGGCTCAGCGGCCCGCGGACGATCTCGGGCAGCTTTTCGCCTTCCTGCACCTCTTCCCAGTAGCGGACGTTGCCGCCGCGGATGTTCTTCTCCTCGTCGAGGATCGCCTGGTCGATGTGCTCGAACTCCTCGGGCGTATATTCGTGCGTCTTGATGTCGGCATATTTGCCGGCCTCGCGCGCGGCCTTGCGCTCGTGGCGGGTGCAGGTGCCCAGCGCCTTGGAGACGATCTCGCCGCGCTGGTTGAAATAGGTCGCCTCGACGTACTGCAGGACGAGGGTGCCGGAGAACTGGCTCTCCTTGACCTCGACGCCGACGACGCGCTCGATCGCGGTGATGCGGTCGCCGGGCCTGATCTGGCGGAAGATTTCCCAGTCGTTGCCGGCGTAGAAGCCGTGCACGCCGGGCAGGCCCCAGCGGGTGCGGCCGACCCAGCCGAATGCCATCGGGAAATTCGGGTGCGCGAGCATCGAGCCGTGGCGCGACAGGCGGCCCACCTCGAGATCGCGGTACAGCGGGTTGAGATCGCCGATGCCGTTGCAGAAGTTGCGGATGGTGTCCTCGGTGGCGTCCTGCAGGTAGGGCCCTTCCGGGCGCAGCTGCATGCCGACCATGTTCTCTGCGGCCTTGATCGCCTCGGGCGTGATCTTGCCTTCCGCCGGCGCGCTGCCGACGTCCTTTTCAGCGGTGGTGGTGCTCATAATCCGGGTTCCTTTGGTCAAGCGGTGAAATCGAAGTCTTGGGTCGTGGTGATCGTGGCGTAGCGCCCCAGGCAGGCGATCGCGTGCATGTGCTCGTCGGCGGTCACTCCGGCGCAGCAGTCCTCGAGGATGACGACCTCGTAGTCGCGGTCGTGCGCCTCGCGCGCGCCGGAATGGACGACGCCGTTGGTCGATACGCCGCACATGACGATGCGCTCGATCGCGTGGGCGCGCAGGATCGCTTCGAGCGAGGTCGCATAGAACGGGCTGACCCGGTGCTTGACGATGTCGAAGTCGCCCTCGGCCGGGGCCAGCGCCGGGTGGACCTCGGTGCCCTTGGTGCCCAGCTTGAAGATGCCGTTGTTGCGCGCACCCGAGAAGATCGGCGAGGCCGGCGGCGCTTCGCGGTAGTCGGGCGAGAAGCCGACGCGGACGTAGCCGATCGCGACGCCGGCGGCGCGGGCCGCGGCGATGGCCCGGGCGGCGTTGGCCAGCACGTTCCGCTCCTTCACCTGGATGCCGTAGGTTTGGGCGTTGAAGCCGTCCTCGGCGACGAGGTCGTTCATCATGTCCATGACCAGGAGCAGGGTCTTCTTCATGCGCATTTCCTCATGTCTTCGGCACGCAGCGCGTCGTGGAGTTCCTGCCAGCCGGCTTCGATGTGCTGCCGCGTGGCCAGCATGGCCGCGGCCGAATCCTGCGCGATGAAAGCGCGCAGCACATCGTCGTGCTCCTCGGCGGCGCGCGAGACGCGGCCTTTCAGCCGGTTGATCAGGTCGAAGGGATAGCGCGCCCAGAGGATCTGCACGAAGTGCAGGGTCTGCGGCATGCCGGCGATCGCGAACATGCGGTGGTGGAAGCGGTAGTTGGCGGCGCGTGCCGTCTCGTTGTCGCCGGCGGCGAAGGCCCTGGCGAATTCGTCGGCGAGCTGCTTGAGCTCGGCGATGTCGGCGGACGTAGCATGCTCCACAGCGCCGCGCACGAGCTGCGTCTCGAGCAGGATGCGCAAGTTCAGCACCTCACGCGAGGCTTCGATGTCGAACGGCGCGACGGTGGCGCCGCGGTAGTTGTCGCTGGTGACGTAGCCTTCGGCCTCGAGCAGCTTGAGCGCCTCGCGCACCGGCGTGATGCTGGTCTGGAGGAGAGACGCGATCTCCTGCTGCTTGAGTCGGGCACCGCGGGCGATGCGCCCGGCGATGATCCCCTCGCGCAGGAAATCCGCGACCTGTTCCTCCTTGGGGCGCATCAGGGCTTGTCCCTCACCGGCGCCCAGGCGAAATCGGCCGAGCTGCCGTTCTTCGCCGCGCCTTCGGCGATCAGCGCGGCACATTCGGCATGGGAATAGCCGAGCTCGCTGAGCAGCTCGACCGTATGCTCGCCGATCTCGGGCGGGGGCAGGTGGGGGCGGACTTGTATCTGGCCGGGAAACTCGGGAATTTCGAAATGCAGGCCGCGCCAGTCGAGCTCGCGCAGCTTGCCCGGCTGGTGCGCCTGCTCGGCATCGAGCACGCGCTCGAGCGGCAGCACTTCGTTGAAGCCGACGCCGGCTTCGCGCAGCCGTGCCGCGGCCTCGTCATAGGTCCATTTGCCGACCCCGGCGCGAACCGCTGCCTCGACCGCGTCGCGCAGCTTCTTGCGCTGGCGCAACGTCGCCATGTCCTCGTTGTCGCGCTCGGGCATGGCGAGCGCGATTGTCAGCTTGCGCCAGTGCGCGTCGGACATCACCAGCAGGTAGATCCAGCGGCCGTCCTTCGCCTGGTAGGCACCGTATCCCGGCATCGCGAACTCGCCGCCGGCTTCCTTCTCGGGGCGGCCGAGCAGCTGCGTCTTCAATTGCACGCCGACGAGGTCGCGTGCGGCGAGGTGCAGGCCGGTCTCGTAAAGGCCGATCTCGATGCGGCGATCCTCGGCGGTCGGGGCCGGGTCGAGCATCACGCCGAGCACCCGGATCACCGCGAAAGTGCCGGCGAACTGGTCGTGATAGGAGGGGCCCAGGCGGCTGGGGCGGCCGTTGATGCGATGGTCGTCCATCACCCCGGTGGCAGCTTCGGCGACGGGATTGGTCGCCAGGTCCTCCGCCTGCGGACCGTGGGCATAGCCCTTGACGTGGCAGTGGATGATGTCCGGATTGGCCGCGTTGCAATCCTCGAACGTCGTGCCGAGCTTGCGCGAGGCCGCCGGCGAGAGATTGTGGATGACGACGTCGGCACTGGCCACCAGCTTGCGGAAAGCCTCCTTGCCGGCCTCTGCAGTCAGGTCGAGGCAGATGCCTTTCTTCGAGTGGCTGTAGGCGATCAGCGTGCCGCTCGGCCCCCCGCGGACCAGTGCGCGGGTCGTGTCGCCGCTGGGCGGTTCGACCTTGATGACCTCGGCACCCATCTGCGACAGGATATGCGTCGCGAACGGCGCGGCGACCATGGTGCCAAGCTCGATGACGCGGCGGCCGGAAAGGGGTTGCTGGCTCATGGGTCCCATTCTAGAGGCGCCATCAGATAATGCATTATCTGGTAGCTGTGGACGCGCCGATAGCGCTGAACTATCGGATTGGCTAGTGATTCGTGGAGATGGCCGGTAGAAATTTTCGGTCATCACCCGGAATAATGCATTATCTCGGATCAGCAGGAGTGCGGCAGGATATGAGCGACGATTTCTCGGATTGGGTGGGCCGCAGCGAGGAACTGACCGACGTGCTCGAACCGGCGCGGAGCAATGCGCTGCGCGCCGCGGTGGGCGACAGCGAGGCAGGAAGCGCGGGCGATCGGTTGCCGTTGCTGCATCACTGGCTCTACTTCTGGAACGTTCAGCCGCCCGCCGGGCTCGGCCTCGACGGCCATCCGGCCAAGGGCGGCTTCCTGCCGCCGGTGCCGCTGCCGCGCCGCATGTGGGCAGGCGGGCGGCTGCGCTTCCACCAGCCGCTAACCCTGGGCGAACGGGTCACCAAGCTATCGACCATCAGCAAGGTCGAGGCGAAGAGCGGCAAGTCGGGCAACCTCGTCTTCGTCACCGTCGAGCATCGGCTCTCTGGTGAGCAGGGCCTGGCGATCGTCGAGGAGCAGGACCTCGTCTATCGCGAGGCGGCGGCGCCGGGATCGGTCGCCGCTCCTGCTGCCGACGCGACCGCGCCGGACGCCGCGTGGCACAGCGAAATGCGGCCCGATACCGTCCTGCTGTTCCGCTATTCGGCGCTGACCATGAACGGCCATCGGATCCACTACGACCTGCCCTATGCGCGCGACGAGGAAGCCTATCCGGCACTGGTCGTGCATGGGCCGCTGCAGGCGACGCTGCTGGCCGATCTCGCCCGGCGCCATCTCGGCAAGCCGCTGGCCACCTTCGACTTCCGCGGAATGTCGCCCGCTTTCGCGGGTGCCGGGCTGCACGTCTGCGGCGAGCCCGATGGCGACGGAGCCAGGCTTTGGACGCAGCAAGGCGCGACCAGGAACATGACGGCGACGGCCACCTGCTGACGCTGCCCCGGCGCAACCGAGTGCAGCGTCGCCGAAAATCGGACGCGCCAGCAAATCATCCGGAGTACCGGCAGCGATCGCAGGATTGCGCGCGCGGTTCGGTCATGCTCCCCTTTCCGGCAAGAGGCGCTGCAGCGCCGTCGCCAGCAGGAGGGATGCATGGAATACAGGGTCGTTTCCGCCGACAACCACATTCTCGAGCCGCGCGATCTGTTCACCACGCGGCTGCCGCAGCAATTCCGCGATCGTGCGCCGCGGGTCATGCGCGGAGCCGACGGTGGCGACGGCTGGTCGTGGGACGGCAAGACGGTGGAACGCACCCTGGGGATCGAAGCCACCGCCGGGCGTTCGGTGCGCATCAGCGGCTATACCTGGGAGGAAATTCTGCCCGGCAACTACGACGGCGCCGCCCACCTCAAGGACATGATGGACGCCGGCGTCGATGCCTCGATGCTGTTTTCCTCGGTGCCGCTGATGGGCTGGTTCATGGGCGAGGATCCCTTTGCCCTGGCGCTGTTCCAGACGTTCAACGACTGGGTGATCGAGGACTTCTGCGCCGTCGATCCCAAGCGGCTCATCGCGCTGCCTATGATGCCGGTCAATCACGCGATGGACGTCCTGCTGTCCGAACTCGACCGCATGCTGAAGAAGGGCATTAAGGCCGTCCATATCCCGGTCTACCCCGACCGGCCCTACTGGGATCCCTATTACGATCCCTTCTTCACAGCCTGCACCGATGCCGACGTGCCGCTCTGCATGCATCGCACTTCGGGCGGCAGGGACCCGGGCGGAAAGGACGTGTTCCAGTTCAACCTGCCCGGTCTTGGACCCGCGGGCACGGTCCACCGCTTCTTCGCCGGCGTCGAGCCTTTCACCAAGATGATCTACACCGGTGTCTTCGCGCGGCATCCCAAGCTGAAGATCATGGATGCCGAACTGAACTTCGGCTGGGTGCCGTTCTGGATGAACATGCTCGACGAGGTCTACGAGAAGCAGAAGGGCTGGGCCCGCTTCGGGACCGAGGAGCGGCCCAGCAATGCCATGGGCCGCAACCTGTTCGTCACCGTGCTCGACGACAAGCTAGGCTTCGATCTCGTCGCGGTCGAACCGAGGCTGGCGGATCTCGCGATGTTCTCGACCGACTATCCGCATTCGATCTGCCTGTGGCCGAACACGCAAGACGACATCGCGCGTGCCACGGTGAACTGCGATCCGGTTTCGAAGCAGAAGATCCTCGCCGGCAATGCCGTACGGGTTTTCAACCTCGACTAGGTCCGCAACCGGCGCTCCTGCGCTGCCGGGAAGGGACTCTGCCCCCACCTGGCATCCCCGGCCGGCGCATTGGGCCGGGGGCAGGCTTGCCAACTCCGCCTTGGCGACGCGGCAACCAACATACTGAAATGCAAGCCTAGCCTGCATTCCACGGCCGGCGTCGCCGCTTGACCGGGATCGCAGGATGGCGGCCCGTTCTGCTGGTTAATTCAATTTTTACCCTATTCAGCGATTTTTCCACCATTCGTCTCGGCAAACGACGTGGAAACCATAGTGTCGCGCAAGAACTATATTCGACTGCTGCATGGGGGGCTTCTCGCCTCCGCCGCAATGTGGGCCCCGTCCGCCTTGGCGGAGAGTCTCGCTGCTGACGCGGAACCGGGCTTTGCCGACAACGAGATCGTCGTCACTGCCCGAAAGGTACCGGAAAGAGCGATCGACGCGCCGCTCTCGGTCACCGTGATCTCGGCGGATACGATCAAGGCTTCGGGAGCGCGATCGACATTCGATCTGGTCGCCACCGCGCCCAACGCCGCGATCAGCGGCGGCATCGCCGGATCGCTGCAGGGCCAGCTGGCCATCCGCGGAATTTCCACCCTGGTCCGCAACATCGGCCTGGAAAGCGGCTCGTCGCTGTTCATCGACGGTGTCTATGCCGGGCGTCCGGAAAATCTCGAGCTGGAATTGCTCGACGTCAAGCAGGTCGAGATCATCCGCGGTCCGCAGGGTACCGAATACGGCAAGAACACGATCGCCGGGGTCATCGCCATCCAGACTCGCGAGCCGAGCGACGAGCCATTCGTCGATTGGCAGGTCGGCGCCGGCAACTATGACCAGTATTCCGCCCGTGCGACGCTGAACGGCGGGCTTGGCGAGAACCTTTCGGCGAGCGTCAGCGGCGGCTACATCCGCCACGACGGCTACTATCGCCACTTGTCCGGCGGCAAGGACGCCGAGACGGCCAACCTTTTCTCATGGCGCGGAGCGCTCAAGTTCGAGCCTGCGGCCAATGCCAAGCTCGTGCTGCGCACCGACGGTCTGCGCGATCGCAGTGTGCCGGGCTTCTTCCAGGCCCGCGAGCTGATGGGCTTCCCGGCGGTATTCCCGTCGAGCCGGCCGCACCGCATCAACAACAACCGGCCGAACCACCTCTCACGCGACGGCTACGGATTCTCGCTGACCGGCAGTCTTTCGCTGGACGCAGTCAACCTGACTTCGATCACCGCCTACCGGCATTCCTCCTACGATGCCCTGATGGACGACGATCAGGAACAGGTCGACTTCGTCTCGGCCGATCGCTGGGGCGACAAGTCGCATCTGTTCAGCCAGGAATTGCGCGCCGACGGCAGCATCGGCGACCTCAAGTATCTCGCCGGCGTCTACTACTTCGAGCAGACCGTGCAGACCGAGCGAGCCCTGGCGCTGGGCGCTACGCTGGGCATCCCGGGCAATCCGGCCATCCTTACCGATGGCAAGGTCAAGACGCGCAGCAAGGCGATCTTCGGGCGGCTCGATTATTCGCCGGTCGACCGGCTCACGCTTTCGGCTGGCCTGCGCTACACCCATGAATCCAAGCGCGCGGCCTTCGTGCAGACCGATGCCACGGGAATCTTCACTTTCCTGGGCTTCCCGAACCTGCAGTACCGCGCCCGCAGCGGCAAGAGCGACCTCTCGCCCACGCTGTCGATCAGCTATCGGGTGGCGCCGGACGCCAATCTCTACCTGCGCTACGCCAGGGGCTTCAAGAGCGGGGCCTTCAACGTCGACCTCGCCTCGCGGACCGACGGCCTTGCCGCCGGACCCGAGCACGCCGACAGCATCGAAGCCGGCATCAAGTCCGAGCTGATTGCCCGCCGGCTCTGGCTGAACCTTGCGGCGTTCCACGTCATCTACGACAATCTGCAGATCTCGCAGGTCCTGGGCGGCGGCATATCGCTGTCCAATGCGGGCAAGGCGCGTGCGCAGGGGATCGAGGCGGAAATGACTTTCGCGCCGGTCGATGCGCTGCGGCTCCACGCTTCGGCGGGATTGCTCGATGCCGACTACAAGCGCTTCAGCAATTGCGGCGTGCCGCTGTCGCAGGGCGGCGGTTCGACCGACTGCTCGGGCAACAGGCTGGTCCTGGCGCCGTCCTTCACCGCCCATGCCGCGGTCGAATTCACCCAGCCCATCGGCAGCGACAACCTCTTCGCGCGAGTCGACGTCGATCACCGCTCTGCCGTCTACTTCGAGCCGACCAATGCCGATCGGTTCCGGGGCCGTGGCCGCACCCTGCTCGACATCCGCGCCGGCTACCGGCGGGAGACCTGGGAAATCGTGGCCTGGGCCAAGAACCTGACCGACAAGACCTACGAGACCTATATGGACGATCGTTCGGCGATCGGCGTGCTGCGCACCACAGCCTACGGCGCGCCGCGCACCTATGGCGTGACGGTCGCCGGGCGCTTCTGAGCGCGTTTCAGGTGCGTGCTTAGCGGCCCGGCGACGGAAACCACCGGCAGCCTGTCGCGCAGCACCATCTCGGCCACCTTGCCGCGCTGAACCTTGCCGCTGGTCGTCCGGGGAATCGTCCCTTCGGTGACGATCACCAGATCGGTCACGCCGAGATCGAGCTTCTCGATCGCCGCGGCCCGCAGGCGGGCGGCCATCTCCTGCACGTCTTCATCGCCGATGTGGCGGACTTCCGTGCGCGCGATCTCGGCCACCAGGACAACGTGCTGGCTTTCGTCGATCTCGACCTGGATGGCAGCGGCTCGGGTCTCACCGCCGGTATGGGAGATTTCCGCCCAGACCTGTTCGACGTCGCTCGGCGCGTAATTGCGTCCGCGCAGGATGATGAGGTCCTTGATTCGGCCGACGATGTAGAAGCCTTCGGGCCCGGCGAAGGCCAGGTCGCCCGTGCGCAGGTAGGGACCTTCTCCGGAGGTCAGCCGGGCTGCGAAGGTCTGCTCGGTCAGTTCCGCATCCTTGTAGTAGCCCGCGGCTATGTGCGGGCCCTTGAGCCAGATTTCGCCGACCTTGCCGTCCGCAAGCCGCTCGCCGGTCTCGGGATCGACGATGATCGCTTCGCTTCCCTCCATGGCGGGGCCGCAGCAGACGAATTCCAGCCCGTGATCGTCGGGGGCAGCGTCGACGGAACTGCCGAGCGTGAGTGCGGCAACGTCGCGCTGGGTGATCAGCGGCGCCGTCCAGTTGGGCATGGCGATGGTGACCAGCGTGCATTCCGCCAGTCCATAGCAAGGGAGGAAGGCTCGCTCGTCGAAACCGACGTCGCGGAAGCAATCGGCGAACCGCCGCAGGGTCTGCGGCCGGACTCGCTCCGCACCGTTGAAGGCAACGCGCCAGCTCGACAGGTCGAGCTCGGGCGTTCCCCGCCGCTCCGCGTAATTGGCGCAGAGATCGTAGCCGAAGTTGGGCCCGCCGCTGGTATGTGCCCGGTAGCGGGAGATCAGTTCCAGCCACAGCATCGGCCGATTAACGAAGGCCGTAGGCGCGGTTAGCACGCAGGTAGCGCCGAGGAACAGCGGCTGCAGGATGTTCCCGAACAGGCCCTGGTCGTGGTAGTGCGGGACCCAACCGACGAAGTGCGAGTTGCAGTCGTGACCGAAAGCGCGCCGGATGATGGTCTCGTCGGCCAGGATGTTGCCGTGAGTGATCATCACGCCTTTGGGCGTGTTGACCGTACCGGAGGTGAATTGCAGGACGGCCAGGTCCGCGGCGGCGACGGCCATCGGCTCGACCGGCTGGAGATGGCGCTGAAGCTCCGCGAACTCCATGCAGCGCATGCCGAGCGGGCCCAGCGCCTCGAGCAGTTCCGCCCCGAACAGGCCGGTCATGCTGTCGTCGAGGAGGAGGCACGCGGTCTCTGCCTTGGCCAGCAGCTCGACGATGTTGCGGATCCGCACTTGTCGACGACCGATCGGGGCGACCGGCACGGCAACGCTTCCCGCAGCCAGGCAGGCCAGCAACGCCTGTACGAATTCCGTCCCCGGCGTGAACAGCAGTCCGACATGGCGCCCGGCAAGCCCACGTTTGACCAGTGCGCCGCTCAAGCCCCTGACCTGCTCGGCAAGCTCCGCGTAGGTGAGCTGGTCGACAGGTCCGTGACCGAGATCGAAGACCAACGCGGGACGATTGGGCGTCAGCTCCGCATGGTCGAAAATAATCTGGATGATGGACTTGCTATAATTCACGCGGATCAATTCAACACTGGACTAAGTGGAATTTCCCTATGCACTATTTGTAACTCTCTGGGAAGCCTTGCTTGCCGGCGGCCGGGTTGTTGCATTGCGAGCGCATCAAATTGGGTGGACCAGGCGGGGATTTTGGCAATCCGTCCGGTGCGTAGCTCGGATGGAACTTGCTTCGATCCACCTCGACTTCAACAGTGGCACGATCGCCAATTTCCGTTCGCCGATGCGCTTTCGACTTTCGCGTCCATTGGTCGCGCCATTGCGTTCCGGACCCGGAGGGCAAACGCGGGACTTCCTCATTTCGGGCTGAACGCAATCCTGAGCAGCCCGATCTTGTGCATCCTGAAGCCTGCAGCAGACATCCGCAGATATCGTGAGTACTTTTCGGCGGGTTCCCTGGCCGGATCGATCCTGCCGTCGCGGACGGCGCGGCGCAGGCGGCGGCTCCATTCCTCGCAAGTGCGGGCATAGTCCAGGCCGTCGTCCCGGAGCCGCTCGATCCGGAACAGGCCGCGCGATGCGACGACGATGTCTTCTATGGTCGGCAGCTCGGCGTCGGGAAAAATCTCGCCGGTGATGAAGGGATTGGCCTGGTCGGGCGTCATATTGGCATAGGCAATGGTCTGCAGCGACAGCCTGCCCTTGCCTTCGGTCCAGTCCCTGCAGGCCGAGAAGAACTCGCGGTAGACATGGCGGCGCTCTTCCACTGTCTGCCGCGGGTGGGCGAAATGCTCGAACGCCCCGATCGAGATGATCCCGTCGAAAGGACGGTCCGGCCGGTAGTCACGCCAGTTCGTCAGCACCGCCTGCATGTCCGGGCGGCCGAGGTGGCCGATATGGGCATGCTGCTCTTCGCTCATGGTGAGGCCCACGCATTCGGCGACGCCGCAGTCGTCGAGCAGGGTGCGCATCATCTCGCCCCAGCCGCAGCCCACGTCCAGCACGCGCATTCCGGCGGCGGCGTGGATCGACCGGGCGTGGAAGAGGTGCTTCTGGTGCTGGGCTTCCTCGAGCGAGGCGTCCTCAGGCAAGCCTTCCCACATCGCGCAGGAATAGGCCATGCTGGGGTCCAGCCATTCCCTGTAGAAGGCGTTGCCGACGTCGTAGTGATGGCGGATGGCCGCCGCGGATCCGCCGAATTCGATGTCCGCCGCGTCGCTCACCGGAATTGCCTGAAAGCCGAGCCGGAGCCGAGCATGGCATTGACCGTCGCCGTGATCCCTTCGGCCGCCTGGGCGATGGATTCCGCTTCGAACAGCAGTTCCAGCGGCAATTCGTCGGGCAGGTCCAGCCATTCTTCGAGATCGGCCATGAGCGAGATCGCCTTGGCGGAATCGATGCCGAAGCTGTCGAAGCTGGCCGCGGGCAGGATGGTCGCGGCATCCTGGCAGACGAATTCGCCTATCCTGCCGCAAATCCACTTTTCCACTTCTGCGGTCGTAACCGATAGCGGTTCTTGACTGGACATCTTCGCTCCCGGGGCGCCCTTTCAATCGGCTTCATGGACTCCCGGTGGCCGCAGGGCAAGGCTGGATAGAACGAAAACCGTTGTAACTTCCTGATTTATCCAGAGGCCTGGAACGGAGCATAGTAGTCCGCAGCGGAATCTTCCGGTTCGTCACCGATCCGCGCCGCTATGCGTGCCAGGGCCGGGTTTTCGCGGACGTGGCGGGCGGCCGCGGCATGGACGTCCGCCTCGCCGGCGCGGAGTGCCGCGATCTCGACATAGGCCGGCTCGGGCAGGCCCCACATGCGGCGCATGCTGCCCAGCGCCGCTTCGGAGACCTCGACTTCGTAGGCGACGGCATCCCCTTCGCCATAATGGATCGGGGCGCCGAGCAGAGTCAGCTTCCAGCCCACGCCGTAGCAGAAATCGAGCATGCGCACGTCGGTGAAGCCGACGCAGCGGTCGATTCCCATACGCAGCGCGATCTCCAGCGGCGCGATCATGCAGGCGGCCTTGCGGCGCAGGTTATGGGCCTTGACCCCACGCTCTATGCAGAACCCGCGACTGAGTTCCCAGGTGCGGCCATCGTCGATCGGCCGGGTTGCGGGGAGAATCCCGTGCGGGAAGTGGTCGAGCAGCATCGAACGGTCGTCGGCTGGCCGGAAGCGCAGGCCCATGACGACGCGCCCCTCGGCCGAAAAGCCGATGATGTTGGCGGCCCGTTCATCGTCGTATTCGTCGTATTCCAGGCCGTTCGTTTCGCGCAGCTGCCAGCCCAGCTCGTCGATGAACACGGCTTTGCGTGCGGCATGCAGCTGTCGCAGTTCATCCCTGTAGAGATGCGCATTCGCTTGCGTGACAAGATGGATCAAGAACGCCCCCCGCGCATGTCGGCGCAGGATATCCCAGAAATGGCTTCCGCGCCATAGCCAGCCGCGCAGCCGGAGTGCGCCGCGCGAGGCGGCGCTGCGCCTAAGGCGCGAACGTCGCTGGAAAAAGCCGCTTCAGCCGTTGAGTAGGGCAGGGCGCAGCTTCGCCCTTGCGCGCTCGACGAGCACGCGCACCGCCGGTGCCGAGCGGCCCAGCTCCTCGCCGATGTCGAGATCGCAGCGGCCGAGCTCGCTCTGCTCCAGGCAGAACCGCTCGGCCCTGCTCAGGCGGCAGGGATCGGCCGGTTCGTCGTCGGCATCGAGCAAGGCGATCCCGCGCAGCACGTAGAGCGCCGACATGGCGTGCAGCGCGGCGCGGGCGGCGGGATCGAGGTCCGGCTCGCCCGGAGCGAGACCGGTAAGCGACAGGTCCACCCGATAGTCGTTGCCGTCCCAGCCCCTGACGGCGAAGCCCAGGACCCGTTCGGGTTCGGGCAATTCGCCTTCCCCGAACACCTGCCGCGGCGCCGTGTCCAGCCGCAGGCAGGCATGGCCCGGCACGCCGAACGGCGCGATGCAGCCGGCGAACAGGCCGACCAGTTGCGGCAGCTCGAGGATCTCGTGGATGCGCTGCGAGAAGTAGACCGGCAGCGAACTGGCTCCGGCGCGGATTTGCGAAGCTGGGATGAATTCGGCCATGGTCTCTCTCGCTGCGAGAGCGACTGCTATCGCCGGTCTTGGTCAACTTTCGGTTAAGTCCCGGCGCGGAGTTTCGCTCCGAGAATTCCTAACCAGCCGTTTACCAAGCTTTAAGCATGCTCTTATAAGAGCTTGGGGACTGCAGTCGCACCCGCGCAAGATCACGGCCGAACGAGGAGGCTTGGAACTGATGGCTCAATCCCTTGCCCCGCCAAGGCAACGGAAGCATGCAGCCGCTAGCGCCCGTCACGGGAGCGTGAATCCTGCCGTCTTCACTTCTGCCGGAGTGCACTTCCTTCGCAGCGACGGCGCCGGCATCGACGATCCTTCCAACCTCCTGGAAATCTTCGGAACATCCCGCACGCGCCCTTCGCTGCGCGATGTCCTGCGCCAGCTGGAGCCGAGCGGCCGCTCGGCACTGATCACAGGGCTGCGCCGGGCCAAGGCGGGCGAGGGAGCCAGCTTCGAACTGAAGATCCCCGCGGGCGAGGATTCGCCGCGCTGGTTCCGCGTCAGCCTCGGCTTCGCGGCGGGCGGTTCGCGCTGGGACGCGGTTCTCGTCGACATCAGCGGCGAGCATGAAAACATCGAGTCGCTGCAGTCGCAGGAAAGCCACCTGCGCAACATCGTCGAATACAACCCGCAGCTGCCGTGGATCGCCGACGCGAGCGGGCAGATCATCGATTTCACCGACCGCTGGCTGCAGTCGACCGGGATGTCGCGCCAGGAGGCCTTCGGCAAGGGCTGGCTGGGCTCGACCCACCCCGAAGACATCGAGCGGGTGAGCACGACGGTCACCCGCTGCCTGTCGACCGGCGAATCCTTCGACGTCACCGTGCGCCTGCTGGTCGACGGCGACTATCGCTGGATGCGTGCACGCGGCTATCCGCGGTGCGACGAGGCCGGCAACGTCGTCTGCTGGTACGGCTATACCGAGGACGTGCACGAGAAGGTGCTGATCGACCAGCAGATCCGCTGGGACGCCGAGCACGACGGCCTGACCGGCCTGTACAACCGCTCCTACTTCTCGGCTGCGCTGGAATCGGCCCTGGCCGAAGCGACGGCCAATTTCCGCAAGGTCGCCCTGCTGCTGGTCGACCTCGACAACTTCAAGGACGTCAACGACGTCCTGGGCCACTCCGCGGGCGACGAGCTGCTGCAGCAGTTCGCCGAATTCCTGACCTCCAAGTCGCCCAAGAAGTCGATCGTCGCGCGCCTGGGCGGCGACGAGTTCGCCATCCTGATCGACGACGCCAAGGACCTGCCGAGCACCGTCAAGGCGGCCGAGCGGCTGATCGAAAGCGAATTCGTGCTGCACTACGGCGGCCGTTCCACCGTCTACAGCGCCAGCATCGGCATCGGACTGTTCCCCGACCACGGCATCAGCGCCAACCAGCTGATGAAGCACACCGATCTCGCGCTCTACCACGCCAAGTTCGACGGCCGGTCGCAGGCCAAGGTCTTCGAGATGGAAATGCTCGAGGAAATGCACGAGCGGCTGGCCATGGTGAACCGCGCCCGCACTGCGGCGCGCGACAATCGCATCCTTGCCTATTACCAGCCCAAGGTTTGCCTCAAGACCGGCGAGCTTGCCGGCTTCGAGGCGCTGCTGCGCTGGCAGGACGATCGCGGGCAGATCCACACGCCCGACAAGATCTACGCCGCCTTCGAGGAAAAGGGCGTCGCCGACCTGCTCGGCAAGGCGATCATCGGCCATGTCCTCAACGACATGAAGAGCTGGCGGGCGCAGGGCCTCGATTTCCACCAGGTGGCGATCAATGCCTCGCCGGCCGAAATGCGCCAGACGACTTTCGCCGACAACCTGATCGAGGCGCTGGAGACCGGCGGGATCTCGAGCAAGGACATCGAGATCGAGATCACCGAAGGCGTGTTCCTCGGCGCCAACGCCGATGCCTCGCGGCGCTCGATCGACCGAATGAGCGACTACGGCATACCGCTGGCGCTCGACGATTTCGGCACCGGCTATGCCTCGCTGTCGCACCTGCGCAACCTGCCGGTCTCGACCATCAAGGTCGACCGCTCGTTCGTCTCGGGAATCGCAAGCAGCAATTCGGACCGCGCTATCGTTGCGGCGATCGTCTCGATGGCCAATGCCCTCGGCACCCGGGTGGTGGCGGAAGGCATCGAGAACGAGGCGCAGGAGCAGATCCTGCGCGATCTCGGCTGCCCGGTGGGCCAGGGCTTCTACTTCGGCCGGCCCGTGCCCTCGCACGAAGTCGTGCCGCTGATCGAGAACTGGCAGAAGACCCGGCCTCCGCGCAGCGGCCAGGCCAGCGTCGTCGACCTCCAGCGCCATCCTGCCCGTCGCGCGACGCGGCGCGGCGGACGCTCGTCGTCGGGCAAGGCGGCCTGAGGAAGCAGCGCCTGCGAGCCCGCGGCTCGCGCCTCACCTCCCGCTGAGGCCGCTTTCGGCCGCCGCGATCGAAGCGATCGTCCGCACGAAGCTGTCGGGATTGAGCGAAATCGAATCGATCCCGGTCTCGACCAGGAAGCGGGCGAAGTCGGGGTAGTTGCTCGGCGCCTGGCCGCAGATGCCGATCTTGATCCCGGCGGCATGGGCCCTGGCGATGGCCTGCGCGATCATCGTCGTCACGGCCGGATCGCGCTCGTCGAACAGCTCGGCCAGCAGGTCGCTGTCGCGGTCGACGCCGAGAACCAGCTGGGTCAGGTCGTTCGAGCCGATCGAGAAGCCGTCGAAGCGCCTGGCGAAGTCCTCGGCCAGGATGACGTTCGCGGGAATTTCGCACATCATGTAGACCAGCAGTCCGTTCTCGCCGCGGACAAGCCCGTTGGCCGCCATTTCCGCAAGGACGCGGTCGGCTTCGGCGGGAGTGCGGCAGAAGGGAATCATGACCACGACGTTCGCGAA
This sequence comes from Pseudomonadota bacterium, assembly GCA_963205265.1. Taxonomy (GTDB): domain Bacteria; phylum Pseudomonadota; class Alphaproteobacteria; order Sphingomonadales; family Sphingomonadaceae; genus Novosphingobium. Next base: position 40,866 of record CAUJJI010000160.1, read on the forward strand.
GCCCAGTTCCTCGCGCACCCGCTTCAGCGCCCGGCATTCGAGCGCGAAGCCCTCGCGGTAGTGCGGGCTGTAATAGCGCGAGGCGCCGCGGAAGCCGAGCATCGGGTTCTCCTCCTCGGGCTCGAAGGCCTTGCCGCCGAGGAGATGGGCATATTCGTTGGTCTTGAAGTCGCTGAGCCGGACGATGGCCGGATGGGGGTGATAAGGCGCGGCCAGGCGGGCGATGCCGCGTGCCAGCACGTCGACGAAGAATTCCGCCGGGCTCGCATAGTCCCGCGTCAGCTCGGCAATCGCGCGGTTGGCCTCGGCATCCACCCGCTCGGGGTGGATCAGCGCCATCGGATGCACCTTGATCAGGTTGTTGACGATGAATTCCATGCGGGCGAGGCCGACGCCCTTCGCCGGCAGCTGCCACCATTGGAACGCGGCGGCGGGATCGGCGATATTGACCATGACCTGGGTGCGCGTCTCCGGCAGTGCGGCAAGGTCGACCGCTTCCTTCGCGAAGTCCAGCAACCCGTCGTAGACCAGTCCCTGGTCGCCGCCGGCGCAGGACAGGGTGATCGCCTGCCCATCGGCCAGGACCCGCGTCGCGTCGCCGGTGCCGATCACCGCCGGCACGCCCAGCTCGCGGCTGACGATCGCCGCATGGCTGGTGCTGCCGCCGTGGTCGGTGACGATCCCGGCGGCGCGGCGCATGATCGGCACCCAGTCGGGGTCGGTGTTGGCGGCGACGAGGATCGCGCCTTCGGGGAAGCTGGCGATCCCGGAAACGTCGCGCACCAGGCAGGCCTTGCCGGCGGCGATCGCCGTGCCGACCGCGGCGCCGCGGACGATCGGCTCGGCCTTCTGCTTGAGCCGGTAGGTCAGCATCTGCGTGCGGCTGCGGCCGGCCTGCACGGTCTCCGGCCGGGCCTGGACCAGGTAGAGCAGCCCGCTCTCGCCGTCCTTCGCCCATTCGATGTCCATCGGCCGGCCGTAGTGGCGCTCCACCACCCGGGCCCAGCGGGCCAGCTCGACGACTTCGGCATCGTCGAGCACCAGGGCGCGGCGCTCGGCAGGCGTGGTCTGGACGATCCGCGTCCGCCGGCTGCCGCCGCGCGCATAGACGAGCTTGATCGCCTTGCCGCCGCAGCTCTTCTCGATGATCGGCCGCAGCCGGGCGTCGTCGAGCAGCGGCTTGAACACGACGTAGCGGTCGGGATCCACCGAGCCCTGGACCACGGTCTCGCCCAGGCCCCAGGCGGCGCTGATCACCGCGACGTCGGGAAAGCCGGTGTCCGGATCGAGCGTGAACATCACTCCCGACCCGGCCAGGTCGGAGCGCACCATCTGCTGGACGCCGATCGACAGCGCGATGGCGAGATGATCGAAGCCCTTGGCCTCGCGGTAGCTGATGGCCCGGTCGGTGAACAGCGAGGCGAAGCAGCGCCGGCAGGCGTCGAGCAGGGCGCGGTGGCCGGCGACGTTGAGGAAGGTCTCCTGCTGCCCGGCGAAGCTGGCGTCGGGCAGGTCCTCCGCCGTGGCGCTGCTGCGCACGGCGACGGCCGGCTCGGCCACGCCAAGCGACGCGGCGAGCCGGTCGTAGGCGGCGCAGATTTCCGTCTGCAGGGCTTCCGGCATGCGGCCCGTCAGCATGAGCTCGCGGATCGCCGCGCCGGCGGCCTGCAGGTCGGCCTCGCCGGAGCGATAGGCATGGATGTGGCGCCCGATCGCCTGTTCGAAGCCGTTCGCGGCGATGTAGCTGCGGTAGGCGGCGGCCGTGGTCGCGAAGCCGTCCGGCACGCGGACGCCGTAGCCGCCGAGCGCGCGGATCATCTCACCCAGCGAGGCATTCTTGCCCCCGACTCTGGGAACGTCGGTGATCGCGATTTCGTCGAAGCGAAGGATGCTGGTGTGCTCGGCGGCCATGTCCTGCTTCTCCCTATAGATCGACCTAGTCAGCAGGCCGGCGCCGATTGGCCAATCCGGTACTTACCGGATAAGGAAACGGGCACGCCCGGGGCAAGTAGGCGCTATTCCCGGACGTGGCCAGGATCTGGACGAGTGATGCGAAGGTGAATGTCGCCAACCCTGCGGACCGCGAACCGACGGCAGAGCCCGCTTTCCGGGCAGAGGGGCTGCGCAAGGTCTACCAGACCGGCGAAACCGAAGTGCATGCGCTGCGGGGCGTCGACCTGGAGATCCCGGCCGGCGAGATGCTCGTGCTGCTCGGTCCCTCGGGCAGCGGCAAGTCGACGCTGCTGAACCTGCTCGGCGGGCTCGACCGGCCGACGTCGGGCAGGCTGTTCTACCGGGATCTGGAGCTGACCGGTCTCGACGAGAAGGGCATGACCCGGTTCCGCCGCTCAGAGATCGGCTTCATCTTCCAGTTCTACAACCTGATGCCCAGCCTGACGGCGGAGGAGAACGTCCGGCTGGTCACCGACATCGCGGCCCATCCGATGGATGCGGTGGAAGCCCTGGCGCTGGTCGGCCTGGCCGATCGCCGCGATCACTACCCCGCCCAGCTTTCCGGCGGTGAGCAGCAGCGCGTCGCCGTGGCGCGGGCGATCGCCAAGCAGCCCGGCGTGCTGCTCTGCGACGAGCCGACCGGCGCGCTCGACAGCACCACCGGCATCCGCGTGCTGGAGACGCTGGCCACGGCCAACCGCGAACTCGGCGCGACAGTCGTGGTGATCACCCACAATGTCGGGATCGCGGCCATGGCCGACCGGGTGTTCCATTTCCTCGACGGCAACATCGCCCGCACCGAAGTGCACGAGCACCCGATCTCGCCGCTGGAGATCAGCTGGTGACGGCGCTCGACCTCAAGCTGGTGCGCGACCTGTGGCGGATGCGGGGGCAGGCGCTTGCGATTGCGCTCGTGCTGGCGGCGGCTACGGCGACCTTCGTGCTCTCGATGGGCGTGCACCGCTCGCTGACCGAAACGCGCGACGCCTATTACGAGCGCAACGCCTTCGCCGACGTCTTCGCCGAGATGACCCGGGCACCGCGCGCCGTGCTGCCGCAGATCGCGGCGATAGCCGGCGTCAAGCGGGTCGAGGGGACGATCCGCCAATTCGCGACGCTCGATTTCCCCGACCGGGTCGAGCCGGTGCGGGCGCTGATCAATTCGGTCGACGAACATGGCCGGACGCGGCTGAACCGCATCAAGCTTCGCCAGGGGCGCCTGCCCCAGGCCGGGGCGGCGGACGAGGTCGTCGTCGACGAGGTCTTCGCCAAGGCCAACGGCCTCGACATCGGCGACCGCGTCGACGCGCTGATCTACGGCCGCAAGCAGTCGCTGCGGATCGTCGGGACCGGGCTCGCGCCCAACTACATCTACGCGATGGCGCCCGGCGACCTGATCCCCGACGACCGGCGCTTCGGCATCCTGTGGATGGGCGAGAAGGCGCTCGAAGCGGCGACCGACCGGACCGAGGCGATCAACGCGCTGTCGCTGACGCTCGAGCGGGGCGCGGCGCAGGCGGAAGTGATCCGCAAGGTCGATTCCCTGCTCGACCGCTACGGCGGCACCGGCGCCTATGGCCGCGAAGATCAGCTGTCGAACACGTTCCTCGACAACGAGCTGATGCAGCTCGAAGCGCTGACCCGGGTGATCCCGCCGATCTTCCTGCTGGTCTCGACCTTCCTGGTCTATATCGTGCTCGGGCGGATGATCCGGACCGAGCGGACGCAGATCGGGCTGGTCAAGGCCTTCGGCTATTCGGACTGGGCGATCGGCTGGCACTACCTGAAGTTCGCGCTGGCCATCGCGGTCCTGGCGACGATCCTGGGGTCGTTCGCCGGGACCTGGATGGGGCAGGGCATGACCCGGCTCTATGCGCAGTATTACCGCTTTCCGTTCCTGTACTACGAGATCGCGCCTTCGGTCTTCCTCGGCGCGGCCGGCCTGTCGATCGGCGCTGCGGCGCTCGGGGCGCTGGGTGGGGTGCGCGAGGCGGTCAGGCTCAACCCTGCCGTCGCCATGAGCCCGCCGCCGCCGCCGGTCTACCGCACGGGACTGGTCGAGCGGCTGGGCGCATGGGGCGGCTTTACCGCCACTGGCAACATGATCGCCCGCCACATCGCCCGCTGGCCCTGGCGCTCGGCGGTGACCGTGCTCGGCGTGGCGCTGTCGATGGGGCTGCTGTTCGCCACCATGCAATTCGTCGATTCGAGCAAGGTGATGCTCGATTCCTATTTCTACCGTGCCCAGCGCCAGGACCTGACTGTGACTTTCATCGAACCGCGCAACGAGGACGTGCTGTTCGAACTGTCCCAGCTGCGCGGAGTGCTGCGGGCGGAGCCGATCCGCGCGGTGCCGGTGAAGATCGGCAGGGGCAACCGCACCGAACGCAGCGCTATCGAGAGCGCGCCCGCAGGCGCGACGCTGACGGCCCGGATCGATGCCGACGGCCGCGAGATCGAACTTCCCCCCGCCGGGCTGATGATGAGCCGGCAGCTCGCCGACAAGCTGGGCGCGCGGGCGGGCGACAGGGTTCTGGTCGAGATGCTCGGCGGGCGCAGGACGACGATCTACCTGCCGGTCGCGGCGGTGATCGATGAATTCATCGGCGAAAGAGTCTATGCCAGCGAAGCGACGATGGACCGTATCGCCCGCGATGCCGCGCCGGCCGGCTCCGCCCTGCTGCGGATCGATTCCAGCCAGCGGCGGCGGATTCTGTCCGAGCTCAAGGCGATGCCCGAAGTGCTTGGGGTAACCGAGCGCAGTGCGGCCATGGGGAAGTTCGAGGACATGATCGACGAGAACATCAACACCATGCTCGCCTTCTACATCTCCTTCGCTTCGGCGATCGCCGTCGGCGTCGTCTACAACAGCGCCCGCATCCTGTTTTCCGAGCGCGTTCACGAGCTGGCGACGCTGCGGGTGCTCGGCTACTACCGCAGCGAAGTGGGGGTCGTGCTGCTCGGCGAGCTGGCGGTGCTGGTGCTGGCGGCGGTGCCGGTCGGCTGCGTGATCGGCAACTGGCTGGCGCGGCTGATGACGGCGATGTTCAGTTCCGACCTGTTCCGGCTGCCCTTCGCGCCGTCGCCGGCGAGCTACGGCTACTCGGCGCTGGTGGTGCTGGGCGCGGCCTCGCTGACTGCCCTGCTCGTGGCGCGGCGGGTGCTCGAGCTGGACATGGTCAGAGTTCTCAAGGCGCGCGAATGATGTGGCAAGCGATCAAGCGGTGGCGCTGGGCGCTCTTGGCGGTGGCGGTGCTGCTGGCCGGCCTCGCCGTGGCGTTCTGGCCGGAAGCGGCACCGGTCGATACCGGCCGGGTCACGCGTGGGCCGATGGCCGTCGGCATCACCGACGACGGCGTGACGCGGGCAGAGGATTTCTACGTCGTCTCGGCGCCGGTGACCGGCTACCTGACCCGCATCGAGCTGGAACCCGGCGACACGGTGGCGCGCGGCGCGCTGGTCACGGTGATGACCGGGCAGCCTTCGATGCCGCTCGATCCGCGCAGCAGCCGCGAAGCGCGCAGTGCGCTGGCGGCGGCGCGGGCGGCGGAAAGCGGCGCCGCTGCGGCGCTGGCGCAGTCGCGGCGCGACCTGTCGCGGGCGGAGCAGCTGGCCGGCCGAGGCTTCCTGCCGCGCGCCCAGCTCGAGGCGGCGCGCACGCGGGTCGCCGGCGACGTGGCCGCGCTGCAGCAGAGCCGCGCCGAAACCGCCCGCATCGCCGCGATGCTCTCGGAGCCGACCGGGCCGGCGGCAAGGCCGGTGCCGGTGCGCGCGCCGGCCGGCGGATCGGTGCTGAGCGTCATAACCGAGAGCGAAGGCGTGATCGCCCAGGGCACGCCGCTGATGACCATCGGCGATCCGCGCCGCATCGAAGCGGTGGTCGACCTGCTCTCGCGCGAGGCGGTCCGGGTGAAGCCCGGCGACCGGGTCGAGATCACCGAATGGGGCGGGCAGGAGCCGCTTGTCGGCCGCGTCACCCGGATCGAGCCGTTCGGGCGGCTGAAGATCTCGGCGCTCGGCATCGAGGAGCAGCGGGTCAACGTCATCGTCGGCTTCGACCCGGCAGAGGCAGGCAAGGCCGCGCGGCTGGGCCACGGCTACCAGATCGACGCGACGGTAATCCTGTGGAGCGCCAAGGACGTGCTGCGGGTGCCGATCGGCGCACTGTTCCGCGGCGAGGACGGCTCGTGGCATGCCTTCGTCGTCGAGGGCGGCCGCGCGCGCGAACGCAAGCTCGACCTGGATCACGTGAACGACGAATTCGGCGAGGTCCGGGGCGGGCTGGCGGCGGGCGAGACGGTGATCCTCAATCCGGCCAATGCCGTCACCGACGGCGCGCGAGTCGAGGCGCGCTAGCGGCGGCATCCTTTCCACACCCGCGAATGGGCTCGCACTTGCGAAAACCGCGCATTCCTGCGATTCTCCCGCGATGACACCAGCGATCTTCGGCATTGCGGGGCCGACTCTGTCTGCCGACGAGCGCGCCTTCTTCCGCGAGTCCGACCCGGCCGGCTACATCGTGTTCGGCCGCAACGTCGTCGACCGGGCGCAGCTGCGGGCGCTGACCGACGACTTGCGCACGATCCACGGGCGCGAGCGGCTGTTCATCTGCATCGACCAGGAAGGCGGCCGGGTCGCGCGGATGAAGCCGCCCGAATGGCTCGCCTTCCCGCCCGGAGAGGTGTTCGACCGGCTTTACGACATCGCCCCCGCCACGGCCATCGAAGCGGCCCGGGTCAATGCCCAGGCCCTGGCGATCGACCTGGCCGAAGCCGGCATCACGGTCGACTGCCACCCGGTGCTCGACGTCCGCCAGCCCGGCGCGCACGACGTGATCGGCGACCGTGCTTTCGGTGCGGAGCCGCAGCGCGTGGCTGCGCTCGGCCGCGCGGTGCTCGACGGGCTGGCGCGCAGCGGCGTCGCCGGCACGATCAAGCACATGCCGGGCCACGGCCGCGCCATGGCCGACAGCCACAAGGAACTGCCCACGGTCACGGCGAGCGAGGAAGAGCTTGCCGCCGACCTCGCGCCTTTCCAGGCGCTGGCCCGCCATCCGATCGGCATGACGGCCCACGTCCGCTACACCGCCTGGGACGACGAGAACCCGGGCACGCTGTCGCCCTTCGTCGTCGGCGAGGTGATCCGCAAGCGCATCGGCTTCGACGGCCTGCTGCTGACCGACGATCTCGACATGGAGGCACTGTCGGGCACCGTTCCCGAGCGCGCGGAGCGGGCGATCGCCGCCGGCTGCGACCTGGCGCTCAACTGCTGGGCGAAGCTCGAGGACATGGCAGGCATCGCTGCGCGGCTGCCCGCCATGTCGCCGGCGACCGCCGCCCGGCTCGACCGCGCGCTGGCGCTGGCGGGCGCGGGCGGGAGCGGGGACCAGGCGCAACTGATCGCCAAGCGCGACGCTCTCCTGGCAGTCGCGGCCGATGTAGGAGCGCGGGCTTGAACCTCGATCTCGGCCCCACCCCCGGCCTGCCGCTGACCGGCGGCGAGGAGGAATGGGAAGGGCCTGCCTCGATGCCGAGCGAAGACAGCGCGCTTTACCTCGAGCTCGACGGCTGGGAAGGCCCGCTCGACCTGCTGCTCGATCTCGCCCGCAGGCAGAAGGTGGACCTGCGCCGGATCTCGATCCTCGAGCTGGTCGACCAGTATCTCGTCTATATCGAGCGGGCCGAAGCGCTGCGGCTGGAGCTGGCGGCCGACTACCTGGTGATGGCCGCCTGGCTCGCCTACCTGAAGTCGGCGCTGCTGCTGCCCAGGGAGGAGCAGGAGGACCCCAGTCCGGAAGAACTGGCGCTGCGCCTGCAGATGCGGCTGCAGCGGCTGAGCGCCATGCGCGAGGCGGCGGCGCGGCTGATGGGGCGCGACCGGCTTGGCCGCGACGTCTTCCGCCGCGGCATGCCCGAGGGGCTGCGCACCGACCGCCGCAATCGCTGGCAATGCGACTGGTTCGACCTGATCCAGGCCTATGGCCAGGTCGAGGCGCGCACCGCGCCGGTGGTGCACGTCGTGCGCGACCGCATGGTGATGACGCTCGACAGCGCGCTTTCGCGCGTGTCGTCGATGCTCGGCGTGCGGCTGGACTGGGTCGAGCTGCAGGAGTTCCTGCCGCAACACGTCGATCCGCGGCTGCGGCGCTCGGCGCTGGCTTCCAGCTTCGTCGCGGCGCTGGAACTGGCGCGGCTGGGCAAGGCGGAGCTGGCGCAGGACGAGGTCTTCGGGCCGCTGCGCTTGCGGCGGGTGACGGCATGAGCGCGCCAGACGACCTCGTCCGGGCAGTGGAGGCGACTCTCTTCGCCGCCGAGGAGCCGATGACTGCCGAGGCGATCTCCGCCCATCTCGGCGGGGCGGACGTGCGCGCGGCGCTGGCCGAGCTGGCCGCCCACTACGAGGGGCGCGGCGTGCAGCTGGTCGAGCGCGGCAAGCGCTGGCACTTCCAGACCGCGCCCGACCTTGCCCACCTGCTGCGCCGCGAGCGCGAGGACGTCCGCCGCCTGTCGCGCGCGGCGACCGAGGTGCTGGCGATCGTCGCCTACCACGAACCGGTCAGCCGCGCCGAGATCGAGGCGATCCGCGGCGTCCAGACCGCCAAGGGCACACTCGACGTGCTGATGGAAGCGGGCTGGGTGCGGACTGCCGGGCGGCGCGAAGTGCCTGGGCGGCCGGTGATCTATGCGACCACGCCAGCCTTCCTCGCCCACTTTGGCCTCGAATCGCGCAAGGACCTGCCCGGCATCGACGAACTGCGCGCGGCCGGGCTGCTCGAGCCCGTCGACGACGCGATGGTCGAGCTGGCGCTGGCGGGCGGGGATGAGGGCGACGAGAGCGACGGCTGATCGTCGTCCCGGGCTTGATCCGGCACCGCAGGCCTCGTCGACGGAGCGTTCCGCCCGAAGGAGAGCGGTCCCGGGTCAAGCCCGGGACGACGAGGGGGCGGCACGACGGTGAGGCACACGTCGTCCCGGACTTGATCCGGGACCGCTGGCCTCGTCGACGGAACGGTCTGCCCGAAGGAGAGCGGTCCCGGGTCAAGCCCGGGATGACGAGGGGGCGGCACGACAATCGTTTTGCGATTGCGAACAGACTGGCAAGTCCCGCTGAAAGCGCCTAAATAGGGAAGATCATCCGGTTCGCATCGCGCCGGGTACATTCGGAGTCGATTAGATGGGTTTTGGATCACTCTGGCACTGGATCATCGTGCTGCTGGTCGTGCTGGTGCTGTTCGGCCGAGGCCGGATCTCGGAAATCATGGGCGACTTCGGCAAGGGCATCAAAAGCTTCAAGCAGGGCCTGAACGACGAAGATCGTCCTGCCGCTCCGCCGCCGGCGAAGATCGCCGGGCCCGAGAGTGCGCCGACGAACACCACCGGCGAGACGTCGACCACCGGCAACTCGTGAGGCCTTTCGAGGCTCGCTAGCGATGTTCGACATCGGCGCCTCGGAATTCCTGCTGATCGTCATCGTCGCGATCGTCGTCATCGGGCCGAAGGAACTGCCCATGGCGCTGCGCACGGCCGGCCGCTGGATCGCCAAGATGCGGCGCGTCTCGGGCCACTTCCGCACCGGGATCGAAACCATGATCCGCGAGGCCGAGCTCGAGGAGATGGAGCGCGAATGGCGCAAGCAGAACGAAGAGATCATGAAGGCCCATCCGCCGGTGCCGGTGGATACCCCGGCCATTGCCGGGCCATCTGCGGCGGGCGCGGAACCGGCGCCGCTGCCCGCGCAGGTCCCGGCGGCGGACACCGAGCGCGCGGCGGAACCGCAGCTACCCCTGCCGCCGCCCTGACAGCCGCGCCATGGTTCTGAAAATCAAGGACATCGACGAGACGCAGGCGCCGCTGCTCGACCATCTGATCGAGCTGCGCACGCGGCTGCTGCGCTGCGTCTTCGCGCTGGGCGTGTCCTTTGCCGTCTGCATGTATTTCGCCGACGACATCTTCGGCTTCCTGGTCCGCCCGCTGACCGAGGCGTTCCCGCCGGGGCAGGGCCGGCTGATCTACACCAAGCTCTACGAGGCCTTTTTCGTCGAGCTGAAAGTGGCGCTGTTCGCCGCCTTCTTCGTCAGCTTCCCGATCATCGCCAACCAGCTCTGGGCCTTCATCGCGCCGGGTCTCTACGCCAAGGAAAAGAAGGCGTTCCTGCCTTTCCTGGTCGCCACCCCGGTGCTGTTCACCAGCGGTGCGGCGCTTGCCTACTACGTCGTCATGCCGACGGCATTCCGCTGGTTCCTAGGCTTCGAAGGCACGGCCGGGGGCCTGAAGCTGGAAGCGCTGCCGGGCACCGGCGACTACCTTTCGCTGGTCATGCAGTTCATCCTCGCCTTCGGCATCAGCTTCCTGCTGCCCGTGCTGCTGCTGCTGCTCAACCGCGCCGGGATCGTCACGCGCGACCAGCTGGCGAGGTCGCGGCGCTACGTCATCGTCGGTATCTTCGTCGTCGCCGCCGTGGCGACGCCGCCCGACGTCGTCTCGCAGCTGATGCTGGCGGTGCCGCTGCTGCTGCTGTTCGAAGGCTCGCTGGTGGTGATGCGGTTCAGCGAACGGCGCGACGCGCGCGCGCAGGCGAAGGAAGCCGCGCAGGCGGGGTGAGGGGTATCGAGGTTCCATCGACGAGGCCGGCGGTCCCGGGTCAAGCCCGGGACGACGAATCCATCCGTCGTCCCGGCGAAAGCCGGGACCGCTGTGTTTCCGGGTAGAACGGCCGAGCGACAAGGAATTCACCCTCCCGCCTGGAACACCCTCTTCCCCCCGACCCAGGTCTCGAGCACGCGGATCGCGCGCAGTTCGTCGGGGCTGGCCAGCAGCGGGTCGTTGTCGAGAAGCAGGAAGTCGGCGCGCTCGCCCTGGGCGATGCGGCCGATCCGGCCCTCGGCGAAAGCGGCCCTGGCGCCCCCGGTGGTATAGGCGGCGAGCGCCTGCTCCCGCGTCAGCCGCTGCTGCGGCTGCCAGCCGCCGAACGGCAGGCCGTCGGCGCCCTGGCGGGTGATCGCCGCAGCCATGCCGGCGAACGGCTCGGGCGGGGCAAGCGGCGCGTTGGAGCCGAAGGCGAGCGTCGCTCCCGCATCGGCGAGGCCTTTCCAGGCATGGGCGCTGCCCAGCCGCGCCGCGCCGATGCGCTGCTCGATCGCGGTGGGCTGGGCAAGCTGCTGCGGCTGCATCGAGACGACCAGGCCCTTGCCCGAAAGGCGCGGCAGGTCCGCCGGATCGACCAGGTCGCTGCCCTCGATCCGCCAGCGGCGCTCGCCCTGGTAGGTCAGGCTCAGCTCGTCGATCGCATCGAGCACGGCCGCCACCGAGTGGTCGCCGGCGGCGTCCACGGCGACCTGGAAATTGTCCATCGCCGCCCGGCTGAGCAGGTTCTTGAGCTGGGTATCGGTCAGCCTGGCCACGGCGCCCTTGGCCGGCCCGTCGGCATAGGGCGCTTTCAGCCATGCCTCGCGCGCGGCCAGCGTCCCGTCGAGCCGAAGGCGCACGCCGTTCAGCCGCAGGCGGTCTTCATAGAGCCAGGTGGTCGGGCCGGGGCCGCCGACCAGGATCATGGCATCCACCCCTTCGGCATAGGCGACGATGCGCAGCCGTAGCGTGCCGAGGTCGCCGGCGCGGCGGTAGGCCTGCCAGTCCTCGATCGTCGTGCCCATGTCGGTGACAGTGGTGATGCCGCGGGCCAGCAGCAGCTGCTGCGCCTTGGCCAGCGCGAGGTCGAGATCCTCGGGACGCGGCCTGGCATCGGGCGGCGCTTCGTCGCCGGTCAGCTGGGCGAGACCGAACTCCATCAGCTGCACGCGCGAATCGACGATGCCGGGGATCAGCACGCGGCCCTTGCCGTCGAGCTTGTAGTCGACCTTGCCGGGCCGCTTGTCGGTGCGAGTCAGGACCTGCTCGATCCGGCCGTCGTCGCCGATCAGGATCCCGTTGAAGCGCTCCACTGCGCCGCCGGCGGTCAGAGTCACGCCGTTGACGTTGTCGACGAGGACGTCGGCATCGGCGGGGAGGGGGTGGAGAGCGAGGAGCGCCGCCAGCATCCTCCCCGGCACGGGGAGGGGGACCGCGGCGCGCAGCGGCGTGGTGGAGGGGGGGGCCTTTCTCGGCGCCGCGCCAAGAGGGCAGCCCCCTCCACCATGCTGCGCATGGTCCCCCTCCCCGTCCCGGGGAGGATGTAATCCCTGCATCACTTCCCGCCTTTTCTCGGCAGCCTGCGGATCAGCGCGCTGGTATCCTGCCTTCCCCCGCCGATCGCCTGGACATCGGCATAGAACTGGTTGACCAGCGCGGTGATCGGCAGCGAGACGCCCAGGCCCCGGCCTTCGTCCATGGCCAGGCCCAGGTCCTTGCGCATCCAGTCGATGGCGAAGCCGAAGTCGAAATCGTCGCGCGCCATGGTGTGCCAGCGATTGTCCATCTGCCAGCTCTGTGCCGCACCGCCGGAGATCGCCTCGTAGACCTTGTCCATGTCGAGGTGCGATGCCTGGGCGAAGCGCACGGCTTCGGCCAGCGAAGCGACGATGCCGGCGATGCAGATCTGGTTGGCCATCTTGGCGGTCTGCCCGGCGCCGGCCTTGCCGACGTGGACGATGCGCGAGGAATAGGCTTCCATCACCGGCCGCGCCGCCTCGATCGCATCGGGGCGCCCGCCGCACATCAGCGTCAGAGTGCCGTTCTCGGCGCCGATCTGCGATCCGGTCATCGGCGCGTCGACGCAGTGGATCAGCAGGTCGCGGGCCTCCACCGCGATCTGCCGGGCGATTCGCGCCGAGACGGTGGTGTGGTCGACATAGACGCCGCCCTTGCGCAGCGCGGTGAAGACGCCGTGCGGGCCGAGCACGACATCGGCGAGATCGTCGTCGTTGCCGACGCAGGTGATGACGATGTCCGCTCCCTCGGCGGCGTCGGCCGGGCTTTCCGCGACCCGCGTGGCGAGGCCCGGATTGGCCGCCTGCCACTTGCTGAGCCGCGCCTCGGAGCGGTTGTAGACGGTCAGGTCATGGCTGGCATTGCCGATGTGCCGGGCGATCGCCCCGCCCATGACGCCGAGGCCGATGAAGGAGACTTTGCGTTTGTCGCTCATGCCCGGGTGTCTAGCGACTTTTGTGGGAATGCAAAGTATTCGTCGCCGCCCGGCGACGGCGCTTCATCATGCTTTCCATTTTCGCCCCTTTCCGGTAGGCGCGCGCCATGACCGGAACAGCTCTCAAGCCCGCGGCAGGCGCCCAGGCCCTGCTCACCGCAGACGACGTGCGCGCGGCGGCGGGGCGAATTGCCGGCGCCGTCGTCCGCACGCCGACGCTCAAGAGCCAGACGCTGAGCGCCATCACCGGCGCGGAAATCTTCGTGAAGTTCGAGAACCACCAGTTCACCGCCGCCTACAAGGAGCGCGGCGCGCTGAACGCGATGCTGCAGCTCGACGAAGAGCAGTGCCGGCGCGGCGTGATCGCCGCTTCGGCCGGCAACCATTCGCAGGGCCTGTCCTATCACGGCACCCGGCTGGGCATCCCGGTGACGATCGTCATGCCGCGGACCACGCCGGTGGTGAAGGTGATGCAGACCGAGGCCGTCGGCGGCACGGTCGTGCTCGAGGGCGAAAGCTTCGACGAGGCTTCGGCCCATGCCCGCAAGCTGGAGATCGAGCTGGGGCTGACTTTCGTCCATCCCTTCGACGATCCCCAGGTCGCCGCCGGACAGGGTACGGTCGCGCTGGAAATGCTGGAGGACGTGCCCGACCTCGACGTGCTGGCGATCCCGGTCGGCGGCGGCGGGCTGGCCTCGGGGATGAGCGTGATCGCGCGCGAGATGCGGCCCGACATCAAGCTGATCGGGGTCGAGGCGGAACTCTATCCCTCGATGTTCAACCTGCTCAAGCACGAGGACCGCGCGGTCGGCGGCGATACGCTGGCCGAAGGCATCGCCGTGTTCCAGCCGGGCAAGTTCACGTCCGCGGTGCTGCGCGACACGCTCGACGATTTCGTGCTGGTCAGCGAACACCAGATCGAAGGCGCGCTGGCGCTGCTGCTGCAGATCGAGAAGACCGTGGTCGAAGGCGCCGGCGCCGCCGGCCTCGCCGCGGTGCTCGCCTATCCCGAGCTGTTCCGCGGCCGCAAGGTCGGCATCGTCCTGTCGGGCGGCAATATCGACACGCGGCTGCTCGCCAACGTGCTGCTGCGCGACCTCGCCCGCTCGGGCCGCCTGGCGCGCTTGCGGCTGGTGCTGCAGGACCGCCCGGGCTCGCTGCTGCGCGTCGCCAAGGTGTTCTACAGCTACAACGTCAACATCATCGAGATCGTCCACCAGCGGGTCTTCACCCATCTGCCTGCCAAGGGCCTGGCGACCGAGATCGAATGCGAGGCGCGCGACAGCGAGCAGCTGAACGCGCTGGTCGACGCGCTGCGGGCCGAAGGCTTCGAAGTCAGCGTGATGGAACTCAACTGATCCCCGGCACCGGCCGGGCCCTCGGCCCGCTCGCCACTTCCACGTAAACCGAACCCGCCGGCCCTGCCCCGCAGCGGGACGGATGGGCACGGGTGCGATGCACCTGTGCAAAATAGTTTTTCGTTGGCGCCATTTCTTGGTTAAAAGACTTTCAACGCATCCCGGCGGCGGGCATAACCTCGGTGAGCGCGCGGTTTTCCGCGAAAGTGAAGTGGATCTCAGGTAGAGGAAGACCGCGACAGTGACGGCCCCAGTTCGCTTTCCCCGATTTTTCGTCACTAGTCCCGCGCCTTGTCCCTATCTGCCGGGAAAGACCGAGCGGAAGGTCTTCACCGAACTCAAGGGGCCGCATGCCGACGCGCTGAACGATGCGCTTGGCCGGATCGGCTTCCGCCGCAGCCAGACGGT
>CAUJJI010000161.1 GCA_963205265.1 Pseudomonadota bacterium
AGATCACCTACAAGCCCGGCGGCGTCGTCGGGCCGGCTGCAGTGCCGCTGGTCTGGTACGGGCTTCCTCCCCGGTACGGGGAGGATTGGCTGCTCCACTCATTGACCAGCCTTCGCCGGCCCACTATCAAGGTGACGAACAAGGCGGTCGAAACCGCCGGCAGCCCTGCGACGGGCCCTCACGAGTGGAGCTGATGCATGTCCGAGGCGGATCCCGATTTCTTCACCGACCCGCGCGTCATCCAGGACCCGCGGGGCTATTTCGACCACATGCGGTCGCAGTGCCCGGTCATGCGCGAGCGGTACCAGAACTCGATGATGGTCACCGGCTACGACGCGGTGATGGAAGTGCTCAACCGCCGCGACGACGTCTATTCCTCGGCGGTCAACGTGCTCGGCCCGGTCCAGGGCCTGCCTTTCGAGCCCGAGGGCAGCGACATCCGCGACCAGCTCGAGGCGCGCCGCCACGAGATGGCCTGGTCCGACCACCTCGCCTGCTACGACGGCCAGCGCCATGCCGTCCACCGGCAGCTGATGACCGACCTGCTGACTTTCAAGCGGCTGAAGGCCAACGAGCAGTACCTCTACGCCCTGGTCGACCGCCTGCTCGACGACCTGCTGCCGCGGCGCAAGTTCAACGCCGCGCGCGAATATGCCCATGCCACGGCGACATTCGCCATCTCGGACATCCTCGGCATTCCGATGGAGGACCGCTGGGACCTGGTCGAGCTGCTCGGCGCGCCGCCCAGCCAGCTCGACGGCGAGGCGACGCACCGCGTCGGTCCCGACCCGCTGATCTTCCTCAAGGAGCGCTTCGACGGCTACCTGCGCGATCGCCTCGAGACGCCGCAGGCGGACCTGATGACCGAGCTGCTGAATTCCAAGTACCGCGACGGCACTTCGCCCAGCTTCGACCAGTTCTCGCTGCTTGCCCGCTTCATGTTCGGCGCCGGGCAGGACACGACCTCGCGCGTCATCGCCATGGCCATCCGCGTGCTCGGCGACGACCGCACGCTGCAGGCGCTGCTGCGGGCTGAGCCGGGCCGGATTCCCGACTTCATCGAGGAAGTCCTGCGTCTCGAGGCGCCGGTGAAGGTGAACTATCGCCTGGCGGTGGAGGACACCCAGCTGGCCGGCCAGGACATTCCCGCGGGCACGGTGCTGACGGTGGGCCTGATGGCGGCCAGCACCGACCCGGCGCATTTCCCGGAACCCGACAGGATCGACCTCGACCGTCCGAACAAGCGCGACCACCTGGGCTTCAGCAAGGGCGTGCACGGCTGCCTCGGCGCGCCGCTCGCGCGCATGGAGATCCGGGTGGCGCTCGAAAGGCTGCTGGCGCGCACGCGCGACATCCGGATTTCCGAAGAGCACCACGGCCCGCCCGAGGCCCGCCGCTACGTCTACGAGCCGACCTATACCTTCCGCAGCCTGGCCGAGTTGCACGTCGAGCTGGACCCCGCCTGAGCGGCGGCTAGCCCGGAGCCGGGCCCCGCTCCTCCCCGGAACGGGGAGGAGATGGAGCTTCTCAACCCTCCGGCGCTTTCCCGGCGCGGACCTGTGCCATCGTTTCCTTGCCGTAGATCAGGTCCAGCATCGGCCCGGGATCGGGGAAGCCCTTGATGATCTGGCCGCCGTCGACGGCGATGACCTGGCCGGTGATCCAGCCCGAATCCGGCCCGGCCAGGAAGCGGATCACCTTGGCGAGATCGTCGGATTCGCCGGCGCGGCCGAGCGGGATGATGTCGGCGAATGTCTGCACCAGCGCCGGGTCCTCGAACATCGCGGCAGTGCCTTCGCTGCGAGTCATGCCCGGCCGCACGGCATTGACGCGGATGCCGGCGCTGCCGAATTCCACCGCCGCCGCCTCGACGAACATGTCGAGCGCCGCCTTGGCCATGTTGTAGGGCCCCAGCCCCATGCACGACCGCGCCCCCGCAGTCGACGAGACGCAGACGATCGAGCCGCCCCTGCCCATCAGCGGCACGCCGTGGCGCGCCAGCAGGAAGGCGCTGAGCGCGGTGATGCGGTATTCGGCCATCACCTCGTCCTCGTCGAACATCAGCAGCGGCTTGTAGGCGCCGCCGCCGACCGAGTTGACGATCACGTCGAGCCGCCCGGCAAGACCGTGGGCGAAATCCAGCATCGCCCGCACCGAAGCCCCGTCGGACGCGTCGCCGACGAACGCCTCGATCGTCGCGCCGGGGACCTTGGCGCGCAGCTCGTCGCGAGCGGCGGTCAGCACGTTTTCGCGGCGGCCGACGATGACGACGCGGGCGCCGTCCTCGGCCAGCAAGCCCGCCGCGAACTTGCCCATGCCGCTGCTGCCGCCGGTGATCAGCGCGGTCTTTCCTGCGAGGGGCTTGCCGGTCATCTGTCTCTCTCCCGATTGTCGCGGCTATGATTGCGCAGAAGGCGCCAGCAGCGCCAGCAGCTTCTCATCCTCCGGAGTCAGCAGCTCGCCGCCCTTGGGCATGACCTGGATGGCGACCTGGTCGGCACCGGCACCCCAGTGCTCCTGGATGCGCGCGCGGATCGCCTGCTCGTCGCCCCAGGCGAGAATCGCGTCGGCCGCCCGGTCGGAGCCGCCGTCCGCCAGGTCCGCCTCGGCAAAGCCCATGCGCAGGAAGCTGTTGCGGTAGTTGGGGATGCCCGCCAGCCCCGAGACCAGCCCGCGCCCGACCGCGCGCGCCCTGGCGGCATCGCTCTCGAGCATGACCTTCTGCTCGACCAGCAGCAGCTTGCCGGGGCCGAGGATCTGCCGCGCCATGGCGGTATGCGCCGGCGTGGTGCCGAACGGATGGGCGCCGTCGGCCATGTCGCGGGCCAGCTCCAGCATCTTCGGGCCCAGCGCGGCGATCACCGTCGTCGGCTTTTCCGCGGGCGGAGGCCCGCCGTACTTGATCGCGGCCATCGCCTGGAGATAGGCGCGCATCGTCGCTACCGGCCGCGCATAGCTGTGGCCGCGCATGCCTTCGACGATGAACGCGTGCGAGCAGCCCATGCCGAGCAGGAAGCGGCCGCCCCACTGCTCGTTGAGGCCGTACTGCGCGCCGATCATCATCGTCGGGTCGCGCGAATAGATGTTGGCGACGCCCAGCGCGACCTGTAGCCGCTCGGTCCCGGCAAGGATGCGCGCGGCCAGCACCATCGGATCGCTGCCCATGCCGTCGTTGATCCACAGCGTGCCGTAGCCCCAGCCTTCCAGCCGCCGCGCGAACTCGACCAGCTGGGCCGAGGTGTAGCCGATGGTGTTGAGCCAGACGGCGATCCTGTCGATTCTCATGAGCCTGCGATTCCCCCCTGCCGCACTTTCGCCGGCGATCATATTGCAGCGGGTGCCGGGATCAATCGCAACCGCGCGGCCATCGGGTCTGCCAGGCTCTCCTAACAATCTTGTATTGCGCTACGGACTGCAGCTGTCGTGCTGGCCTTCCCGTGTAGAACCTGCCCCATGGCGCATCCATTCCTGCGTGGATAATGCGCCATCGAACGCCGGGACCAAGCAACTAGCGCACGGCCTTCGCGTCACGGATTGGATCGCTGCCATCCCACGAATCGGCGGCATTCTTGATGCGCTCGAACATCTTCCCGAGGTCGCCATGCTCCATGAGCTGGACCAGCAAGGGGTTGGTCTTGTCGACCGGCTCGACATAGATTTCGAATGGCCGTCCGTCGGGCCGGATATATTCCTGTACCGCTTCATACTTCCTGCCCATCTTCTCGGCCTTCTCCAGCGCGCCTTCGAAAGTGTCGCAGAAGTAGGCGAGGTGATGGATGCCGCCGGCGGGCTGGTTCTCCAGAAACTCCAGGTAGGCAGAGGGCGTATCGTCATGCTGCTGCACGAACTCCAGCTGCATGCCGCCGGAGTACATGAACGCTGCCGTGATGAGCGGATCGTGGCGCTGGCCCCGATAGCGCGCCGGGGGCCGGATCCTGCGCATGACATAGATCGGGCCGACCCCCATGTCCTGGACTCGCTCCAGCTCGGCGTCGATGTCGGTCACCACCAATCCGGCATGCACGGCTTCACCAAATATCCTGCTCAATTTCCCCCTCCTCGATCGTCCTTGCGCGGCTTGCGCCAAGGATCATGCGGCAAGCGACTTTTCGGGCACCTTGGCGTTGCGCGCCTTGTCCGGATCGATCTTGAACAGCTTGATCGCCGTTCCACCCAGAACCGCTTCCTTTTCCTCGCGCGTCAGCCCAGGCGTCTGGGTGTCGTCCAGGATCCTGGCGACCAGTTCTTGCGAGTAGGGGAAAGTGCCTTCCGAGTGCGGATAGTCGGTGGCGAAGATGACCGTCTCGACACCTTGCTCGCGCAATGTCTTCAGCGCACCCAGATCGTTCTGCATGCACAGGACCACCTGCTCGCGGACGATCTGGCTGGGCAGGCGGGCGAGCTTGGGCTGCACCATCGGCGCATGTCCGAAATAGGCCTCGTCCATGCGCTCGCCGAGCGCGAACAGCCAGCCGCCGCCGTATTCGCTGAGGACGAGCTTGGCCGCCGGGTTGCGATCCAGGATACCGCTCAAGGTCAGAAGGGCGATCGCGTTGATCGCATCGCACATCAGCGTGGTATAGTTGAACGCGGCAGCGCCGGGCCCGCGGAGCGGACGCAGGTTCTTGTAGCCGGTGGCCGTATGGATGCAGATCGGCACCTCGTGAGAAGCGCATAGCGCGAACAGGCGATCCCAGGCCGGATCGTTGTACTGCGGCGCCTCGGGCGGCAGGACCGAGGGGATCATGATCGCGCGGAAACCCATGGCGATGGCGCGCTCCGCCTCGGCGATGCAATCGTCCATGTCGAGGTGGGGGACCATCGCCGCAGCGACGAGCTTGTCGTGCAGTTCGTCAGTGTATTCCCATGCCCAGTCGTTGTAGATCCGGCAGGTCAGGCGCAGCGCCTCGCGATCGAGGATGTTGCCTGCCGCCAGGCCCAGGCCGGGAAACACCAGTTCGGCATCGACGCCGTCGCGCGCCATGTCGAGCATGCGCAGGTCGAGGCGGCGCCCTCCCAGACGTTTCACGTCGGGCGATTCCAGCTTTCCTGTCTTGTGGTCGTGGAAATCCTTCCACACTTTCATCAGAGGCTTTTCGCCCAGCTTGATGACGATGCTCTTTTCTTCGGCTTCGGTGTGCAAGGCCCACTGCTGGAGGTGAGCGGGCAACTTGCTGGAGTAGAGATCGGACGGCTCGGCCAGGTGCGCATCGCCGCTAAAAACAAAAGGTCTCATGTCCAGGTTCCTCAAGGCAAGGCGGTGGTGATGCTGCGAGAACACATCACGATCATAGGTTCAATCGACTAGTATTTTTCCATCGTACGATTTTTTTGAACAGTCGGAGCCTGCCGGGTCCTGGGGTGCCCGAACATGCATTGGTTCTTGTCACTGGATGATGCCCGAACGAAGGTTGAGGCGTGCCGGGCAAAGTTCGAAGAAGGCATAGGGCGATATTCAAGGCGAGCCTCCCGGCCGGTGCCGCTCACCACGCGGGGGCAGGAGGGCGGCGCCGTTGCGAATGGCAGGACCGTAGCGCCCTTTGCTCCCTGGGCGAGGGGGCTGCGGCAAGGCAGAGAGGATCGAACGATGCACGTACCTGCGCGAACGCCCGTGATCATCGGCGTTTCCCAGTGGACCGCGCGGCGAGAGGATCTTCCGGCCGCAGAACCCCTGACGCAATGGGAAAAGGTCTGCATAGGCGCGGCCGAGGATGCGGGGCTGCCGCCATCGACGGTTCGGCAGGCCCAGGCCCTGATGATTACCGACTGCATGAGCTGGCGCTATGACGACCCCGTGGCGAGGCTGGCGGAGCGGCTCGGGGCCGAGCCGAAAGTCGGCAAGATCAGCACGCCGAGCGGCACCGCCGGCCAGACGATGCTCCAGAATGCGGCCGACCTCGTGCGCAAGGGCGAGGTGGATCTGGCGCTGGTGTGCGGGGGCGAAGCGCTGGCATCGGTCCGCGCCTATCGCAAGGCCGGTGCCGTGCCCCCGTGGAGCCATGTCCATCCGGAAGGCCCCGAGCACTATTTCGACCTCGATGCGCACCAGCATCCGGGCGAGAGCGCAATCGGCCTTACCGAGGGGGTGGGCGCGGTCTATGGCTTCGCCATGCGCGACGTCGCGCGCCGGGCGCATCTCGGGATCGCGCCAGATCGGTACCGGCAGGATCTGGGCGAGACGCTGGCGGGCATGACGAAGGTCGCCGTCGGCAATCCCCATGCCTGGTTTCCGCAAGAGCGGGACGCGCAGTTCCTGATCACCCCGACCGCGGACAACCGCATGGTCAGCTATCCCTACACCAAGCACATGGTGTCGATCATCGATGTCGACATGTTCGCCGGGCTGCTCGTGGCCAGCGAGGAATGGGCCGACGCCCATGGCGTGCCCCGCGACCGCCGGGTCTATCCCTGGACCTACTGCTACGCCGAGGATCCGGTCTATATCGCCCCGCGCGACAAGCTGTGGAAGTCGGACGCCATGGAGGCGGCCAGCAAGGCGGCGCTCGATGCTGCCGGCCTGACGATCGACGATATCCGATATGTCGATCTCTACAGCTGCTTTGCCTCTGCGGTGAACTTCGGCCGCGATGCGCTCGGGATCAGCGACCGCCCTGCCGAGGAGGTGACCGTGACCGGCGGCCTGCCCTATGGCGGCGGCCCCGGCAGCAGCTACGTGCTGACATCGCTGGCGCGGATGGTCGGCAAGTTGCGGGCCGATCCCGGTTCCAAGGGGCTGGTCAGCGGCCTTGGCATGCTGATGTCCAACCACAACTACGGGATATACTCCAGCGAGCCGCCCGGCCCGGATGTCAGGCAGCCGGACATGGCGGCGGTTCAGGCGGCGGTCGATGCCATCCCGCAGCGCGCCATCGCGGATAGCTATGCGGGTGAAGCGATCGTTGCCACCTATACCGTCGCCCATGGCCGCGACGGCGAGCCGAGCTCGGGCGCGTTCATTTGCGATCTTCCGTCGAACGCGCGCTGCTATGCCATCATGCGCGATCCGGAGCTGCTCGCCGAGGCAGAGCGCAGCGAACTCGTCGGCCGGAAGGTGATGATCGTGGCGGGCGAGCAGGTATGCACCATTGTCAGCCTGCTCGACTGACCTCTGGACCACCGCGACCTGTGACCGGGATCTTGGACCGCTTTGAGCCGGAAGGCCGAGTTATGATCGCAGGCGAGAGCGGGCGATGAAGCGAGCGAAGTCTTCGGAGGCGCAGTTCGCCCTCGTGCTCAGCCAGGTCATCACATGAGGGGTGAAAGCTTCTCCAGCTGTTCGAAATCGCCTTCCACGACGATATCGCCGATAATGGGGTGCTGGCGCACCTCGCCGACCAGGCGGATCGGTTCCAGCAGAACGCGCGTGGCTCCGGCCTCGTGGTATTCGGCAACCTTTTCCTGGATCGCCCGCGGACTTCCCCAACCGAACAAGGCGTCCAGGAGGCGCTTGCTGCCGCCATTTTCGAAGTCGCTTTCGTCGAAGCCGGATTCGATCCAAGCCTGCCGGTAATGGGGGAGCGACAGCCAGACCGTGATATATTTCCGTGCGGTCTCGTAGGCCACCTCGGGATCTTCGGTGAAGATGCAGGCCATCTGTGCATTGATAGCCTTGTCCGGCCCAATACGTTCGCGCGCGTGGCGAATGTGGGCGGGCATCATCGTCCAGGTCATGAGGCCGTCGGCAAGCTCACAGGCGATGTCTTGTGAGCGTGGACCGTGCGCGGCCACGTAGACCGGCTGCTCCCCTGTCCATTCCGCGGATGTCGACAGGTCATTGTTCAACTGCGTGAGATACGCGCGCAGCTTGGCTGCCGGAGGCACCCACTGGGCGTGCCGCAGTTGATTGATCTGCTCGTTGGACACGCCAAGTCCCATGAGAAAGCGTCCGCCCGAAAGCTCGTTCAGAGTGGTGCGCATCTGAGCCGCGGTCATGGCATCGCGGCCGTACAGATTGGCCACGGCGGTGCCGATCTTGATGCGGGTCGTGTTAGCCAGCAACCACGAAGCCAGCGCGAACGGCTCTCGCCCCATCGCATCCGACAGCCACTGGCTCTCGAAGCCCCAGTCTTCGTGCCGCTTCACGGTCTCGACGACCTCACGGCCCGGTGCCAGGTCGAGGTGAGTATTCAGGGTAACGCCGACCATCCTGGACATTCTGATGCTCCGGTAATCGTTGTGCGGATCAGGCTGCTTCGATCAGCCGACCTATCGTCGAAAGCCGTCTGTTGGACTAGGCTCGGTGATGGGACAATGACTGTAGAAGCAGCGAGTTCAACCGTGCCCTAGTGGTCCAGGCCGGCCGCAAGGGCCCGCGGCAGTGAAGCGCTTCCGCTTCGACCAAGTTCTCCTTTTCGAGCGTCCGGATGACAACCGTCATGCCAGCCCTCAATCCTTCGCATCTTGCAGCGCTGCGCCCACCAGCGCGCCAATCATCCACTGTCGCACGGCTTTTGCTTCGTGGTCGTCCAGTTCGAGAACGTCCTTGAACACGATCGCTCCTTCGGTTCCGATCACCAGGGCGAGCGCCCGCACCAGGCGGTCGAAGGAGGCGGCGCCCAACCGCTTCCTTACCGGTTCGAGCGCGGCTTCGATCAGCGGCGTGCGCCGGTTCTGGCGGGCGGGCATTTGCCCGGTCCCGCCCTTCAGTCGGAATTGCAGCGAATGGACCAGCATCATGCGCAGTGCGGTCGCTTCGTTGGCGATCACCTGAGCTACGGCAGCATCGACCAGCTTTACCCGGGCGACCGGATCGTCGGTGCCGACCCGCGCAAACAGATCGCCCGGCTCGGGCATGGCAACATCAAGCGGCGCTTCGGAAAGCAGGGCCTCGACACTTGGGAAATAGCGGTAGGCTGTCGCTCGTGAGATCATGGCCGCTTCGGCGACTTCTTCCAGCGAGGGATTGCGGCCCTGCCGAACCAGCCTCGCCGCAGCCTCAAGCAGATCCTTGCGGGTGCGTAAGCGCTGGTTCTCGCGCAGGCCGGGCCTCGCGGTCGTCATCGCCCGTCAGACCTGCGGCAGCTGTTGCATGATAGCCGCGAGATCGATCCACACGTTCTCACGGCCGATCGCCCCGTCCGAGGCAAATTCGATGACATGCAGCAGGCGAAACTCCAGTGGCCGCCCTTTGCCGTCAAGCCCGAAAGGCCGGCCGGCGGCCGTCCCGCTCCACAGCGATTCGTCTACCATGAAGTCCTTGCCGTATAGCCGGCGCTGGGTTGTGACCTGCCCGTCACTGAGATCCGCAAAGAGAGTTTCGTAGAAGTTGCGCGCGCCCTCCCGCCCCTTTGTGGGGCCCGAAGGCCAGCCGACGATGTCATGGTCCACGTCCTCGGACAGGGTGGCAAGCACACCGTTGACATCGTCACGCGCCTCGAACCCGAAGTGCTCGTCGATCTTCGCATCCATCATGGCTGGAGTAAGATTCATGGCGAAACTCCATCATTGATGGATCGCGAGATAATGAGATTATTATCTCATGTCAATATCAATGTATCATTTCCTCGCCGGGCGGAGACCACGGATCCTCTTAGGTGCCGCTGACCAAGGAGACATTGAAGGCCGCAAATGGCGTCCTCGGAAGCTGACCTACGTAAACCGATCGCGACCGGAGTTCGCACCGTGGCCGGCCGCCGAAGAAAGTAAGCCATGATCCTGAATACGGCAGGTCACTGCACCGTCCCGGACCGCCGATATAAGGAACTTAAGTGAGCACATCCGATGAGCCCATGGTGCCTATTTGCATGATCCGCTGCTCCCGGTGGAGCTCGTGGGCATCAGCCGAAGCCGGTGCAGGATGTCGCAGCCATGGTTCCAGCCCATACGATCGACGGACGCGAATCTCAGGGGCAACTTTACGCAATCCTTATGCGACTAGCCCGCAATTCACATGGCAGCCTTATGCAGGACTGCCGCATGCCCATGCCTTCTGAAGCGGAGGCATCCCTTGCAGACAGCTACACCGACATCGCGCAATTCCGTTGCCACCCTAACCCTCGGTGCAATCGGCGTCGTCTACGGCGACATCGGCACCAGCCCGCTCTACGCCTTTCGCGAAGCGCTCGCCCAGGCAGCCCACGACGGAATTGTACGCACCGAGATCGTCGGCGTCCTCTCGCTGGCGCTGTGGGCGCTGATCATTGTAGTCACGCTGAAGTACGTCCTTTTCCTCACCCGGATGGACAACAACGGCGAGGGCGGAGTGCTCACGCTGATGGCGCTGGCCAAGCGGGCCACGGGTGGCAGTTGGCTGGTCGTGACGCTCCTTGGCGCAACGGGTGCGGCGATGTTCTATGGCGATGCGATCATCACCCCGGCGCTCTCCGTGCTCTCGGCGGTCGAGGGTCTCAAGACCATCCCCGGCCTCGACGGCATGTCGCAAACCGCGATTCTCGGGGTGACGGTCGGCATCCTTATCGCGCTTTTCATCTTGCAGGCGCGCGGCACGGCGGGGGTGGCCAAGCTGTTCGGGCCGGTCTGCGCGGTCTGGTTCGTGGCGCTCGCAGGGCTCGGCCTGTGGCGCATCGCCGCTGCGCCGGACGTGCTTGCCGCGTTCAATCCGATGCATGCCGTCAGCTTCCTGCTTTCGCACGGGGTGACCGGCCTGTTCGTGCTGGGGGCGGTGTTCCTCACGGTGACCGGTGCCGAGGCGCTGATCGCCGACATGGGACACTTCGGGCGGGGACCGATCCAGCTGGGGTGGCTGTCCTTCGTCTGGCCGGCGCTGACGTTGAACTATCTTGGCCAGGGCGCGCTCGCACTGAAGGCGCTGGCGGCGGCAGAGGCCGCCGGCCGGCCGCTTGCGAATGCCGACTGGTTCTTCATCATGGCTCCGGATGCCCTGCGCGCGCCGCTGGTCGTTCTTGCCACCCTGGCGACGATCATCGCCAGCCAGGCGGTGATCACAGGGGCCTATTCGCTGACCCATCAGGCAATCTCGCTGGGCCTGCTGCCCCGCCTGACCATCCGCCAGACCTCGGAACAACAGATGGGGCAGATCTACATGCCGGCGGTCAACTGGCTGCTGCTGGGAGGCGTTCTGCTGCTTGTGTTCGGCTTCAAGTCGAGTTCTGCCATGGCCGCCGCTTATGGTATTGCCGTGACAGCGACCATGGTGGTGACGACCTGCATGGCCTTCATCATCGCTTGGAAATACTGGAACTGGGAACCGGTCTGGGCAGCTTTGCTTATCGCGCCGTTCCTAGCGCTCGACCTGTTCTTCTTCGGCGCCAACATACTCCGGGTGGGCGAAGGTGGCTGGGTTCCCCTGCTGGTTGCGGGCCTTGTCGGGCTGGTGATCTTCACCTGGCTAAAGGGGCGCCGGATGGCCCTGGCCCGGGCGAGCGAACAAGGTGTCTCGCTGAGCGAAATGGTCAAGGCGCTCGGCCAGAGGCCTCCGACGAGAATCGAAGGAACGGCCGTGTTCCTGACACAGGACCTTGATGTCACTCCTTCCGCGCTGCTGCACAATCTCAAGCACAACAAGGCGCTTCACCGCCGCAACATCTTGCTCAAGGTCGAGGCCCAGTCCACCCCCTATGTCGCTGAGGATGAGCGTCTGATCCTGGAGCGGATTGACGACAGTTTCCTCAAGGCCCGTCTGTGCTATGGCTATATGGACGCGATCGACGTGCCGAGCGACCTTGCGCGCAGTCAGGGGCTGCTTGCCGGACCGGGCGGAACCTCCTTCTTCGTCGGCCGAAGCGCGATCCGCTTTGCAGCCCGGCCGACGCTGCCGCGGTGGATGGCCGTGATCTACATGTTCCTGCATCGCAATGCCGCCGATCCGACCGCCTATTTTTCCATTCCGGCGAATCGGGTGGTCGAACTGGGCAGCCAGATCGAGCTATAGGGCGAAGCCATGACCCGGACTGCCGCCGCCTATCTCGAAGCTACTCTCGCGGTAGCAGCAGTCACGTGGATCACCGTGGCGCAGCTGCCGCTGCTCGGCCTGGCCTCGTCGGCGCTGCTGTTCCTGCTGCCGGTCCTCCTCTCCGCCGTGCGCGGCGGGGTGGGCCCGGGCCTGACGGCGGCGCTGGCTGGGGCTGCCGCCTATAACTTCTTCCTGCTCGAACCGCGCTACACGTTCCGCGTCCACCAGCTCGATAATCTGGTCAGCGTCATCGTTCTCGTCGCCGTGGCACTGGTGACCAGCCGCCTTGCCTCCCGCCTGTTGATCCGCGAGGGCGAAGCGGTCGAACGAGCGCGACTGAGCCAGGAACTGGCCGAGCTCTCGGGCCTGCTCTCCGGCCATCCCGCAGACGCGGCACTGGAGCGCGGCATGGCGCTGGTGGAGGTCCGTTACGGCAAGCTGGAACTGCTGTCCTCTGCAGACGAGGTGCAGGCGGACGAGACCTTTTCCTCGCTCGACGCCTCGGCTGCAGCCTGGTCCGTGCACAACGGCGATGTAACCGGACACGGCACCGAGGTGATGCCGGCCGCGGATTGGACCTTTCTGCCGCTTGCTCCCAAGAACCGCCGCGATGTTGGCGTCGCGGCGCTGGCGCGGCCGATGGACGGCAGCATCCGCACAGGGGCGGAGCTCGATCACCTGCGGCAGTTGGTCCTGCTGCTCGGACAGTGCCTTGACCGCGATGCGCTGGAGGCCGAGCGGCGCGAACGCGAACTGCTTGAGGAGCGGGATCGCCTTCGGCGCACCTTCCTCGCCTCGCTTGCGCACGACTTCCGCACGCCGCTAACGGTAATCACCGGGCGCCTCGCCGAGCTGGCCATAGGCAACTCCGCTGCGGGTGATGCGCTGGCTGCCGCGCGGCGAATGGACCGCATGATGACCGACCTGATCGGCGCGGCACGGATCGAGGCGGGAGCGTTGGAACCGATGCTTGAGAGCATCGACCTCGTCGATGTCGTTGGAGCAGCATGCGAGGGCCTGATCCAGCCGCAGGGAATCGCGCTGGAGCAGCGCATCCCCGCTGATCTCCCCTTCGTGCGCGGCGATCCTGTCCTTTTGCAGCACATGATCGCCAACCTGGTCGACAATGCCTATCGCCATGCGCGCAGCATGGTGGCCGTAAGCGCTTCACAAGACGCGGACTTCGTGATGCTGCGGGTCAGTGACGACGGCCCGGGGGTCCCAGAAAAGGAACGACAGCGGATCTTCGAGCGGTTTGCCCGGATTGAAGGAGGCGACCGCACCCAAGGCAGCGGCCTGGGCCTTGCCATCTTCAAGGGGTTTAGCGATGTCATGGGCATGACCGTGACAGTCGATGCCGCGCCTTCCGGCGGGGCGCTCTTCACAGTGGCCATGCCGTGCGCCGGGCCAACCGGAGCGTGAGCACGATCCTGTGCATCGACGACGAACCGGCCATCCTGCGCCTGCTCTCGGTCGTGCTGGCGGCCGATGGCCATGATGTTGTGACGGCAGCTGCAGGCCGCGAAGCCTTGACGCTCCTTGGCGGCAGGGCCGTTGATGCCGTGCTGCTTGATCTCGGCTTACCGGATCGCGACGGGCTGGAACTGATCCCAGCGATCCGCGCTGTATCGGCAGTTCCGATCCTGGTCGTTTCAGCCCGGGGCGAAGTGGCCGAGAAAGTCGCGGCGCTCGACCTTGGCGCCGCAGACTATATCACCAAGCCCTTCGACGGTGACGAAGTGCGTGCCCGGGTCCGCGCCGCACTCCGACAGGGAGCGCGGTCGCAAACCCCCGGCGGAAACATCTGCCATGGCCCGATCCGCATGGATCCTGAACGTCACGAGGCCGAGGTATCCGGCCGGCCATTGTCGCTGACGCCCAAAGAGTATGCGCTCCTCAAGGCCCTGGCCGAAGCGGGCGGACGGGTGCTTACTCATGCGACCCTGCTCGAACGCGTATGGGGCAAGGCGCATCGGCAAGACGTCGAATACCTGCGGGTGGCGATCCGGGCGCTGCGACTGAAGATCGAAGACGATCCGGCGCGACCCGCGCTAATTCGAAACGAGCCTGGAGTTGGCTACCGCCTGGGCTAGCGTCGCCGACGTTGCTGCCGTTGCCGTCATGATCTTGAATTGAACCGGCCTGCCGGTCTTTTTCTGGGCATCCGTCGCGCGGTTGCAGCCCCGTCCGCCGCTACGCAAGATCATGGACGGCGGTATCGCTATTACGTCTCCAACACAGCCAGCGGCGCAAACGCGCCCGCTCTGCGGCTTCCCGCCGGAGGCCGCGGGAAACCGGCGGACTGGTTGGTGAATGGGGCAGTCCTCACCTAACGGGTCTCGGGCGCAAATTCCCTGTTCTTCGGGAATTTACAGGGATCCCGGCGCTAATTGGGCGATTCTCGCGCCTTGCAGGAAGCGCAGAGCACTGATTCCGCGTCATAAAAGTCGCAAATTCCCTACGCACAAGAACAGGGTATGACGTTTCGAACATCAGGGAATTTTATTCCCACAACAGGGATCCGCCGGCCAGTAACAGCGAACAACTCGGGGCAGCCTAGCTCTCCCGCACTATCAACCGCTTCAGCTTGGATTTGTCTAGGTCGATTTCGAGAGGCTTCAGCATGTCGTCGGCAGCGTCGAGCAGTGCTAGCTTGTCCTCGGCTTTGCCGTGCGCCCAATACATCCGGGTCATATAAGGGCTCACCATGGTTATTGCCGTTCGGCCGTTTCCTTACCCATTTCCTCCCACTAACAAGCGTTTTCGACCGAGCAATCGTTCTTGCTGTCCCGTGATGTCGAGCCGGATCAAGTGCGCGTCCACCAGAGACCTCAGAGAACGACCCTTGCATGGACAGGGCGGGTCATACATTTTTTGACAGCACATCCTGCAGCACGGCCTTGTCCAGGCTCAGCTCGGCTACAAGCTTCTTCAGACGGGCGTTCTCCTCGACCACCTGCTTGAGCTCGCGGACCTGGTCCGATTCCAGCCCGGCATACTGCCGCTTCCAGCGGTAAAACGTCTGCTCGGAAATCCCCACCTGGCGCACCAAATCCACCACCGGCAGACCCAGCTCAGCCTGCTTCAGCACCGCGACGATCTGCTCCACCGAAAACCGCTTCTTCTTCATCGACGTACCTCCTCAACAAGGAAAATCCGTCGGAAAAACT
>CAUJJI010000162.1 GCA_963205265.1 Pseudomonadota bacterium
AGGATCGGCGAGCCAGCCTTGACGCCCGCTTTCCATCGTGTATCGCGATGGTTCATTTAATGAACTGTGATCCTGACAGGCCGCCCAGGCAGACGATCGCAGAAGCGGCAGAGCCGGCGGGCTGATATCGAACAACGCAAGGGAGAGGACAATCATGACACCTATTCGTTCGTCCGTCGCCGGCAGCCGCCGCGCCGCTTGCACCCCTGCACTGCTGGCGGCAGCCGCCTGCGCGCTGGCCCCTGCTCCGTTCGCGCTCGCGCAGGGCCAGCCGGGCTCGGCGGCGCCTGCTGCGCCGACGCTCTATTCGCCGGACAGCGACCCCTATTTCGCCGAGCCCTACATCGACGTCGACGAGTGGCGCGACGGGCCCGTCCGGCACCGCTACGTCCATGGCGGCTTCAAGGGTACGAACACGCGCTTCTCGTTCTATTTCCCGCCCAGGGAACAGTACCGGGGCCGCTTCTTCCAGCACATCACACCGGTGCCCGACAGCGAGAACCTGGCCCAGGCGATGCCCGAGGGGCCGTTCAACAAGATCGGCTCGACGCTCGCGGCCGGTGCCTACTTCGTCGAGACCAACGGCGGCGGCGGCATCGACCTGAGCAGGGGTACGCTGGCCGTTGCCGATCCCACTATCACCGCCTATCGCGCCAACGCCGCGGCGGCTGCCTATTCGCGCAAGGTGGCGCTGCAAATGTACGGCGGCAAGCGCCCCTACGGCTACGCCTACGGGGGCAGCGGCGGCGGTTTCCGCACGATCGGTTCCATCGAGAACACGACCGGCGTCTGGGACGGGGTCGTGCCCTATGTGATCGGCTCGACCATGGCGATACCCAACATGTTCACCGTGCGCATGCAGGCGCTGCGGGTGTTGCGCGACAAGTTCGAGCAGATCATCGACGCCATGGAGCCCGGCGGCAGCGGCGATCCTTATGCCGGGCTCACGCCGTACCAGGCTTCAGTCCTGCGCGAGATCGAGCAGATGGGTTTCCCGATGCGATCCTGGTTCGGCTACAGGACCATGGGGCTTCACGGGTTCGCGGCGCTCTACGGGGGCGTGGCGGCCGCCGATCCCACCTACTTCACGGATTTCTGGACCAAGCCCGGCTATCTCGGCCACGACCACCCGGAATACTTCACCGGAGATCGCATCCAGTACAAGGCTGCCGTTGCCGAGGCGATCACCGCGGCAGAGGCGGCGCGCCTAGGCCTGAGCAGCGATCCTTTCGCCACGGCCGATCGTGGCGGCGTGGACACCGCCTACAAGGGACCGCCGGAGCAAGCGAACAAGATCGTCGCCTACCGCCTGGCCGGGACACCCCCGCCGGTCTACTTCCTTGGCGGTGACATCATCGTCCAGAGCGGCGCGGCCAAGGGCAAGCGGCTGACGGCGAGCACTCTCAAGGGCGACGTCGTCATGCTGGGCTTCGTCGATCCCACAGTCGCCGCACAGATCAAGCCGGGCGACGAAGTGCAGGTCGACAATTCCAATTTCCTCGCCATGGAAACCTATCACCGCCACCAGGTGCCCGGCCCCGATTTCAAGGTGTGGGACCAGTTCCGCGATGCCGGCGGCAAGCCGCTCTATCCGCAGCGGCCCATGCTGCTGGGCCCGCTTTTCGTCAAGGCGACCTCGGGCTCCGACATGAATGGGCAGTTCCGGGGGAAGATGATCGTGGTCGCCTCGCTATGGGACCGCGAAGCCATGCCGTGGCAGGCCGACTGGTACCGCAAGCGCGTCGAGACGCATCTCGGCGCGCGGACCGATGCCAATTTCCGCCTATGGTACACCGAGCATGCCCTGCACGGCGACGAGCCGACGAGCGAGGCGGCAAGCCGCGTCGTGAGCTACGTTCCGGTCCTGCAACAGGCCCTGCGCGACGTCTCCGCCTGGGCCGAGAAGGGCACGCCGCCGCCGCCGTCCACAAGCTATCGCATCGATCGGGGCCAGGTGATCGTCCCGCCGACGGCGAAAGAGCGTCGCGGCATCCAGCCGGTCGTGACCTTGCGCGTCGAGGGCGCGGATCGCGTGGAGATCGCGAAGGGCGAGACCGTCACGTTCACCGGGACCATCGAGGTGCCGCCGGGCGCCGGACAGGTCGTCGCGGCCCAATGGGACCCCGAAGGCAAAGGCGACTTCGCGCAGAGCTCGCCGGTCCCGAACGGCGCCAGCCGCGTGTCGGTAAGCTTCACGCACCGCTTCGACCAGCCCGGCACCTATTTCACCGGCCTGCGCGGCCTGTCGCAACGGCAAGGCGATCGCAAGGCGCCCTATGCCCGCATCCAGAACCTGGACCGGGTCAGGGTGACGGTCCGCTGAGGCACGGCGGCCTGTCAGAAGCATCCGCTTCACCGTTCAGTCACGGTGAAAGCCAAGGCAGCGCGCTATGCCGCTCCGACACCGGCTGGACGGCCGGGCTCTCAGGCGGCGGAGCGATATGACCGGCGCTGGACATTAGCGTCCAGGTAAGGGATCAACAGTTCCACGAAACGGCGATGCCCAAGCGGGCAATCTGTGGAGGATTCAGATATGGCGACGCAGCATCTGTCGACATGCCGGTTCTGTCCCGCCTTTTGCGGCATGGCCCTGGAAGTGGAAGGCGCAAAGGTGGTCAGCGTCCGCGGCGATCGCGAGCACCCGATTTCGCGCGGTTACCTCTGCCCCAAGGGCCGCAGCGCCTGGGAATTCCATGACCATCCCGACCGGCTCGACTATCCCATGGTCGACGGCGGGAAATCGGACTGGGACGCCACGCTGGACGACCTTGCGGCGCGCATGACCTCGATCATCTCGCGCGACGGGCCCGAAGCCATCGGCTATTATACCGCCAGCGGCGGCGCCTACGACAGCGCCGGCCGCTCGACCATCGGCGCGTTCTTTCGCAAGCTGGGGTCCAGCCAGCGCTACTCGGCGGTCACGGTGGATTGCGCACCCGCCATTCGCGCGACGCAGATCGTTACCGGCCATGCCGAGATCACGCCAGAGTTCCATCCGGACGAACAGGCGCCACGGCTGTTCCTGACGATCGGCAGCAACCCGGTCGTGTCGCACTCGCAGATGGGCATGATCCTCGGCGATCCGGTTCGCTGGTTCCGCGACTACCAGGAACAGGGCGGCGAAATCTGGGTCGTCGACCCACGCCACACCGAGACCGCGCGCTTCGCCGATCACCACCTGTCGATCAGGCCGGGAACGGACGCCTATCTTCTGGCCTATCTCGCCCGCGAGCTGCTCGTGGAGGGCGCGGACCCTGTCGAGGTGGAGCGCCATGTCGCCGCGCAAGACGTGGCCCGGTTACGTAAGGAGCTGGCTCCGTTCGGGCTTGAACTGGTGGCGCAGCGCACCGGCCTCGATCCCCAACAGATCACCGGTCTGCTTGCGGCGATCCGCCGCTGCGGCAAGGTGGCGATAACGCTGGGCACCGGCCTAAACTTCACGCCTGGCGCGCTGCTTACGCAACTGCTGCGCTGGGTGATCATCGTGATCACCGGCTCGGTCGACCGCGAAGGAGGCATGTGGGTCAACGCCGGATGGTACAACCCGCTCGAGCAGCGCGAAACGTGGAGCGCGGTCGCGGCACCACCGAAATCGCCGCTGAGCAGGCCGGACTTGCCGAAGTGGCTTGGCGAGGTGCCCTGCGGGGCAATGGTCGACGAGATCGAGAGCGGCAATCTCAAGGCGCTGTTCATCAATGGCGGGAGCCCGCTCACGGCATTCCCGCAGCCCGACAGGATGCTGGCCGCATTGCGCTCGCTCGAGGTTCTCGCCGTGATCGACGTGATGTCCAACGAATTGACCGAGATCGCCACGCACGTCCTGCCTGTTGCCGCCATGTTCGAGCGCACCGACATGGTGGGCGGATGGTCGCAGCACATGGGTTATGCCCCGCAGGTCGTTCCGCTGGGCGCTGACCGGCGCAAGACCTGGTGGATGCTCGCCCAGCTGGGCCGGCGCCTGGGGCTCGACGTGCTGGACGGGATCGATCCCGATACTGCCGGCGATGACGACGTCCTGAAACATTTCGCGGTAACCGGCCGCCGGCCGCCGGAGGAACTCATCGCCGCCGGTCCGCGCGGCTTCGTCCTTCCGCGCAGCTATGGCTGGGTGCATGACCGCGTGCTGCCCGAAGGCAAGTGGCAGATCGCGCCCGAGACTCTGTTCGACCGGCTGCGAGGTCTTTTGGAACCCTCCGGAGAGCAGCGCAGACTTTCCCTCGTCAGCGGGCGCGACCTGCATAACCATAACCGGATTCCCTACGGCCGATACGGCTATGGCCGGCTGAAAAGCGAACAGGACGTGGCGACCGTCGGGATCCACCCGGACGATGCGGCCGAGCGGAACCTCGGCGCGGGCGACCTGGTCACGGTCACCGGCGACGAGGGCAGCGTCACGGCCAAATTGCGCATCGACGGCACGCTGTCGCTCGGCACCCTGCACCTCACCCATGGATGGATCGGCCGCAACGTCTGCCAGCTGGTCAGTCCCGAGATCGATCCGCAGACCGGGCAACCCGTCATGATGTCGGCCATTCCCGTCGAAATCGCCGCCGCAACCTGACGGGCCTGACGGCGATGAAGGGCAGATCGGTCATGTAGCAGATTCTGCCTAAGGGCAGTTCTCGATCATGAGTCAAATTAGCCTCTCGACGCCAATTCCTGAACTCGCTCCGGTGACCAGCGCGCGCTTTCCTGCCAGTTGCAGGTCCATGCGGTCAAACTGCCTGGAGCGAAACCGGGATGCCGGAATAGCGGACCATGCCCGAGATCGAATCCACCTCGCGCGTGTTGGTGAGACGGTTGACGTTGATCTCGTCCGACCAGCCGTGCGGAACGTTGATCACGCCGCGGCGCAGCGTCTCGTCGAATTTGGCGATCCGCTCGACACTGCCGGTATCGTTGCTTATCCGCACCGGGGCGCCCTCGGCCGCACCGATCGCCTGGGCATCGGCCTGGGTAAGATAGACATAAGGCCGGTCGCGCAGGTCGAGCATCTTGGAGTTCTCGTGATAGCGCTGGCGGCGCGGGATCAGGGTGAAGCGCGCAGGCTCCTCCCGCTCCTGCGCGGCGAAGCTCTCGAGCTGGCCAAATAAAGGCGAAGGGGCCAGCCGCCAGCCACCGATCTGCTCGACATACTTCTCGACCCAGCCGAACACCGGCGCGCCGATGTGGTGGCGCTTGGCCTTGAGCTCGTCGAAATCGAGCTCGGCATCGCGCAGGATGTAGGCCATCACTGTGTCGTCGGTGGCGCTGTCAACGTCGAGACCGGGGAAGAAGTCCACGCCCATGCGCTTGCCGAGCTGGCCGAGAATCCACCAGTAGGCGCGACGATCGCCTACCGGCTCGATCATCGCCGGGGTGTACTGGGTGGAGACCACCGGGAAATAGGTATCCGTAACATAGGTCAGGTCGGCGCGTTCGAGCTGGTCCTTGGTCGGCAGGATATGGGTCGAAGCATCGGTGGTCCGGGTCGGCCGAACGTCGAACGTTGCCATCACCTCAAGCTGCTTGAGCGCCTCGTAGGTGCGGGTGGTCTCGGGCAGGCAGACTTCGATGTTGCCGCCGAACACCACCATGGCCCTCAGGTTGCCCGCGGCGATCTCATCCGGCAGCGCGGCACAGGGGTATTCTCCGCCCACGGCTGTCATTTCCGGTCGGCTTTCCGGCCCCGGCGCGCGCCAGCCCTCTTCGGGTGCGGGCGGCACCTCCATCTTGTCGAGTTGCAGGATGTTGCCCGGGCTGAACCAGGCTCCGCCCTCACGGTCGAGCGATCCGGTCACCAGCATCAGCGCCCAGCTCAGCCACACGGTAACATTGCCGGGGCGCGACATGGTGATGCCGGTGCCGGTCTCGACGCCGATCCTGCCCGCCTTGCGCACCGAAGCCAGCAAATCGCGCAGGTCCTGCGGATCGGTACCGCTGACCGCGCTGGCATGCTCGAGCGTAAAACGCTCCACCGCGGTCTTGAGCTTCCCGACCCCTTGCGTGTGCGCTTCGATGAAGGTGCGATCCGCGCCGTCGATCAGCAGTTCGCGCACGAGGTAGGCGAGCACGGCGTAATCGGTGCTCGGCCGGGTCTGGATATAGCGGTCGGCGCGCTGGGCGGTTTCGGTGCGTCGAGGATCCATGACCCAGACTTCGGTGCCACGCTCGCGCATCGACCGCAGGCTGGCGGTCGGGCTGCTGAGGGTGGAGGTGTGGCCGTGTGAGATGACAGGATTGGTGCCGATGAACAGCACCAGTTTCGCGCGGGCGATGTCGGCGCGGCTCATGAGACCGGGAAAGCCGGTCATCAACTCGGACACCACCAGCTTGGCGACGCTGTCGATGGTGAGGTCGCTGTAGACTGAAGGCGTGTCCAAGCCGTTCTTGAACGCCTGCCAGGAAAGGTGTCCGGAGGCATCGAGATAGCCGCCGCCACCGGTGAACAGCCCGACAGCGCGCGCGCCATGCTCTTCGATGATGCGCCGCAGCTTGCCGCCGAGATCGTCGAGCACCTGGTCCCAGGTGCCGGGCTTGAACACGTCACCCTCGCGGATCATCGGCCGCTCGAGCCGATCCTCGCGGTGGTGGTCACCCGGCAGGTTGCGCCCCTTCGGGCAGGTGTAGCCGGCGGTGACCGCGTGATCCTCGTCGGCGCGGACCTTGACCACCTGCTGGCCATCGGTCTCGACGATAATGCCGCAAGCCGATCCGCAGACCCGGCAAAACGACTTCTGTTCCGTCAAGGCCATGCACAGTCTCCCTCAAGCGCACGCAGGGTCGAACAGCCAGTGGCCGGCAAGCTTCGCAATTGAAGCAACGGTCTTGTCGGCTTGGAAGTCCCCGGGTCGGCAATGCTGATGCTCGACGATGGGTACATCCCGTTTGGACGCATTGCCAGAGTGGTTTTGCCAATGCGTCTTGTACGGTCGCCGACCCGGGTGCGCGGTTTCAATCCAACTGTATTTACATTCGGCAAATCGGATAAGACACCGCTCGGCACAGCGCGGGGAAGGCCTCTCGGACATCCGGCGGGGCAGCCGGTTGGTAACTCGCTGCTACGAACCATAAACAGGGGATTGCAATGACATTAGCCCGCTCGATTGTCGCCCTTGTGCTTGGAATCGTCGGGCTGGCAAGATCCACGTTGTCATTGTCGATGAGAGCCAAGTCATCCATTGGACCAACAAGAAGCGGGGCTCGCTTAGCGCGGTGGCCCGCGCCATCACCGGTACCCGCAGGTCGGGGCCGGCGTTCTTCGGCCTGACGACGAGGAGTGCCGCAGCATGAACAAGATCCGATGCGCGATCTATACGAGGAAGTCCTCTGAGGAAGGGCTCGAGCAGGACTTCAACTCGCACCACGCCCAGCGCGAGGCTTGCGCCGCCTAGATCCTCAGCCAGGCTTCGGAAGGCTGGTCGCTGCTGCTGCCGGGCGACTACGACGACGGCGGAACATATCGCGGAAAACCGCCATTCTCTTGGAAAATGTGGAAGTCTCTGGAGCCTCTGGACCGTCGAAAGTTTGGTAGCGGAGGAGGACAGGTTGTTGGGTTATTATGAATTGATATACTTTGATTTTATTATCGGCTGGGCAGGAGATACCCCCACCGATACCCCCGAAGTTTTGATGCGGCGAAACGCATGTTTCCGCGATGATTTCCGGGCTTTTCTGCTCGTGTGGCAGCGTTCCAGCACCAGTGCATTCGGCATAGAGGTAGCGCCGAACACGTTTCCAGGGGGAGCACGTCATGCCGCAGCTGGCGCTCATTTTCACCGCCCGTCACGGCAGCTGGACTATGTCTTCCAATAAGTGACGATGAAGGCATCACTGTCGCCCGGGTCAACAAACCCGAAGCCGCGGCAGAATATGCGGCCGTGTTCGGACCAATCCACACGGACGGTCTTGCCCATCAGGATAACGTTCAGTTCGTGCGGCCCCCATTTCCGACCGTCGGCTTCTTCCGAATGCAGAACGTAGCGGCCCTCCAGACCGGAGGTCGTGTCACCTTTCGCCACGTCCTGGCCGGGAAGTTCAGGCGACATTTCCGAGATGTAGCTGCCGACGATCGTGTCGCTGTCATGAATCCGGTATCGCGCCACTCCGTAGGCCGTTGCGCGGCCGCGCCGCCAGCAGGCGAGCAGGGTCTTCGGATCGCCGGGCGGGCGGAATGCCATTCCCACCTGGACAGGGTCATCAGAAGTCCCCAGGACCAAGGATAGTCCCGCGCCCCCAGTCGCCACCGTCGTCAGTTCGACGGGCGGTGCCCCTGCGATACTGACCAGCTGCCGACCCGGCACGGCAATCGGTTCGACAGAGCGAAATTCGATTGCTTCGGGGTCGCCAACGGGGTCGCCGGAAAGCGCGGCACGATGATGGGTGACCAGAAGCGCGTGCGGATCACCCTCGACCGCAGTCAGCTGGGCAACACCCCTCTCGTCATCGCCGAGGGGCAGACCGTTATCGAGTTGGAGCATGATTCCTCAAAAAATAGACCCAAGGGTACATTTACATTGAATATCCGAAGGCAAAGCCTATCATCGTCGTCAAGGGACTACGAGTCCACGCTGCGATCGCGACCAATGGGCGCAAGGAGAGACGGATGGGCATCAACGAAGAGGCGGTTCGCATGGCGAATGACCCGCCCAGGTTCTTCGACTATTCGGCACATAACGCCCATCATGTTCCCAGTGCCGACATCGAAGCCATGCAGCTGGCTGCCCTGCAGGAGCGATTCTCATCACTCCGTGATCGCATCGCCGTCCTCCGGGCCACCGCCGACGAGCAAGGCATCACCGAATTCTCCAGCCTCCAGGACGCCGGACAGCTGCTGTTTCCTCACACCGTCTACAAATCGTATCCGGTATCCCTGCTCGAGCGAAACCGGTTCGACCAGATGACCAAATGGCTCAGCCGACTGACCACGGTCGACCTTAGCCGCGCAGAGGTTGGCGACTGCGACGGCATCGATTCCTGGCTGGAAGCACTTGAGAACACCACCGGCCTTAGCCTGACCCACTCGTCAGGAACGAGCGGGACCATGACCTTCCTCCCGCGCACCAGCGACGGCTATCGGATCATGAGCGAGGTCTTCGGCATGACCAGCCGTGACTTCAACGGGCTCGACAACGATGCCGAGGCGCGCAACGAGCCGTGGCACACCTTCTTCCTGGGATTCAGAGGCGGGCGCAGCCATGCCGGCCGGGCCGCGGGCTGGGCGCTCGACAACTTCGCCAAGACGCCTGAATATCTCTATACGCTCTATGACGCCGAAATGAGCTCCGATGTGATGTTCATGGCTGCGCGTGTGCGCCGCGCCGAAGCCCGGGGCGAGCTTTCCCAGCTCGAGATCAGCCCGGCCCTGAAGGCGCGGCAGGCCGAGTTCGAGGAAACCCAGCGAAGCGTGGCGCAGGCGCTCGAACAGCTTTTCGAAAAGCTCCTCTCCTTGCGCGGGGAGCGCGTCTACATCGGGGGCATGAACGGCGCCCTGGTCGAGCTGTCGCAGAAAGGGCTAGGCCTAGGCTACAGCGACATGTTCACCGGCAACATCGTCGTCCAGTGCGGCGGGGGCAATAAGGGCGGCGCCCTTCCCGACGACTGGGAAGACCTGTGCATGCGCTTCACCGGCGCCAGACAGCTGGGCCAGTATTACGGCATGACGGAGGTCAGCATGATGGCCTCCAAGTGCAGCGAAGGGCACTACCACGTGCCGCCCTGGGTCATCCCATACGTGCTCGATCCCCAGTCGGGCGATCTGGCTGCCCGCGAGGGCAGCCATACCGGGCGGGCGGGCTTCTTCGACTTGGTGCCGCAATCGCACTGGGGCGGCTTTGCCACCGGCGACGAGATCACTCTGGACTGGAACGCCTGCCCCTGCGGCCGCACTACTCCCCATATTCATCCGCAGATCCGGCGACTGAGCGAGAAGGAAGGCGGCGACGACAAAATCACTTGCGCGGCCGCTGATGACGCCCACGCCGCCGCGCTCGATTTCCTGACTCACGCCTGACCGGAACACTGACCATGGGCAAGATAGTCGCACCGGCCATCATCCGCGGCGAGATCATCACCGACAACCTGGTCAGCTTTGGCGGACGGGGCGGCGACATGGAGTTCCTGTCGCCTGACCCGATGACGATCGTCGACCGCTTGCCGCTGCGCAACCCGGCCGAGATGCGCAAGCTCTACACCCTGACCATCGATGAGATCATCGACTTCCTGGTCGAACTGGGCGCCGCGCTGGATCTGTCGCGCAATGCGCACATGCAGGAGGCGCTCGAGCATTCCTACGCCGCGACCGACCTCACGCCCTCGATCCTGCGCTGGCAGTATTCGCTGATCCAGCAGTACTTCAGCCGCGAGATGGTCCGCGGGTTCATCGACGTGCCGATCGGCATCCCGTTTGTCGAAGGCTGGCAGCCGGTGACCCTGGCCGACGGTCGCACCGCGTCGATTCGTGCGATGGGAGCCAGGTGCCTGCACATCACTGCCGGCAACAGCCCGATGACCGCGCTGATCTCGCTCGCGCGCAACGCGCTCACCCGCAGCGACGCCATAATCAAATCGCCATCGAACGATCCTTTCACGGCGCTCGCCGTGGCGCGAACGATGATCGACATGGCGCCCGACCATCCGCTGGCGCGCCATTTCTCGGTTGCCTACTGGAAGGGTGGCTCGCTGGACTTCGAAGAGAAGTTGTACCAGCCGAAGAATATCGAGAAGATCATCGCTTGGGGCGGCTTCGCCTCGGTCAAGCACGTGACGCAGTACATTCAGCCGGGCCTCGAGCTCATTAGCCTCGATCCCAAGCGCAGCGCGACGATCATCGGCCGGGATACCTTTGCCGACGAGGCGACGATGCGCGATGCCGCGCTGCGTGCGGCAACCGACATCGGCGCCTCGAATCAGACCGGATGTTCATCGGCGCGGGTCGTCCTGGTGGAAAGCGGCACGGACGATGAAGGCCTGGCGCGCCTGCGCAAGCTTGCGGCCATGACCTATGAGGCCATGCTGCGCCTGCCCGACAACATCAGCAACAAGCCAAAGACCTTCGATCCCGAGCTTCGCTCCAACATAGACGGCCTGCGGGCGACCCCGGACTTCTATGAGGTCATCGGCGGCAAGGACGACGAGGGAGCGATCATCGTCTCCAAGCTCGACGACGTGGTCGACTTCTATCCCAGCCTGTCCGGGAGGGTCGCCAACTTCGTGCCTCTCGACAACGTTTCCGACGCCTTCCGCTTCGTTACCTCGTACACCCAGACGGTCGGGATATACCCCGAAGCCCTGAAGCTGCGGCTTCGTGACGAGCTCCCGCTGTTCGGCGCGCAGCGTATCGTCACCCTGGGATATGCGATGACGGCCAATCCGGCCCTGCCGCAGGACGCCATCGAGCCGCTGCGGCGGATGGTGAAGTGGATTGTAGATGAGCAATGCCCGGAGGACACCTGTCCACCATTGTGGCGAGATTCGTTGGTCCACGCCTGATGCTGGGATCGAGTTTTGGAGACGATGCGATGAACGCTGAGACGCAAACGGCCGACACGGCCACCCCGGTCGATCAACTCGACCTCTACAAGCTGCCCTGGAACACTGCCGAAATGGCGGCCGACCCATATCCCTA
This sequence comes from Pseudomonadota bacterium, assembly GCA_963205265.1. Lineage (GTDB taxonomy): Bacteria > Pseudomonadota > Alphaproteobacteria > Sphingomonadales > Sphingomonadaceae > Novosphingobium. The sequence goes on from CAUJJI010000162.1 coordinate 11,606, forward strand.
CATCGAAGCCGCGCGCAAGAAGCACCCCTGGCTCGCCACGACCGACGAGGGTCTCGTCGTTTACGGCTATCAGGCGATCCGCGACCTGATGGAGTTCGACAACCAGGACAAGCTGCGGCCTTCGTTTGACGGGATCATCGAGATTCTCGGGGCCAAGGACACGCCGTGGGGGCGGTTCACGTCCGAACAGATGCTGGCGCTCAGCGGCCCCGAGCACAAGATCCTGCGCGATACCTTCGCAATGAAGTTCACGCCGCGTTACGCCAACCAGATCCGGCCGCTGATGCAGAAGATCATGAACATGCTGCTCGACGAATGGCTGCCCAGGGGCCACTTCGATTTTGCGGAGTTCATTTCCTATTACCCGGTGTCAGTGATGACGAGCATGATCGGCGCGCCGCTTGACGTCATTCCCGGCCTGCGCGAATCCTTGGAAACGCTGGGCCGCGCCTATGGCCTCAACCCGGGGATCGAGCCGGAACTGCAAAAGGCGATACTCCATATGGAGGACTTCTGCCAGAAACTGGTGGCGCAGCGCCGCGCCAGCCCCAAGCAGGGCGGTTCCGAAGATCTCCTCGACATGCTGATCGATTGCAGCAACCAGGGCGACATTCCCGAACGGCAGCTCATCGACCTGCTCATCTTCCTGTTCGAGGCCGGCTACGACACCTCGAAGAATGTCATGACCATGATGATATACGAGATGACCAAGCGCCCCGAAATCTATGCAAAATGCGCCGAGGACATCGATTATTGCCGCAAGGCCGTCGAGGAATTCCTGCGGTACTGCAATCCGAGCCATTCGTTCCGCGCCACCGACACCGACATTGTCTATGATGGCGTGCTGATCCCCAAGGACAGGATGGTCTTCTTCGCGCTGGTGCAGGCGGGACGCGACCCCGCTGTGTTCGAAAATGCCGATGTCTTCGATCCCGAACGGCCCAATTCGCGTCACCTGGCCTTTGGCCTGGGCAAGCACATGTGCCTGGGTCAGTACATCGCCCGCGCGCAGATCCAGGAAGGCCTGCACATTCTTGCCCAGCGCATGAAGGATCCAAAGGTTAAGGGCAGTGTGGCCTACCGGCCTTATCCCGGCATCTGGGGCTTGGAAAGCCTGCCGCTGGAATTCACACCGGCGTGACGACCAGCAACCCGGAGTAAAGTTAAAGTGGGGAGAAGGTGATGCCTGGCCAGGAGGGAAAGCCGCGTATCGTTATCTATGGGATGGGACAATTCGGCCAGCTGATCGCCCGTTTGGCTACCGAGAAGGACTGGCCGGTGGTAGCCGCATTCAACCGCGCCGGGCCAAAGATCGGGCAGGACGTGGGCCGCCTGGCCGGGCTGGACCGCGACCTGGGGGTGGTGGTCCAGGATTTTGAGACGGCCGACTTTTCCGCCCTGGACGCCGACGTCGGCGTGGTCATGCACCGCGACTTGCTGAAGGACAACATGGATGCCTATCGCCGGCTGATCGGCGGGGCTGGCCTCAACGTATTGTGCCATGGCGTCCAGTCCTATTACCCAGCCTGCCACGACAAGGCTTTGGCCGCGGAAATCGATGCCCTGGCCAAGTCCAAGTCTGTCACGTTCAGCGGGTCGGGAATCTGGGACATGTCACGGATCTGGTCCGGCATCCTCGCCGCCGGGCCATGCACCGAGATCGATTCAATCCATATCACCAGCCTGTCGGATGCCGAGGCCCAGACGCATTCGCTCGAACAGATGAAGCAGTTCGCCATCAGCGAACCGGTGGAGCGGTTTTACGAAAAGGGCATCGACAAGGGCGTGATCGCCCATGCCTTCAAGTCGGTGCCGGAGATGGTCCTGATCGCGCTCGGTTACGACGTGATCGAGACGACTTCGGTCGTCGAGCCAGTCGTGTTCGATGAGCAGGTTCCCAGTCGGCATGCGCCCGAAGGCTTCTTCGAGCCGGGGCTGTGCATGGGCATCCAGATGCGCTCGAAGACGACGACAAGGCAGGGCGTGATCGGCACGGCGACCGTCGATTCCCGGATCATCAAGCCGGGCGAGATCGAGGCGATGTACTGGAGCGTCGAAGGCAAGCCGCGCACTAGGTTGCATGTCGAACGCCTGGACTCCGCACATGCGACTGCCGCCAACCTGTTCAACCGCATTCCCGATGTGATCGCCGCGCGGCCGGGCATCGTCCCGGTGTTCGAGATGGCCCCGCTGCGGCACACTTCCCGTGTCTGAGGACCTAGCAGCGATGAGCCACTATCCTATTGCGCTTTCCGTGGACGAGCTGATGGCTCGCGCCCGCGAAACGGCCGGCGTCGATATCGTCGATAACGAGATCATCGAGCCCCTGACCATCCTCCACCGCGCCTACTGCGAGGAGGCCCAACTGGATGCCGAAGGCGCCGCGGCGAAGACCCGGGACCTCGTGCGGCTGCTTGCGAACCGTCTATGGATGAAGCGCGACTTCCTCGCACATCCGGAGATCCGCGAGCAACGGATCAAGGGCCCGCTGGTGATCATGGGCGTGGCTCGGTCGGGCACCACGAAGTTGCAGAAGGTTCTCGCCGCATCGGGCGACTTCAACTTTCTGCCCTACTGGATGAACTTCAGCTGGGCATCGCGAACCGGCGAGCCGAACGAGCCTCATAATTCACGCTTCGATGATGCCGATGCCTTCTGCCGCTGGTACGACAGCCGCTCGCCGGAAACCAAGCTCGGCCATTCCTTCGAGGCCCGGGAGCCGGAGGAAGAGGCGGTGCTGAGCGAGGGCTGCTTCGTCAGCCCGACGTTCCTGGGCTACGCCGACATCCCAAGCTACGCGCAGTGGCTTGCCGGCCAACCCCAGTCGATCTGGTTCGAGTTTCTCAACGACTGCCTGAAATACTTCCAGTGGCAGGGCATCGCGAGCGCAGACAAGCCCTGGCTGCTGAAATCACCCAACTACAACGGCTCCGAACTCGAAATCATGCGGGTGTTCCCGGAGGCGCGATTGATCATGGCGCACCGTTCACCGCTGAAGACGCTGACCTCGATGTGCAAGCTCGTGCAGTGCTTTCGGGTCGCCTACAGCGAGATGAAGCCCGACCTGAACCTGATCGTCGAGCATAACTACCACAACATGAACGTGCACATTGCCAACCGGGAGGCCAATCCGGGCCTGCCCCATCTCGACGTGCGATTCGAGGACATTGTCGGTGACCTGCCCAAGGTGCTCCGGCGGATCTATGACGATGCCGGGCTGAGCCTCGCCCCGGCATCGCTTGATCGCATGGTGCAGTGGGACAGGGAAAATACGATGCACAAGCATGGCGAGTTCCGTTATTCGCTCGAAGAACTGGGCCTGGAAGAAGCGGTGATCCGTGAGCGGATGGCCAGCTACTTCGCCTTTCTCGATCAGTTGGCGGCACGAGAAGCGGCATGAGGGGGCTATTCGACCTCACCGGCCAGGTGGCCCTCGTTACCGGCTCTACCAAGGGCATCGGCCGCGGCGTCGCCGAGGTGCTCTGCGCGCAAGGCGCGGTGGTCGGGGTCTCCAGCCGAACGCCCGCCGACTGCAAAAGGGCCGCAGCCGAACTTGAAGCCGAATATGGTCCAGGCCGCGCCTTCGCAGTGCCCGCCGACGTTTCCGACCTGGCCCAGCTCACCGCCATGGTCGATCGAACAACCGCCCTTCATGGCCGCATCGACATCCTGGTCTGCAATGCCGCGCGGCTCCCCGGCATGGAACCGTTCGGGACGGTATCAACCGACGAATTCATGGCGCACTATGCCACGAACGTCGAAAAGACCCTGCGCCTCGTCCAGATGGTCGCCCCTGGGATGGCAGAACGCGGACGCGGGTCAATCGTGCTTGTATCCTCGCGCGCGGGGATCGCCGCGACCCCGCAGCACCTGGCTTACTCCTGCGCCAAGGCCGCCATGACGCACCTTAGCCGCAACCTTGCGGCGCAATATGCGCCCAAGGGTGTGCGCATCAACTGCATCGCCCCCGGGCTGATCCGCAGCGATGCGTCCGAAGCATTCCTCGCCGCGCCGGCCAGCCAGGCGTTCATCGCCGACGTCCCTCTTCGTCGCGGCGGCGAGGCGCACGAGGCCGGCGGAGTAGTCGCCTTCCTCGCCTCGCCCGCGGCCGGCTATGTCACCGGCTGCGTGATACCGGTCGATGGCGGCGTGGTCGATCTGCCGGTACCGCCGGGGAACGGGTCCACGCTGTTCTCCCAGGCCGGGCATCTGGCGACCGACAAGCCGTTGACCTGAACTCGGGCGGCCTCCCCGATCAATCGAGCGTCGCCAGCATGTGCCGATTGAACGGCCGCACGCCGTCAAGATTGCCGCTGCGGATCTTGTTCGGCCAGTCCGGCTCTGACAGCAGCACGCGGCCGACCGCAACGAGGTCTACTTCACTCTCCGCAACCATCCGGACCACGCCGTCGAATTCAACCGCTTGCGAGGGCGCGTCTCCGCTCAGCGATGTCGTCATGTCGGTCGAAAGTCCGACAGAACCCACGGTAATGCTTGGTTTTCCCGTGACCTTCTTCGCCCAGCCGGCCAGATTGAGAGAACTCCCCTCGAACTCGGGAAGCCAGTAGCGGCGCTGGGAAGCGTGGAAGCAGTCGACGCCGGCATCGGCGAGCGGTCCGAGCAGTGTCTCCAGTTCCTGCGGCGTGCACGCCAGCTTGGCCTCGTAGTCTTGGAGCTTCCATTGCGAGAAGCGCAGCACGATCGGGAAATCGGCGCTCACCCTTGCCCGGCAAGCACGGATCATTTCCACCGCGAAGGTCGTCCGCGCCCGCAGGTCGCCGCCGTAGCGATCGGCGCGCCGGTTGAGGCCTGCCCAGAGAAACTGATCGACCAGGTAGCCGTGAGCGCCGTGAATTTCGATGCCGTCGAATCCGAGTTTTTCCGCGGTTTCGGCCCCGTCGGCATATGCCTCGATCACCTCGGCGATCTGGGCCTCGGTCATGCCTTCTCCCACCTGCTCGTCCGGCATGACGTAACCGGAGGGGCTGACCTTGACCGACAGGTCCTCTTCGATCGCATCGTAGATATGTTCGGCAACCGGGCGGCGGCTGAGGCCGGTGTGCCACAGCTGCGGCATGATCAGGCCGCCCGCCGCGTGGACATCGTCGACCACTCGGCGCCAGCCGGCCAGGGAATCTTCCCCGAAGAAACGAGGAGCGTTGTCATCGTTGGAAGCCGCCGGATGATTTATCCAGGTGCCTTCGGTGACGATCAGGCCGACCCCGCCTTCGGCCCGTCGGCGGTAATAGGCCGCCACATCCGCCCCGGGCACGCCTTCGGGTGAAAAGCCCCGGGTCATCGGCGCCATGACGATCCGGTTCGGCAGGGTGTAGCGCCCTAGCCTAAAGGGCTGGAACAGCGGATCGACCATGGAATTGTCGCTCA
>CAUJJI010000163.1 GCA_963205265.1 Pseudomonadota bacterium
GCCCGTCGCTCACCGTAGAAGTGATGGACGACCTAACTGTCGCCGACGATTTTCTGGCAGCTCTCAAGGTCGATGCCTTGTCGGTCGAGGCTGAAGGCATGGCGCGCAGTTACCAGCTTCAGCTCGATCCGCAGAAATTGACCCCTGCCCATCGCCTCGAATGGCGCAAGCTTGGCGGCGCGCAGATCGCCGAGCAGCGCTGGCGCTTCGTCGGAAGGCCTATCCACAACTGGTTTGCCCCCAAGCGTTTTGCCCATCCGCGCCGAACCGGCAATCCGACGGCGGTGGTCTGGCTGGACGACAATGCCCCGATCGGGCCGTTCGAGGCCGAAGCCTTCGATCCCGAAGCGACGCCGCAGCGCCAGTCGGCCCGATTGCTGCCGCTCGGCGAGATCAGCACCCTTTCTTTCACGGACTGGCCCGAGCCATCGGCGACTATGTTTCGCCACAAGCTGGCGGTGCGCAGCCGCTATGCCGGGGCGCGGACTACCCCTATCTTACATCGGGTGATCGGGCAAAAGGACTGGCTGCGCGTCGCCCTGCTCGCCGAACGGCAGCGCGTCGAATTGACCCGGCCGCAGTTGCGCGCACTGATGCCGCTCAACCGCTCTCCCGACCTTGCCGTTGCGCCACCGCTGATGGCGATGTTTGCCGAGCGTCCCTTTGCCGAGGGCGGCCTCGCCGACCGGATCGCCACCGGTGTCGCGATGGGTCTCGGCTACGAACTTCCTGCGGATCAGCCGCTCCAGGTGGGCGAAGCCCGGCAGGAAGTCGGTCCCGATCCGCAGCTGTCCTATCATCCTCTTCGCGAAGACTTTGCGCTGGCAACGACGCTTAAGGGCGATGGCCCCATTGGCCTGACTTTCGACAGCGATGTCGCGCCTGCCCCGGCCTTTCCCAATTCTGCGTGGGTGTTCGCGCCCGAGGCGCTGCGCAAGGGTGCAGGCAAGTTCGATTGGCAGGAGCATTTCGTCTCGGTGACGATGCGCCGTTACCTCGATCCGGCCTGGCTTGCCGATCCCGAACCCGATCCGGTGGACTTCGGGTTTGCGGAGACATTGTGGCTGGAGATCGATGGTGCGGCCACGATCCAATGTGGCGACAAGCCGCTGCTTATGATCGACGAGGGGGATGGGCTCTGGACGGTGAAGATCGCCCCCTCGGCACTGATGCCTCAGGAAAAGGAAGAGCAGCAGCACGAGGAGGCTCCAGCAAGCGATCCCATTAAGATCATAGAGGTCGATACCCTAGGCATCGAACGGCTGGCCTTGCTCCATCAGCCGCTGGAGGCAGGGCGCGCGGCGCTGTCGGTATTTGCGCTTGGCGGAGATGGCACCGATGGGACAGGCGCGCTGCCGCGGCTTGTTGCGGGCTGCGAATGGCGCACCGAACCGGCGTGGGACCTTGCGTTGGAATTCACGCAAGGCGAACCGATAATCGCTCGTCGCACATCGGCAAGCGCGCCGACCGCGATGGAATGGGCGCGCACCGGCCGCAATGCGGAAAAGCTGACGATGCGGACCGCCACGCCAGACAAACCCGACCAGCGCTGGCATGAGGCTCTCTGCGATGCGGGCCGCCTGAGCGTTGTCGAGCCAGAGCCGGGCACGGCCAAGGAGTCGGTGACGTTTGCGCTCGACAATGTGATACCGGCCTGGCCTTGTCCGTCGCTGGCTGGTGCCAAAAGCCCTCTCTATGTTCATCGGCTGCTTGCCTTGCTTCAGACCGACCGGCATGGCGTCTCCGGTTCGACCGAGACATTTGGCGACTGCTGCCTGGTTTTCGGGCGCGAGGCCCGGTTCGGAAAGACGGGCGGGACAGGAAAGGTCGGGCGGCTGCTTGAGATCGAGCTGCCTGCGCGGCCGTTGGGGTCGGGCGGTCCAGTGGAGGAATTCAAGATTGCGACCTTCGATCTGGGGGAGATTGGCGAGAAAGGCGAGGTTGAGACGAAAGGATGCCTGCTGATGGTTCGCCCGCTCGACGTGCCGCAGGCAGGCGAAATCACGCTCACCGCGACGTTCCTCGGCAGGACTTACGAGGTCAAGGTGGCAAAGCCGTCGAAGGAACTTGACCGTGCGGCGATGGTTCTGATCGCGATTGACGACGACTCCTGCGTTTCGTGGGAAGTCGATGGGAGCGGCGCAGTTTCGGCTTCCATCAATGGCAAAGACCTAGGGAAAGGATCGGACCGGGAACTCGTCACTCTAAGCGTTAGACTCGCCGGGGGAAGGGAATGGTGGGCAGACGTATCTATGCTGACGCTGGACGATGCGCCAATGCCGAAAGGCCCTGAACACTTCGAGTTCGATCTGCGCTGGCTGTTCGGGAAAGAGGAGGTCGAAATCAGGTCCGCTCTCACCCATTCCGGCCTGCGTTCGATGGTCGAAGCACAGGCGCGGCTGATCTCGGTCTCGCCGCCGCTTAGCTGATCTGGGTGCGCTTCGGGGCAACCGGTCTAGGACTGGGACAAACATCTAGACATTGACGAAGAAGACTGCGAACACGCATTAGCCGCGTCCCATTTTTTGTGGGAAAGCCTTACACAAGTCTTACACACTTTCACAAAACCTTACACAAAAATTCGATTTTTTCAAAAATATTGTTTAAGATCAAATACTTAACATAGTCTCGGCCCACTCAAAATCGATTGTCGCAAGACGTGCCCGTTCGAGTCGGGCCAGGGGCACCAGCCATTGTCACGCCGGACCGGCGCGACTAGCCTGCGGCGATGTTCCGTGCCTCCATCGCCGCGCTGCCGCTGGCGCTCGCCGCTCTCCCGGTTTTCGCCGAAACTCCTGCCGCATCAGCGCCGGCGACCGAGACGGTCGCGGCGCGCATCCAGGCCGACATGCCGGGCCTGATGGCGACTTACCGCGATCTCCACGCCAATCCGGAGCTGAGCTTCCAGGAGCAGCGCAGCGCGAAGATCATGGCCGAGGCTGCGCGCAAGGCCGGCTTTGCCGTGACCGAGCAAGTCGGCAAGACCGGCGTCGTCGCAGTGCTGCGCAACGGCAACGGACCGACGGTGCTGATCCGCGCCGACATGGACGGCTTGCCGGTGGTCGAGCAGACCGGCCTGCCCTTCGCCTCGGCCCGGCGCGGCGTTTCGACCGCGGGCGTCGAGAGCGGCATCATGCACGCCTGCGGCCACGATACCCACATGACCGCCTGGATCGAGACCGCGCGGCTGCTGGCGGCGCGGCGCGGCGAATGGTCGGGCACGCTGGTGATGGTCGCCCAGCCGGCGGAGGAAATGGGACTGGGCGCGCGGGCGATGCTCGCCGACGGCCTCTACACGCGCTTTCCCAGGCCCGACTTCGCGCTGGCCTTCCACAATACGTCCGAGCTTCCCTCGGGCGTAGTGGGGATCAGGTCGGGCTGGGCGCTGGCCAATGTCGACAGCGTCGACATCGAAGTGAAAGGCGTCGGCACGCACGGCGCGGCGCCGCACCTGGGCAAGGACCCGATCGTCCTCGCCAGCGCGATCGTGATGCGGCTGCAGACACTGGTCAGCCGCGAGCAGGATCCCGTGGAGCCGGCCGTCGTCACCGTCGGCAGCTTCCATGCCGGCACCAAGCACAACATCATCTCCGATACGGCGAAGCTGGAGCTGACGGTGCGCAGCTTCTCCGACGCGGTCCGGGAGCGGCTGCTCGACGGCATCCAGCGGATCGCGGCGGGCGAGGCGATCGCCGCCGGCCTGGCAGAAGACCGCATGCCGGTGGTCACGGTCAAGGAGCCCTATACCCGCGCGACATACAATTCGCCCGGGTTCATCGCCGAAATTGCCGCCGATCTTTCCGCCCGGATGGGCGAGGACCGAGTCATGACGGTCGATCGTCCGGCCATGGCCGGCGAGGATTTCGACGAATTCCGCCGCGCCGACGAGGCGCGCATCCGCTCGGCCCTGCTGTGGATCGGCGCGGTTCCGGCGGCGACACTCGACGAAGCGCGCCGGGCGGGGAAGGCCTTGCCGACGCTGCACAGCCCGTTCTGGGCGCCCGAGGCCGACAAAGTGATCGCTGCCGGCGCAGAAGCCTTGACGCTCAGCGCGATGCGGCTGATGGCTCCGGCGCGATAAAGCGCTTTTGCGAATAACTCGCATATTTTTGATCGCTTTTGTCGATCACTATCCGTGGAATTTTGTGATGGCCTTTGCCCGGGCGAAGTTCCATTCCGAACACACCAGTTCACACGCAAAAAGGAGCATGATGTCATGGCACTCAAGGGTTCACAGACCGAAGCCAATCTGAAGGCAGCATTCGCCGGCGAGAGCCAGGCCAACCGCCGCTACCTGTACTTCGCACAGAAGGCCGACGTCGAAGGCTACAACGATGTCGCCGCCGTGTTCCGTTCCACCGCTGAAGGCGAGACCGGTCACGCGCACGGCCACCTCGAATACCTCGAGGAATGCGGCGATCCCGCCACCGGCGAGCCGATCGGCAACACCGCGGCCAACCTGAAGGCGTCGATCGCCGGCGAGACTCACGAATATACCGACATGTATCCGGGCATGGCCAAGACCGCCCGCGAGGAAGGCTTCGACGAGATCGCCGACTGGTTCGAGACGCTGGCCAAGGCGGAAAAGAGCCACGCCGGCAAGTTCCAGAAGACGCTGGATTCGCTCGACGCCTGATCGATCAACGGTCCCCCACGCTCCCTACCGTCGCGGTAGGGAGCGGACAGCGGCGAAGCAATCCGGCCAGTCCCGCCGGCTGCCGGATTGCTTCGCTCGTCACTCTTCCTTCCCCCGCGCTGGGGAAGGATACGAAGCCTTGGCCCTGCCAGAGAGCCTGGGCAGTGATATGGGGGTGAGCGGGCCGCAGGCGCCATGCCGGGCCCAACCCGCATCCCCACCCGGTTCCGGCTAGCGAGCAAGCTCGCAAGCCTATGTATCCCTCTCCCATCGAGGGGAGGAAGCGGCGCATCGCGCCACGAAGCTCCAACCGCGAGGAACGACGATGGAAGGCAGCCTGGAAGCCCCGACCCGCCACACCATCCCGTGGCAGGAGGAAAGCTGGTACGACGAAGCCGCGCTCGAGCAGGAACTGCGCCGCGTCTACGACATCTGCCACGGCTGCCGCCGCTGCTTCAACCTGTGCGACAGCTTCCCCATCCTGTTCGACGCGGTCGACGAAAGCCCGAACGAGAGCGTCGACGACCTCACGCCCGGGCAGCTCAAGGCCGTCGTCGATGCCTGCACGCTGTGCGACATGTGCTTCATGACGAAGTGCCCCTATGTCCCGCCGCACGAATTCGACCTCGACTTCCCGCACCTGATGCTTCGCCACCGCGCGGTCGAGCACCGCAAGGGCGAGACTTCATTCGCCGATCGCGAGCTCGCCAAGATGACTCGCAACGGCCGCCTGGGCTCGATGGCCGCGGGCCTCGCCAACTGGGCGACGAAGGAGAGCAACGGCTTCACCCGCGCGATCATGGAGGACGTCGTCGGCATCGATGCGCGCGCGCATGTGCCGCCGTTCATGGATACGCCGCTGGCCAACCAGGGCCCGGCGATCGTCCCGCCGCCCAATCCCGATGGCCCGGCGTTCGGGCGCAAGGTCGTGCTCTATGCCGGCTGCCACGACAATTTCAACGACGGCACGCCCGGCGAGGCGGCGATGAAGGTGCTGGCGCACAACGGCCTGCAGGTGCGGATCGACTATCCCGACTGCTGCGGCATGCCAAAGTTCGAGAACGGCGACCTGCCCGCCGTGGCGAGCGCGGCGCAGCGCATCTCCGCCTATTTCGCCCCGCTCATCGCCGAAGGCTGGGACGTGGTGCCGCTGACCACCAGCTGCGCGCTGATGCTCAAGTTCGAATGGCCGCTGATCGAGCCGGAGAACGAGCAGGTGGCGCTGCTGTCGAAGCATACTTTCGACGTTTCGGAATATGTCGTGCGCCTTGCCAAGGATGTCGGCCTCACGCCGATCGAGGCGATGCCGAAGGCGATCGCCGTGCACTTCGCCTGCCATGCCCGCGCGCAGAACATGGGGCCGAAGGCGATGGAGATGCTGCGCCTGATCCCCGAGGCCAGGCCGGCCCTGACCGAGCGCTGCTCGGGCCACGGCGGCAAGTGGGGCATCTTCAAGCAGAACTTCGACCGCGCGATCAAGGTGGGCAAGCCGGCGGCGCGCAACCTGGTCAAGGAGAACCCGGACATCGTCGTCAGCGAGTGCCCGCTCGCCGGACCGCACCTGCGCCAGGTGATCGCCGCCAACGGCAATGAACCCCCCGCGCGCATCGGCCATCCCATCGAGGTGATGGCCCAGGCCTACGGACTGTGAAAGAGACTGCCATGCCCCGCGACACTCGCAGCATCACCGCCGCCGACATCCTGGCTCTCGACCAGTACGAGCTGATCCGCACGGACAAGAAGCAGGAGGCGATCGAGCGCAAGAAGCTCACCCGCCTCAGCGTCGGCCCCTATGCGACCGTGCTGTTCGAGACCTGGGATTCGATGTGGCTGCAGATCCAGGAGATGCTGCGCATCGAGAAGGGCGGCGACGCCCAGCTCGCCGACGAACTGGCCGCCTACGACCCGATGGTGCCGAAAGGCGGCGAGCTGACCGCCACGGTGCTGTTCGAGATCGAGGATGCGGCGCGGCGCGACGCTTTCCTGCGCACGATCGGCGGGATCGAGAACCACGTCGCCATCGAGGTCGGCGGGCACCGCGTGCCGGCAAGGCCCGAAGGCGACATCGAGCGCACGCGCGAGCGCGACAACAAGGCCAGCGCGGTCCACTTCTTCCACTTCGACTTCCCGCCCGAAGCAGTCGCGGCGTGGAAGAGCGGCGAAGGCAGCGCGATGGTGGTCATCGACCATCCCAACTACGGGCATGCGGCGATGATCGGACGGGATTCGCGCGACTACCTGGGGCGGGAGTGCCTTTGAACTCGTCGCCCCGGCGAAAGCCGGGACCACGGGCCTCGTCGACGCAAGGTTCAGCCAGGATCACAGCGGTCCCGGGTCGAGCCCGGGACGACGAATGAGATAGACGTCGTCCCGGCGAAAGCCGGGACCGCTGGCCTCGTCGATGGGACGCCTCGCCGCAGGCTTGTAAACCCCCTCGACACACCACCCTGACAAAGTCCTGAATTCCCGGCGCTTAGCCCGCGCCCCGCGGTTTGCCGCCGTTGTCAGATTTACCGACATTTTACGCCTTTGTCCTAAGTCGGCGTATGATGATCCGGCTATTCAAACATTATATCCCGCACGCCGTGCTGCTGCTGGGCCTGGTCGACCTCCTCCTGCTGGTCGGCGCCGGCGAGTTTTCCTGGCGGTTGCGGGCCTCGCAGATCGGCATGGACCCGGGCCTGTTCGTCGACCGCGTCTGGCCGCATGCCGGCTTTGCCGCGATGATGCTGACGGCGATGATCTCGGTCGGCGTCTACGGCGCGGATTCGCTGCGCTCGATGCGCTATGCCACGGCGCGGCTGCTGGTCGCGATCTCGCTGGGCATCATTGCGCTGTCTTTCGCCGACTTCGTCATCGGCCAGCAGAATTTCTGGCGATCGACGCTGGCCTACGGGATGGCCTCGGCCATCGTCCTGCTGGTCGCCAACCGGCTGATCGTCGGCAGCATCCTCGGCACCGCGGCCTTTCGCCGCCGGGTGCTGGTGCTCGGCGCGGGCGAGCGCGCGCAGCGGCTGCGCAGCCTGGGCGAGAAGCCCGAATGCGGCTTCGCCATCGTCGGCTACATCGGCATGAACGAGACCAATCGCGTCGTCGAGGAAGCCATCTCGCGCACGGCGATCCACAATCTCACGCGGTTCGTCGAGAACCTGGGCGTCAGCGAGGTCGTGCTGGCGCTGGAGGAGCGGCGCAATGCCGTGCCGATGAAGGATCTGCTGCGGATCAAGACGGCGGGAGTCCACGTCAACGACTTCTCGAGCTTCCTCGAGCGCGAGACCGGCCGCGTCGACCTCGACACGGTCAATCCCAGCTGGCTGATCTTCTCCGACGGCTTTTCCTCGGGCCGTGCCGTTTCGAGCGTGGCCAAGCGCCTGTTCGACATCACCGCCAGCGCGGTGCTGCTGCTGCTGACGGCGCCGATCATCGTCGTCTTTGCGGTGCTGGTGAAGCTCGACAGCAAGGGCCCCGCCTTCTTCCGCCAGACGCGAGTCGGGCTCTACGGCCAGAACTTCGACGTGGTGAAGCTGCGCTCGATGCGGCTCGACGCCGAGGCCGGCGGGGCGCAGTGGGCAAGCAAGGACGATCCGCGCGTCACCCGGATCGGCAATTTCATCCGCAAGGTCAGGATCGACGAGCTGCCGCAGGCCTGGAGCGTGCTCAAGGGCGAGATGAGCTTCGTCGGCCCGCGGCCGGAGCGGCCCGAATTCGTCGCCGGGCTCGAAGAACAGCTGCCCTATTATGCCGAGCGGCACATGGTGAAGCCCGGCATCACCGGCTGGGCGCAGATCAACTATCCCTACGGCGCCTCGATCGAGGATTCGCGGCACAAACTGGAATACGACCTCTATTACGCCAAGAACTACACGCCGTTCCTCGACCTGCTGATCATCCTCCAGACCCTGCGCGTCGTGCTGTGGCACGAAGGCGCGCGCTGACATGGGCGCCGAAGCCTCGGCCGCCTGGCAGCTCGGCACCATGGCGACTCACGTTGCCGGTGCCGTCGCCTGCACGACGGTAGCGGCCTGGCTCGCCAGCCGGCGCGAGCGCTTCGCCCCGGCGGGGGGCGCCATCGTCGTCGCGCTGCTGCTGACCGCGGTCTGGTGCCTGGCCGTCGCCGCTTCCGCCTACGGCAGCTTCGCCGCGACCATCGCCGAGACGGCGCGGAACCTCGCCTGGCTGCTGGCGACCTATCGCCTGTTCGCCACCGACGGCCGCCACGACAGCCTCGCGCCGATCCGGCCGCTGGTCATCGTCCTGGCCGCGGTGGAACTGCTGCACGTCAATGCCGGGCTGGTGATCGAGACGACCACGCTGGACGCCCCGACCGGCCAGCTCGCCTTCGATTTCAGCATCCTGTTCCGCCTGCTCGTCGCCGTCGGCGCGCTGGTGCTGGTGCACAATCTCTATGCCGGCGCCACCGGCCAGTCGCGGACTGCGCTGCGCTGGCCGGCGGCCGGCCTGGCGGTGCTGTGGGCCTTCGATCTCAACCTCTACGTGCTCGCCTATCTCAGCGGTGCATGGCCGCTGGAACTGGCCGCCGCCCGCGGCTTGGCGGCGACGGTGCTCGGCTGCCTGATCGCCATCGGCGCGACGCGCAACCGCGACGCCCTGCGCATCCGGCCGTCGCGCACGGTGACGTTCCAGACGGTCTCGCTGCTGCTCATCGGCATCTACCTGATCGCGATGGTGACGATCGCCCAGTGGCTGGCCTATGCCGGGGGAGACTTCGCCCGGCTGATGGAGCTCGGCTTCCTGACCGTGGCCAGCGTGCTGGCGATCCTGGTCCTGCCTTCGGGGCGGCTGCGGGGTTGGCTCAGGGTCACGCTGGCCAAGCACCTGTTCCAGCACCGCTACGACTATCGCGCGGAATGGCTGCGCTTCACCCGCACGATCGGCAATATCGGCGACGAGGACGCGCCGCTTGGCCAGCGCGTGGTCCAGGCCGTCGCCGATATTGCCGAGAGCCCCGGCGGCCTGCTGCTGGCGCACGGCGACCACGGCGACCTGACGCTGGCCGCACGCTGGCAATGGCCCGAGATCGCGGTCCCGGCCGTAGCCCTGCCGGCGAAGTCGGTGCCCTTCTTCGAGCGCGAGGGCTTCATCGCCGATCTCGACGACCTGCGCGCCGGCCGCGACAAGCGCGGCGAGACGCTCCACGTCCCGGCCTGGCTGTGCGAGCACCCGCGGGCCTGGGCGCTGGTCCCGCTGATCCACTACGAGAAGCTCGTCGGCATGGTGGTGCTCGCGCGCCCGCCGATCTCGCGCAAGTTCGACTGGGAGGACTTCGACCTGCTGCGCGTCGTCGGCCGGCAGCTGGCCAGCTACCTCGCCGAGCATGCCGGCCAGGAAGCCCTGGCCGAAGCGGCGCGCTTCGACGATTTCCACCGCCGCATCGCTTTCGTCATGCACGACATCAAGAACCTGGCGAGCCAGCTGAGCCTGCTGGCGCGCAATGCCGAGCTGCATGCCGACAAGCCGGCTTTCCGCGACGACATGCTGGTGACGCTGCGCAATTCGACCGAGAAGCTCAATGCCCTGCTGACCCGGCTTTCCCGCTACGGCGGCAATGCGGTCGAGCGCCTGGAAGAGGTGCCGGCGGCGGACGTGGCGCGCGCGGTGGTCGAGCGCTTCCGCGGCGGGCACCTGGTCGTCCTTGCCGAATGCCAGGACGCCACGGTGACGGCCAACCGCGATTCGCTCGAGCAGGTGCTCGTCCACCTGATCCAGAATGCGATCGACGCCAGCGCCGCCGATTCCCCGGTCTTCCTGACGGTCACTTGCGACGCGCTGCATGCTCGCTTCGAAGTCGTCGATTCGGGTTGCGGCATGGCTCCGGAATTCGTCCGCAAGCAGCTGTTCAAGCCGTTCGTGTCGTCCAAGCCCGGCGGCTTCGGGATCGGCGCCTTCGAGGCGCGCGAGCTGGTCAAGTCGATGCGCGGCCGGCTCGACGTCGAATCCCGCGAAGGGCTGGGCTCGCGCTTCGTCGTGCGCCTGCCGCTCGCCACCACCACCACGCTTTACCAGAATTTCGCCAGCACCGAGCAGAGAGAAGCATCATGAGCGACACCAAGTCCAGGCAGCTTCCCAAGCTGCTGATCGTCGAGGACGACCCCGGCCTGCAGGCTCAGCTCAAATGGGCCTACGAGGACTTCGACGTGATCGTCGCCGGCGATCGCGCGGCCGCGCTGGCGGCGCTGCGTTCGGAAGAGCCGCCGGTGGTGACGCTCGACCTCGGCCTGCCACCCGATCCCGACGGGACCAGCGAGGGCTTCGCCGTGCTCGACGAGATCATGGCGGTGAAGCCCGACACCAAGGTCATCGTCGCCACCGGCCACGGCGCTCGCGAGAGCGCCCTGCAGGCCATCGCCAAGGGGGCCTACGACTATTACCAGAAGCCGGTCGACATCGACACGATCGGCCTGATCGTCCGCCGTGCCTGGCAGCTCCATCGCCTCGAGGAAGAGAACCGCCGCCTCGCCGCCAAGGGGTCGAAGGACGATCGCGTGCTCGGCCGGCTGATGACCGCCGCGCCCGAGATGATCCGCGTCGCCCGCACGATCGAGCGCGTGGCCAATACCAACGTCTCGGTCATGCTGCTCGGTGCCAGCGGAACCGGCAAGGAGCTTCTCGCCCGCGGCCTCCACGAGGCGAGCGATCGCGCGGCCGGGGCCTTCATCGCCATCAACTGCGCGGCGATCCCCGAGAACCTTCTCGAAAGCGAGCTGTTCGGCCACGAGAAGGGCGCCTTCACCGGCGCGGTCAAGACCACCGAGGGCAAGATCGAGCAGGCCGACGGCGGCACGCTGTTCCTCGACGAGGTCGGCGACATCCCGCTGCAGCTGCAAGTCAAGCTGCTGCGCTTCCTGCAGGAGCGGGTGATCGAGCGGATCGGCTCGCGCAGCTCGATCGCGGTCGACACCCGCATCGTCTGCGCCACCCACCAGGACCTCGAGGCGATGATCGCCGACGGCCGCTTCCGCGAGGACCTGTTCTATCGCCTGGCCGAGATCGTCGTGAAGATCCCCAGCCTGGCCGAACGGCCGGGCGACGCGACGCTGCTCGCCAAGGCGTTCCTGGCGCGCTTCGCCAAGGAGATGAATCCCAAGGTGCGCGGCTTTTCCGCCGATGCGCTGGCGGCGATCGACGCCTGGCCCTGGCCTGGCAACGTCCGCGAGCTGGAAAACCGGGTGAAGCGCGCGGTGATCATGGCCGACGAGAAGCTGGTCTCGGCCGCCGACCTCGATCTTGCCGAACTCGACGCCGAAGCGGTGAACGCGCTCAATCTCAAGAGCGCCCGCGAGCGCACCGATCGCAAGGTCATCCGCCACGCATTGGCGCGCAGCGAAGGGAACATCTCGAGCACCGCGAAGCTGTTGGGCGTCAGCCGGCCGACGCTCTACGACCTGCTCAAGCAATATGACCTCCACGCGTGACCTGACATTCCTGCGACGGATTGCGGCTGCGCTTGCCGCGCTGCTGCTGCTCGCGCCGGGCGCGGCCGGCCAGGCGGCGAACCTGGAGAAAGCCGCCGAGCTGGTCGCCAAGGCCCAGGCCGATATCGCCGCCGGCGACGGCATCGCCGCGGAAGTCCGCCTCAAGCAGGCGATGGCCGACGGCGCCGCGCGCGAGGCGGTGGCCGCCTACATGGGCGAGGCGCTGATCGCGCAGGGCGAACTGGAGCGGGCCCGCAGCTGGCTCGCACCCGGGCGCTTCACCGCGCATACGGCGGCGCTCGGCTTCCGCACGCTGGCCCGGCTCGAGCGGCTGGAGGGCAACCTGCCCGCCGCCGGCGCCGCTTTCGACCGGGTCATCGCCCTGACGCCCAAGGACGCGGCGATGTGGGTCGAGATCGCGCGGCTGCGCTATGCCGGCGGCGAGCACGTGCTGGCGCTCGACGCTGCCAACTATGCCTTCGACCTCGATCCGACGAACGTCAGGGTGCTCGAGCTGCGCGGCCAGATCGTGCGCGACCAGCGCGGGCTCGTCGCTTCGCTGCCATGGTTCGAGGCGGCCCTCGCGCGATCGCCCGACGATGTGCCGGTCCTCGGCGAATATGCCGCGACGCTCGGCGATCTCGGCCGGGCCAGGGACATGCTCGCGGTCACCCGCAAGCTGCTCGCCGTCGATCCCGGCAATGCCCGCGCCTTCTACCTCCAGGCGGTCCTGGCCGCGCGGGCGGGCAACGACGACCTCGCCCGCAAGCTGCTCGGCCGCGTCGGCGACCGGCTAGGCGAGATGCCGGGCAAGCGCCTGCTCGAAGGCGTGCTCGAGCTGCGCGCCGGCAACCATGTCCTCGCCGCCGAGGCCTTCGAGGACCTGCACCGCCGCCAGCCGGGCAACGAGCGGATCCTGCTGCTGCTGGTCCGTTCGCTCTATCTCGCCGGCGAATACCGGCAGCTGCTGATCCGCTTTTCCCCGGCTGGCGACGAGCCGCAGGCCTCGCCCTATCTGCTGACTCTGCTCGCCCGCTCGCACGAGGCGCTGGGCGATCGCGAGCAGGCGGCGGCGCTGCTCGACCGCGCCGCCGTGGCGCGCGCATCGTGGCCGCTGCCCGGGCAGCTTGCCGCCGTGCCGACCGGGCAAGCCGACGATCCGTTCGCGCGGCCGGCCCCCGCCGTCGACCCCGGCAATTTCGACAGCCTCGTGCGCGCCGGCGACGGCCTGCTGGGGCAGGGCAACGGCCAGGCCGCACTGGCGCAATACCGTGCCGCCGCGCAGATCCGCCTGCCGGAGACGCTGATGCTGCGGATGGTCTCGGCGCATCGTCTCTCGGGGGAACCGGAGCGTGGCGACGAACTGGCCGGCAGCTATCTCGCCGCTCACCCGGCCAGCGCCGCGGCTGCGCGGCTCGCTGCCGAGCGGGCGGTGCAGGCAGGCGATTGGCGGCGGGCGAGGGCGCTGCTCAGCGGACTGCAGGCGCGAGGTGCCGGGCGCGACGTGCGCCTGCTTTCCGATCTCGCGCTCGCGCAGTTGCAGTCCGGCGATGCCGGGGCAGCCGTCGCGACGGCTAGCCGGGCCTACAGGATCCAGCCCGCGAGCCCGCTCGCCGCCCAGGCTTTCGGCCTGGCGCTCGCGGCCGGCGGCCGGCGGCCCAACACCGCCCGCGCGCTGCTGCTCCAGGCCCAGCGCTCGATCGGCGACACGCCCCTGCAGGCCGAGGCGCGCCGCCGCCGGGATGCCCGCCCGCAAGGCTGACCGACCGCATCGACGCTCTCGACATTCGCGCCCGTCTCCGGCAAGCGCTGAGCCTAGTACGGAGGGGGAGAGAACCATGCCCGGCGCCCTGGCAGGGATTACCGTCGTCGAACTTGCGGGAATCGGGCCGGCACCCTTTGCCGGCATGATGCTGGCGGACCACGGTGCCCGCGTGATCCGCATCGAGCGGCCGGACAGCGAACGCTTCGGCGACTTCGGCGCGCGGGACGCGATCAACCGCAACCGCGAGCGCGTCGCGCTCGACCTCAAGCAGCCGGAAGCCGTCGCGCAGCTGCTGGAACTGGTCGAGACCGCCGATGCCTTCATCGAAGGCAATCGCCCGGGCGTGCTCGAAAGGCTGGGCCTGGCGCCGGACCTGCTGCTCGCGCGCAATCCGCGCCTGGTCGTGGGACGGATGACCGGCTGGGGGCAGGACGGGCCGAAGGCGCCGCGGGCCGGGCACGACATCAACTATGTGGCGCTGTCCGGCGCCCTCCATACCTATGGACCGGCAGAGCGGCCGATGGCGCCGGTCAATGTCGTCGGCGACTACGGCGGCGGCGGCATGCTGCTCGCCTTCGGCATCCTCGCCGCGATCCTCTCCGCCCGGACGACCGGCAAGGGCCTGGTGATCGACTGCGCCATGCTCGACGGGGCAGCGATCCTTTCGGCGATGACCTATTCGCTGCTGGGCAACGGCATGTGGCGCGACGCGCGCGAAACGAACGTCCTCGACGGCGGCGCCCCCTACTACAACACCTACGAGACCGCCGACGGCAAGTTCGTCGCGATCGGCTCGATCGAGCCGCAGTTCTACGCCATGCTGATGGAAGCGCTCGGCCTGGCCGGAGACCCGGCTTTCGCGCAGGACGCCGATCCCGCCCGCTGGCCGGAACTCAGGGCGCGGATCCGGGAGATCTTCCTGACCAGGACGCGCGACGAATGGTGCGCGATCATGGAGGATACCGACATCTGCTTCGCGCCGGTGCTCAGCCTGGCCGAGGCGCCGAACCATCCGCACAACGTGGCGCGCGGCACGTTCGTCGTTGCGGACGGGCTGGTGCAGCCGGCGCCGGCCCCGCGCTTCCTCGGCACTCCGGCGCCGCCCGTGCGCATGTCTAAGCGCTGACCCCTTGCTCGCGCGCATCGATCCCATGGTGAAGCTGATCGTGGCGGCGACGCTGCTCGCTTCGCTGCTGCCCGTCACAGGCGAGGCGCGGGCCGTGGCGCAGGTCGTCTCGAACACGGCGGTCTTCATCCTGTTCCTGCTCTACGGGCTGCGGCTGTCGCGCCGCGAGGTGCTGGCCGGGCTGGGCAACCACCGGTTGCTGGTACCGCTGACGATCTTCGTCTTCGTCGTCATGGCCGCGGCCGGCTGGCTGCTGTGGCAAGCCGGCAGCCTGTTCCTGCCGGCGACGCTCGCGCTGGGCTTCCTCTATCTCGGCGTGCTTCCGTCGACGATCCAGTCGGCGACGGCCTACAGCTCGCTGGCCGGCGGCAATGTCGCCAGCTCGGTCGTCGCCGCGGCGCTGATCAACATCCTCGGCGTCTTCGTCAGCGCGCCGCTGTTCTCGCTGCTGGCGGGGAGCAAGGCGGCCGCGTTCCACGGCGAGGCGCTGGTGAAAGTGGTGACGATGCTGCTGCTGCCGTTCCTCGTCGGTCAGCTGCTGCAAGGCCTCACTCGCCGCTGGGTGGCCGATCACCGGCGGGCGATCACGCTGATGGACCGCAGCTCGATCGGCATTGCCGTCTACGTCGCCTTTTCGGGAGCGGTCGAGCAGGGCATATGGCAGCGGGTCGACCTGGCGGCGTGGTCCGGCCTGGTGGCCGGCTGCGCATTGCTGCTGGTGGTGGGCTACGGCGGCGCCTGGCTGCTGGCCGGCATGCTGAACCTGCCGCGCGGCGATCGCATTGCCATGCTGTTCGCCGGGGCGCAGAAAAGCGTGGCGATGGGCGCGCCGCTGGCGACGGTGCTGTTCCCGCCCGCGACGGCCGGCATCGTGCTGCTGCCGCTGCTGGTCTATCACCTGTCGCAGATGGTGGTGGCGGCACCGATCGCGGGGCGGTTGCAGCGGGACGCCGAATAGGTCCGCAATTGCATCCCCGGCCCGCGCCGGGGGGGCAGCCTACCTCGGCTGGTAGGTCTGCTCGATCCCGGGGAAAGTCCTTGCCCGCACGTCGGCCGCATAGCGCGCCACGGCGTCCGAGATGACTTCGCCGACTTCGGCATAGCGCTTCACGAAGCGGGGCACGCGCTCGAACATGCCGAGCATGTCCTCGGTCACCAGCACCTGCCCGTCGCACTGCGCCGAGCCGCCGATGCCGATGGTCGGGCAGGCGAGGGCCCGGGTGACTTCGACGGCGATCGGCTCGACCACGCCTTCGACGACCACGGCGAAGGCCCCGGCCCGGTCGAGCGCCACGGCATCGGCGACGATCTTCTTCGCTTCGGCCGCGTCGCGCCCGCGCGAATTGTAGCCGCCGAGCACGTTGACCGCCTGCGGGGTCAGGCCGACGTGGCCGATCACCGGCACGCCGCGCTGGACGAGGAAGGCGACGGTCTCGGCCATGGCCTCTCCGCCCTCGAGCTTGACTCCGGCGCAGCCGGTCTCCTTGAGCAGGCGCGAGGCATTGGCGAAGGCCTGGGCCGGCGACTGCTCGTAGCTGCCGAAGGGCATGTCGACGACGACGACGGCGTGATAGCTGCCGCGCACCACCGCCGCGCCGTGCGCCGCCATCATGTCGAGCGTGACCGGCACGCTCGACGGCAGGCCGTAGATCACCTGGCCGAGCGAATCCCCGACCAACAGCAGGTCGCAATGGGCGTCGAGCAGCTGCGCCTGCCGCGCGGTATAGGCGGTGAGCATGACGATCGGCTCGGCAGTGACGCCATCGACCTTGCGCTTGCGCAGCGCCGGCACGGTCAGGCGCTTCATCGGCGCCGGCGTGGGATTGGCGCGGCTGGTGGCGGTGTCGAGCTGGAAGGTGGTGGACATGGTTCCCTTTAGACCAGGACCGGGGTGGTTTGGAACACCCGCATTCGCCATCCCCGCAAACAGCCTCGCCATCCCCGCAAAAACCCTCGCCATCGTGCAAACACCCTCGTCATCGCCGGGAACACCCTCGTCATCGCCGGGAACGCCCTCGTCATCGCCGGGAACACCTTCGTCATCCCCGCAAACACTTCGTCATCCCCGCGCAGGCGGGGACCCATCACCCATTCGTTGCCCCATGCTCGACTGGCGGGAGATGGATTCCCGCCTGCGCGGAAATGACGAACCCAGGTGCGGGAACGCCGCGACCGTGGATGACTCCGCCCAAGCCCTTGCCAATGCTGTGCATTGCGATAGCTTCCGCCGCTGATCGCTCTGGGAAGGGGACCTGCATGTTCGGACGCGTCAAGCCGCTCGACGCCATTCTTGCCACGGCCGAGAAGAAAGCCCTGCATCGCTCGCTGGGCGCTTTCCAGCTGACGCTGCTCGGCGTGGGTGCGATCATCGGCACCGGCATCTTCGTGCTGACTGCCGAGGCGGCGCAGAAGGCGGGGCCGGGCATGCTGCTGAGCTTCGTCATCGCCGGCCTGGTCTGCGCGGTAGCGGCGCTCTGCTATTCCGAGATGGCCTCGATGGTGCCGGTATCCGGCTCGGCCTATACCTACAGCTATGCCGTGATGGGCGAACTGCTGGCCTGGATGGTCGGCTGGGCGCTGGTCCTCGAATATGCCGTCGCTGCCGGGGCCGTGGCGGTGGGCTGGTCGGGCTATTTCGTCGGGCTGCTGCGCGAATTCCTCGGGTGGGACCTCGGGCTGACGCTGACGCGCGGGCCGATCGACGGCGGGGTGTTCAACGTCCCGGCCTTCGTCATCTCGCTGTTCGTGACCTGGCTGCTGGTGATCGGCACGCGCGAGAGCGCTTTCGTCAACGCCATCCTGGTGGCGGTGAAGATCGCGGCGCTGACGCTGTTCTGCTTCCTTGCCCTGCCGGTGATGAACTCCGCGAACTTCGAGCCGTTCGCCCCGCTCGGTTTCGCCGGCATCTCGGCCGCGGCGGCTTCGATCTTCTTCGCCTACGTCGGCTTCGATGCGGTCTCCACCGCGGCGGAAGAGACCAAGAACCCGCAGCGCAACATGCCGATCGGGCTGATCGGCAGCCTCGCGATCTGCACCGTCTTCTACCTGCTCGTCGCCTCGGGCGTGATCGGCAGCGTCGGCGCGCAGCCGCTGCTCGATGCCTCGGGCCAGGGCATCTCGCCCGGCAGCCCCGAACTGGCCAAGGCCTGCGCCGCGCAGGCGACCGAAGTGGTCGTCTGCTCGAAGGAAGCGCTGGCCTGGACGCTGCGCTCGATCGGCTGGCAGCAGGTCGGCAACCTTGTCGGCCTTGCCGCTGGCCTGGCGCTGCCTTCGGTCGTGCTGATGATGATGTACGGCCAGACGCGCATCTTCTTCGTCATGAGC
This sequence comes from Pseudomonadota bacterium, assembly GCA_963205265.1. Taxonomy (GTDB): domain Bacteria; phylum Pseudomonadota; class Alphaproteobacteria; order Sphingomonadales; family Sphingomonadaceae; genus Novosphingobium. The sequence goes on from CAUJJI010000163.1 coordinate 18,285, forward strand.
CGCGACGGCCTGCTGCCCGAAGCGCTGAGCCGGATCCACCCCAAGTACCACACGCCGCACGTGGTGACGATCATCACCGGCATCTTCGTCGCTTTCTTCTCGGCGCTGTTCCCGGTGGGTGCGCTGGCCGACATCTCGAACTCGGGGACGCTGTTCGCTTTCGCCATGGTGGCGATCGCGGTGATGGTGCTGCGGCGGACCGACCCCAATCGCGCCCGGCCGTTCCGCACCCCGGCGGTCAACATCGTCGCACCGCTGGCGGTGATCGGCTGCCTCTACCTGTTCTTCAGCCTGTCGATCTACACGCTGAGCCTGTTCGCCGGCTGGGCGGTGTTCGGCCTGGTGATCTACGCCTTCTACAGCCGCAACCACAGCCACGTCGGGCGCGGGCTGGTCGAGGTGCACGAGGAAGATCCCGACATACCGCCGCAGCCCGTGGCGCCGATGCCGGGGGCCTCGCTGGATTGAGGGGGCGCTACACGTCGTCCCGGGCTTGACCCGGGACCGCCCTCCTCCTGGCGGAACGCTCCATCGACGAGGCCGGCGGTCCCGGGTCATGCCCGGGACGACGTCTTCGCCTTGTCCGCGCACGCCCCGCACGCCGGCATCCTGACAGACAATTGCACATCCCTCGAAATGAGAACATAATGCGAACATATGCCCGATTCGCTTCCTCTCGCTTCCCTCCCGGGAAATCGCGCCGGCCACTGGCGTCCGGGGCCGGTGGCTTCGCGGCATGGAGAGGTCTTCGCGTCCGGCCATGAAGGCAGCGGCGCCGCCCTGGCTCTCGCTCTCGCGCTGGACCAGGCAGGGGCGGCGGCAGCCGGTCCCCTGGCCGCCGCTTCCGACGAGCGCGCCTGGCTGTGGGTGCAGGATGCCGCGGCGATCAGGCTCACCGGCCGCCCGTTCCGCCCCGGCCTGCCTGCCCGGCTGCGCCATCGCCTGATCCATGTCGCCGCCCGCACGCCCCAGGAAGCCCTGTTCGCCCTGGAGGAAGGGGTGCGCTGCCGCGACATGGCCTTCGTCGTCGGCGAGATCGCCGGCAATCCCAAGGCGCTGGACTTCACCGCCTCGCGCCGCCTCAGCCTGGCGGCGGAGCGCCACGGCGTGCCGCTCTGGCTGGTCCGGGTCGATGCCTGCCGCGACCTGAGTTCGGCAAGGATGCGCTGGGATGTGCATTCCGCGCCTTCGCCGCCGCCGCGCTGGAATTCCGAAGCGCCCGGCATTCCCACCTGGCGGGCCGAACTGTTTCGCTCCCGCAGCCACCTCCCCGGAACATGGATATTGCGCGATGACGGAAGCTCGCTCGTCGCCGACCCGGCTCCCGCCTTCCAGTCTCCTGCCGCGCCGCATCCTGGCGATCTGGCTGCCACGGCTGGCGATCGATCGCTGGCGGCTGGGTGAAGGCATCGGCGAAGGCGAAGGCGAAGACGCCGCCCCGCTGGCGCTGATCGCCGAGACCGCGCACGGTCCGCGCATCGCTGCCGCCAATGCCGCCGGGCGGGCGGCCGGCGCGCGTGCCGGCATGATGCTGGCCGATGCCCGGGCGCTCTGCCCCCAGCTGGCGGTGGCGCCGTTCGATCCCGGCGGCGACCTGGAGTTCCTTCGCGAGCTGGCGATCTGGGCGCAGCGCTGGGGTCCCTGGAGCGCCATCGATCCGCCCGACGGCCTGGTCGTCGACGTCACCGGCGCCGGCCATCTCTTCGGGGGAGAGCACGGCCTGCTCGGCGATGTGCAGCGCGCTTTCGAGCGCCGCCGGCTGCAGGCGCGCCCGGCCATCGCCGCAACCGCGGGCGCGGCCTGGGGCCTTGCCCATTTCGGTCCCGGCAACGCGATCCTTTCGCCGGACGACGATGCCGCCGCCCGTCTGGGCGCGCTGCCGGTCGCCGCTCTCCGGCTCGAGGAAGCGACGGTCCTGCTGCTGCGCCGGCTCGGCCTGAAGCGCATCGACGACCTGCGCGAGGTCGAGCGCGATGCCCTGGCCCGGCGCTTCCGCAACCGCAGCGCGCCCGACACCAATCCGCTGATCCGCCTGGACCAGCTGCTCGGCCGGGTGCCGGAACCGCTGCTGCCGGTGCTGCCGGTGGAGATCCCCGTCGTCCAGCGCCGGCTGGTGGAGCCGATCCGCCATCGCAGCCTGCTCGACCGCGTCGTCGCCGACCTGGCCGCCGACATGGCGCGATTGCTCGAAGGCCGGCGGGAGGGGGCGCGGCGGCTCGAGCTGGGGCTGTGGAAAGTCGACGGCAAGGTGCTGCTGCGCGAACTGGGCCTGTCCGAACCCAGCCGCGACGCCGCGCACATGATCCGCCTGTTCGGCGAGAAGCTCGATGGGATCGATGCCGGCTTCGGCATCGAGCTGGTCGCCCTGCGTGCCGCCTGGACCATGCCGCTGCACCTCCTGCAGGCCGATATCGAGGCCGCGGCCGAGCGGCAGGGCACCAGCCTGGCCGCCTGCATCGACCGGTTGACGGCGCGCCTCGGCGCCGATGCCGTGCGCCGCCCGGTGCCCTGCGGCAGCCACATCCCCGAGCGGGCGCAGCGCTGGCAGGGCCCCATGGCGCCGCAATCGCCGGTGCAGGACGAATTCGCCTTCCACGCGCGCCCGCTCAAGCTGCTCGACCGGCCCGAGGCGATCGCCGTGCTCTATGCCCTGCCCGAAGGCCCGCCGCGGCGCTTCCGCTGGCGCGGCCGGACGCACGAGGTGCTGCGCGCCGAAGGGCCGGAGCGGATCGCGCCCGAATGGTGGCGGGAAAAGTCCACTGCCCGGCTGCGCGACTATTACCGGATCGAGGACGGGGAAGGGCGGCGCTACTGGATCTACCGCTCGGGCTTTGCCGGGGACGGCCGTGGCGGCGCGCCCGAATGGTTCCTGCAGGGGATGTTCCCCTAGGCCATGCCCGACGCCCCGCTCACTCCCGGCCGCCGCACCCTGGCCATCGACACCGCGAGCCTGCCCGAGCCGCCGCGCGCGCCTTTCGTCGAGCTGGGGCTGGTCAGCTGCTTTTCCTTCCTGCGCGGCGCCTCGGAGCCGGTCGACCTGGTGCTGGCCGCGCATGGGCTGGGCTACGACGCGCTGGGCATTGCCGACGCCAATTCGATGGCCGGGGTGGTGCGCGTCCATGCCGAGGCGAAGAAGCTCAAGCTGCGCCCGCTGATCGGCTGCCGGATCGAGACGGTCGAGGGCCTTTGCTTCCTCGCCTATCCCACCGACCGCGCGGCCTACGGCCGGCTTTGCCGCCTGATCTCGGCGGGCCGCATGAGCAAGCTCGACGGCGACTGGCAGGACAAGGGCGTCTGCGAGATCTCGCTGGCCATGCTGGCCGGCCATGCCGAGGGGGTGCAGCTGATCCTGCTGCCGCCGGCAGAGCTTGCGGCGGAATTCACGGTGGCGGTAGAAAGCAACGTGGTTCCCCTTCCCGTCAGGGGAGGGGGCCGGGGCGGGGGCTCTCCCCACGAAGCAAGGCTCGATCCGGAGAGCCCCCACTCCGATCCATCCCCTGACGGGGAGCGGCTTGCGGCGCCCTTCGCCCAGATAGTGCCCCACCTGGTCGCGCAACTCCCCACCATGCGCCACATCGCCGCGGCCTATCTCTACAACGGCGGCGATATCGCCCGGATCGAGCGGCTCGACGCGCTGGCCCGGGCCAACGGCCTATCCCTGCTGGCGACCAACGACGTGCTCTACCACGCGCCCGAGCGGCGGCCGCTGCAGGACGTGATGACCGCGATCCGCCACAAGACCACGGTGGCCCGGGCCGGGCTGCTGCTCCAGCCCAATGCCGAGCGCCACCTGAAGGGGCCCGAGGAGATGGCGAGGCTGTTCCGGCACTGGCCGCATGCCCTTGCCGCCGCCCGGGACGTGGCCGATGCCTGCGCCTTCAGCCTCGACGAGCTGCGCTACGAATATCCCGAGGAAGCCTATCCCGACGGGCTCGACGCGCAGCAGTATCTCGCGCGGCTGACCTGGGAAGGGGCGCGGGACCGCTATCCCGAAGGGGTGCCGGAAAGCGTGAAGCAGACGCTGCTCCGCGAACTGGCGCTGATCGAGAAGAAGCGGATCGCCCGCTATTTCCTGACCATCCACGCCATCGTCCGCTTCGCCCGCAGCCGCGAGCCGGAGATCCTCTGCCAGGGGCGCGGCTCGGCGGCCAATTCGGCGGTCTGCTTCTGCCTGGGGATCACCGCGGTCGACCCGACCAGGCACCAGCTGTTGTTCGACCGCTTCATCTCCGAGGACCGCGACGAGCCGCCCGACATCGACGTCGATTTCGAGCACGAGCGCCGCGAGGAAGTGATCCAGCACATCTACGAGCACTACGGCCGCCACCGCGCCGGGCTCTGCGCCACGGTGATCCACTACCGCCCGCGCATGGCGATCCGCGAGGTGGGCAAGGCCATGGGGCTGAGCGAGGACGTCACCGCCGCGCTCGCGCGGACCGTCTGGGGCGGCTACGGGCGCGAGATCGGCGAGAGGAACGTCGCCGAGACCGGGCTCGACGGCAAGGATCCCTACCTGCAGCGCGTGCTCAGGCTCACCGAGCAGATGATCGGCATGCCGCGCCACCTGTCGCAGCACGTCGGCGGCTTCATCCTGACCGAGCGCCCGCTGACCGAGACCGTGCCGATCGGCAACGGCGCCATGCCCGAGCGCAGCTTCATCGAATGGGACAAGGACGACATCGACGAGCTCGGCATCCTCAAGGTCGACATCCTCGCGCTCGGCATGCTGACCTGCATCCGCAAGTGCTTCGAGCTGATCGGCGCGCACCATGGGCGCAAGCTCGAGCTGCACACCGTCCCGCAGGAAGACCCCGCGGTCTACACCATGCTGCAGAAGGGGGATTCGCTCGGCGTGTTCCAGGTCGAAAGCCGCGCGCAGATGAACATGCTGCCGCGGCTGCGGCCGAAGGAGTTCTACGACCTCGTCGTCCAGGTGGCGATCGTCCGGCCCGGCCCGATCCAGGGCGACATGGTCCACCCCTATCTCAAGCGCCGCCGCGGCGCCGAGACCGTGGTCATCCCCGCGCCGGGCCCCGAGCACGGCCCGCCCGACGAGCTGCGCAGCATCCTCGAGCGCACTTTCGGCGTGCCGATCTTCCAGGAGCAGGCGATGAAGATCGCCATCGACGCCGCCAAGTTCGACAGCAAGCAGGCCAACGCGCTGCGCAAGGCCATGGCCACTTTCCGCTCGCGCGGGATGGTCTACGAGCTCGAGGAGCTGATGGTCGGCAACATGGTCCGGCGCGGCTACGATCCCGACTTCGCCCAGCGCTGCTTCAGCCAGATCAAGGGCTTCGGCGAATACGGCTTCCCCGAAAGCCACGCCGCGAGCTTTGCCAAGCTGGTCTACGTGTCGAGCTGGATCAAGTGCCACTACCCCGCCGCCTTCGCCTGCGGCCTGCTCAACTCGCAGCCGATGGGCTTCTACGCCCCCGCGCAGATCGTCCGCGACGCGCGCGAGCACGGGGTCGTGGTGCTGCCGGTCGACGTCAATCACAGCGAGTGGGATTGTACGCTGGAACATCTGGAGAAAAATCCTCCCCGGGACGGGGAGGGGGACCATGCGAAGCATGGTGGAGGGGGCTATCCTCCAGGCACGGCGTTCCGTGGGGGGCAAGCCTCCAGGCTTGGGGGGCAAGCCTCCAGGCGCAGCAGCGATGAGGAGAGCCCCCTCCACCACGCCGCTGCGCGTCGCGGTCCCCCTCCCCATTCTGGGGAGGATCAGGGAGGCAATATCGATTCCCGCGTCGCCCTGCGCCTCGGCTTCCGGCAGGTCGACGGCTTCCCCGAGCATGCGGCGGCCCGGCTCGTCGCCGCGCGGGGAGGGGAGCCCTTCGCCGATGTCGCGGCCCTGCGCGACCGGGCGAAGCTGCCTCCCTCGCAGGTCGAGCGGCTTGCCGCGGCGGACGCATTCTCCTCGCTGGGGCTGTCGCGGCGGCAGGCGCTGTGGGATGCGCGCAGCCTGATCTCCGTGCCCGAGCTGCCGCTGTTCGCCGCGGCGAGAGTGCGCGAGGAAGGCGCCGAGCGGGTCCGCACCCGCCTGCCCATGATGCCGCTGTCGGAGGAAGTCGTCGCCGACTACCAGACCCACCGCCTTTCGCTGAAGGCGCATCCCCTGCTTTTCCTGCGCGCCCTGCTGGCCGAGCGCGGCTTTGCCCGGGCCGCCGATCTCGGCCGGCGCAAGTATCGCTCGACCGTGCAGGTGGCCGGCGTCGTGCTGGTCCGCCAGCGGCCGGGCAGCGCCAAGAACGTCGTCTTCATCACCATCGAGGACGAGACCGGCGTCGCCAACATCGTCGTCTGGCCGCACCTGATGGAGCGCTTCCGCAAGGTGATCATGGGCGCGCGGCTGCTGGAAGTGCGCGGCCGCGTCGAATACGACGACGGGGTGGTCCACGTCATCGCCACCCAGCTGGCCGACGGCACCCCGCTGCTCGACCGGCTTTCCGACGATCCGCTGGCTCCCGAGCTGTCGCGGGCCGATCACGTCGAGCGGCCGGTCCAGGGCAGCCGCGATCCCGTCCGCGGCCATCCCCGCAATGTCCGCGTCATTCCCAATTCGCGGGATTTTCATTGAAGAGCGGGCCGCGCTTCCATAGTCATCGGGGAGGTCCGACCAGGGGGAGCTAAGCATGAGACACGTTCGGCGACTGGCAGGCCTTGCCGCCCTGATGCTGGCGCTGGCCACGACGCCGATCCAGGCTCGCGAGATGCGCATTCCCTTCTACGGCGTGTGGATGATCTCCCAGGCCCGGCCCGCGCCCTGGGTCGATCCCGCCACCGCGACCGATCCCTATCTCAGCCAGGGCCTGGTCCGGCGCAAGGTGATCTTCCTGTGGGACGCGATCGACGCGCCGCCGCCGCTCGGCTGCGACCGGCCGGACTACCACATGGTCGAAGTGCCGCCCGAAGGCCTGTTCCAGGGCAACCTGACCCAACCCATCCTCCAGGCCCAGGCGCTCGGCTTCCGCGCCGGCGCGCCGGTGACGACGCTGCAGACCGACTGCGAGGGCGCCATCGACTTCCACTTCGTCGATTACGCCACCGCCATGTTCGCTCTCGACAACGTGATCTACACGCTGCGCCGGCGCTGACCGCCTTTGCACGCGGCGAGCGGCCTGCCATAGTCGGGCAATGGAATTCGAAATCCTCCCGGTCACGCGCTATGCGCAGAACTGCTCGATCGTCTGGTGCGAGAAGACCAGCCGGGCGGCGGTGATCGATCCCGGCGGCGACCTTTCGGAAATCCTCAACTTCATCGAGCTGCTCGAGCTCGAGCCCGAAGTCGCGCTGATCACTCACGGCCACTTCGATCACTGCGGCGGCGCGGCGCAATTCGCCGAGATGACCGGCGCCCGCATCGAGGGGCCGCATCGCGGCGACGAGCATGTCGTCGCCCGGCTCGAGCAGATGGGCGAGCGCTACGGCGTCCCGGCCAGGACCTATGTCCCGGCCCGCTGGCTCGAACACGGCGACCGCATCCGCTTCGGCGAAGAGGAACTGGAGGTCCTGCATTGCCCCGGCCACTGCCAGGGCCATGTCGCCTATTTCAGCCGCAGCCGGCGCCAGGCCTTCGTCGGCGACATCCTGTTCCGCCACACCATCGGCGCCTGGGAACACCCCGACGGCAACCTGCCGCTGCTGATCCATTCGATCCGCTCCAGGCTGTTCACCCTGGGCGACGACGTCGGCTTCGTTCCCGGCCACGGTCCCACTTCGACGATCGGTCACGAGCGCCGCGAAAATCCCTTCGTCGGCGACGAGGCCTTCGCTCGCTGGTGCGCCCGCTTTCCCGGCTCCGAGGACCCGGCCCTGGGCCATGCCCCGCAAGCCTGAGCCGGCTATTCGGCTCGCTTCAGCAGCTCCATCGCCGCCTCGGTAACGGTTTCCATCAGCGCCGGCTTGTCGATGAAGACGCCGCCTTCGACGATGCGGTCGAGCACCGGGGGATTGGCGGAAAGATAGACGACGGCGAGGGCGGGATTCATCGCCCGCGCCTCGATCGCCAGGCTCCAGCCGTCGAGCGGTCCGGTCAGCCGGATGTCGGTGACCAGCAGGGCCGTGTCCGGATGGGCGGAGAGAATCTCCAGCGCCTGCTCGGCCGAAGCGCTTTCGACCACGGCAAAGCCCAATGCATCGAAGGCATCGGCAAGCTCCATCCTGACCAGCCACTCATCCTCGACGATGAGTACCGTGGGCGATTTGAGATCGCTCAAAGGAGCCCCCAATCTCCGAAACCAAATCCGATTCGACGGGAAACGATTTAGGCGTTCGTTAGTTTCGTACGCAGGGAAAAATCAAATCGGGTGGGAAATGGTACACCAGCTTGAGGGCATGGCTGAACGCGTTGACGACTTCCATCCACGACGGGCCACGGTTGTGAGCGAGGCGACGCTGTCCGCGCTCGAAGCCGATACCCTGCGCCTCGCGGCAATCGTCGAATCCTCGGACGACGCCATCATCAGCAAGCGGCTCGACGGCACGATCACCAGCTGGAACCGCGCGGCCGAGCGATTGTTCGGCTATCGCCCGGAAGAGATCATCGGCCGGTCGATCCTCACTCTGATCCCCCTCGATCGCCAGGACGAGGAAGGCCGCATCATCGAGCGCCTTCGCCAGGGCCAGCACGTCGAGCATTTCGAAACCGTCCGCCGCCACAAGTCGGGCGACCTGGTCGACATCTCGCTCTCGGTCTCGCCGCTCAGGCTCAGCGACGGCACGGTGATCGGCGCTTCCAAGATCGCGCGCGACATTACCCAGAAGAAACGCGCCGAAGCCCTGCTCGCCCAGCAGGCAGAGCATCTGGCGGTGCTGAACCGCGTCGCCAGGATCATCTCGCAGGATCTCGACCTCGACCGCATCGTGCAGGCGGTGACCGACGAAGCGACGGCGATCAGCGGCGCCAGGTTCGGCGCCTTCTTCTACAACGTCAGGAACGGCGAGGGCGAGAGCTACCAGCTCTACGCCCTGTCCGGTGCCCCGCGCGAGAGCTTCGACAAGCTCGGGATGCCGAGGAACACGGTGATCTTCGGGCCAACTTTCGCCGGGACCACGATCGTCCGCTCGGACGACATCCGCGCCGATCCCCGCTACGGCCGCAATGCGCCGCATCGCGGCATGCCGGAAGGCCACCTGCCGGTCGCCAGCTACCTCGCGGTGCCCGTGGTTTCGGGTTCGGGCGTCGTCATCGGTGGCCTGTTCTTCGGCCACGAGGAACCGGGCCGCTTCGCACCGGTGACGGAAACGCTGATCGCGGCGATCGCCTCGCAGGCGGCAGTAGCCATCGACAATGCCCGGCTGCACAATGCCGCCCAGGCCGAGATCGCCCAGCGCCAGCGCGCGCAGGAAGCGAAGGACCTGCTGCTGCACGAAATCAAGCACCGGGTGAAGAACACCCTGGCGACGATCCAGGCGCTGGCTTCGCAGACGCTGAAGGAAACTCCGCCGGAAGAAAAGGCCGCCTTCATCAGCCGGCTGCACGCGCTCGCCGAAGCGCACGACCTGCTGACCCGCAACGACTGGGAAACGATCGGGGTAGGCGCGCTCGTCGAGCAGGCGCTGTCGCCCTTCACCGGCGCCAATGCGGAGCGCATCGTCATGACCGGACCGGACGTCGGGATTTCCGCCAACAAGGCGCTGGTCCTCACCATGGTGCTCTACGAACTGGGGACCAACGCGGTGAAGTACGGCGCGCTGTCCAACCGCGAGGGCAAGGTCGAATTTCGCTGGGACCTGGAAAGCGAGGCGGGCAACCCGACTCTCGGCTTCACCTGGCGCGAAAGCGGCGGCCCACCCGTCAAGCCGCCGCAGCAGGGCGGCTTCGGCACGAGGATGATCACCCGCGCCCTGCAAGGCACCGAGGGCTCGGCCGAATTCGCCTTCGCGCCCGGCGGACTGGAAGTCTGCCTGAAGCTGCGCCTCTAGGCGCTGCAGGCGCGCGGAGTTCGGGGCGTTGCCCTCCAGCTCCTCCCCTATGGGAGAGGAACCAATAGATCCTCCCCTGGAAGGGGAGGTGGCATTCGCGTAGCGAATGACGGAGGGGTGTCAGCGTTCGATCGGAGGGGGACACCCCTCCACCACCGGCTGCGCCGGCGGTCCCCCTCCCCCTGTGGGGGAGGATCTTGGACACAGCTTCACCCCCGCTGGCGAATGCGGGATAACGCCGGGGAAGGAAACACACGCACGGGACGGCCGGCGCTTGTGGTTTGCCTGGCACGACAGGCTTGGCTGGTTGCGAGCCCTGCGGTGCGAGGCGTCGGCGGGTCGGGTTGCTCCCA
>CAUJJI010000164.1 GCA_963205265.1 Pseudomonadota bacterium
AGATGTTCATGAGCGGTCACTTTCGGAAATGTTGACGGAAGAGCCGCCGCCGTGGCTGTCACCGGAGCGGACGGCATGGGCGGCCATGGTCGTGCCGTGATTGAGCGCCTGGCGGCGGTGCATCTGCTGCGCCCATGCAGGCGGTCCGCCCGCCGGTGCGGAGGCGGGTGCGGCACCGGCCACGCTCGCACCACCAATGGTTCCCTGCGAGGACGATCCACCGGTGACGCCGAGCCCGGCGCGCGCGCCATCGGAGAAGCTGGATTTGGCGCTTTCCGCTGCTTTCGATGCCGTCCGCTTCAGGGGCGATGCTGCGGCTGAGCCTGCCGCGCGGGCAACACCGCCGAGGCCGGAGGCAACACCGGCAGCCCCTGACTGGCCGAGCGATCCGACACTATAGGCGGCGCTCGCCGCACCTGCGGCAGCAGCACCGCCACGGACGGCAGCAGCTCCACCCGACAGCGCCGCTGCCCCTCCCTTCGCGGCCATGCCTGCGGCAGCGCCGCCAGCAAGCATCATGCCGCCAGCGGCGAGACCGGTTCCAACTGCTGCACCTGCGCCAAGCTGCGGGCCGCCAGAAACCAGACCGGAAGCGATGCCGGGACCGAAGATGCCGAGGCCGAGAAGGGAAAGTGCGGCCAGCACGATCGCCATGGCGTCGTCGATGGTCGGCGTCACGCCGCCGAAACCGGCCGTAAACTGCGAGAACAATGTCGAGCCGATGCCGATGATGACGGCGAGCACCAGCACCTTGATGCCGGAGGAGACGACATTGCCAAGAACGCGCTCGGCCATGAAGGCGGTCTTGCCGAAGAGGCCGAAGGGAATAAGGACAAAGCCCGCCAGCGTGGTCAGCTTGAACTCGATCAGCGTGACGAAGAGCTGCACGGCGAGAATGAAGAAGGCCAGCAGTACCAGCGCCCAGGCGAACATCAGGCAAGCGATCTGGATGAAGTTCTCGAAAAACGACCAATAACCCATCATGTCCGAGATGGATTCGAGCAGCGGGCGACCGGCATCGAGGCCAGTCTGCGCCACCTTGCCGGGCCGCAGCAGATCGGCGGCGGAAAAGCTAGTGCCCGAACCTTTCAGGCCAAGACCGGCGAAGCTGTCGAAGATGATCTGGGCGAGATTGTTCCAGTTGCCGATCAGGTATGCGAAGACCCCGACGAAGAGCGTCTTCTTGACCAGCCGGGCGATGATGTCGTCATCCGCACCCCAGGACCAGAACAGTGCCGCGAGCGTCACGTCGATGACGATCAGGGTGGTGGCGATGAAGGCGACCTCGCCGCCAAGCAGGCCGAAGCCGCTGTCGATGTAACTGGTGAAAACACCCAGAAAGTTGTCGATGACGCCGGTGCCGCCCATGGTTCACTGTCCCCCGTTCTGATGCGGGGCGGCGGGCACCGGCGTCCGGCCGAGGAACCGGTCGCGGTTCTCGGCCCAGGTGGCGAGGCAGCCGGGATCGTTTACGGCGGCCTCGCCTAACTGCTGGCAGTGGCGCAGGCTCTGGCGCAGCGGATCGGCAGGCGCCTGAAGCGCCGGCGCCGCGCGGGGCTGTGCTGGTTCGTCCTCGCGTGTCATTTCGATCACCGTCGCGGTGATGGCGATGGCCACGAATATGATCGCGCCCAGCCGGGCCAGCATCTTGCCGTCCATGTCGCGCCCCTCCTGTCCGGTCAGTTGTTGCCGTTGCCGAACATCCGGGCATTGCCGGGCTGATAGCCCGATCCCGGCGTCAGAAAGCGCTCGCGCTGGATGCGGCCTTGTTCGGCGGCGGTGGCACGCTCGGCTTCGATCAGGGCTTCGGAGCGACCATTGGCGGACATCAGCGCGATCAGGTCGGAAAGCTGCTGCGACTGGAGCGCGAGAAGCTGATTGCCCGCCTGTGTCGCCTGTAACGCGCCGGTGGCGTTCTGGCTCTGCCCGACAAGGGCGGACATTTCAGCGCGGTTGGTGTCGATATTTCCGACGACACCAGCCTGCACGCGCATGGCGTCCTGCAAACCGCCGACCGTATTCTGCCAGCGGGACCGCGCATCGGCGACGAGCTGGGCGTCGGTCGCGGATAGCGAAACCTTGCCGTATTTCTGTTGGAACATTTGATCGACGTTCTGCACGTCGAAGGCAATGTTCTGCGCCTGGGCCAGAAGCTGCTGCGTGCGCTGGACATTCTGCTGCAAAGTCTGGAGCGAGGAATATGGCAGACTGGCGAGATTCTTCGCCTGATTGATGAGCATCTGCGCTTCATTCTGAAGCGAGGTGATCTGGTGGTTGATCTGCTCCAGCGTACGTGCGGCAGTCAGAAGGTTCTGCGCATAGTTGGTCGGATCATAGACGATGCGGCCGAAGCCAAAAGCGTGAGCGGGGCTTGTCAGCATGGGCGACAGTGCAACAGGCATGGCGAGCGTCAGCGCCAGCACGGATGCACTGACATATCGGGAAACGGGGATACGGATCATGGCAGGGTCTCCTTTTCTTGGCTGTCATCTGGATGGATTTGGTCTGGCGCGACCGGCCGAGCGGGCTCTGTCCGTTCGACAAGATTGGTGAGGTTCGGGATCAGATCGACGGCCCATTCGACGCCGCGATGGCGCAGCCAGGCCGCGAGAAAACCGTCCTGCCCATGCTCGGCGACGAGTTCGGCGATACGGGTCTGATCGGATTTGGATGATGCGGCGCAGAGCGCGAGGCCGACTTCGCTGAGGCCAAGCTCGAACAGGCGATTGCCGCGCCGCGATTGGCAGTAATAGTCCCGCTTTGGCGTGGCCCGCGCGAGGATCTCGATTTGCCGGTCATTGAGGCCGAAGCGGCGGTAGATTGCCGTGATCTGCGGCTCGATGGCGCGTTCATTCGGGAGAAGCAGCCGCGTCGGGCAGCTTTCGATGATGGCGGGCGCGATATTGCTGCCGTCAATGTCCGAGAGCGATTGCGTGGCGAAGATGACGGAAGCGTTCTTCTTCCTGAGTGTCTTCAGCCATTCGCGCAGCTGGTTGACGAACCCCTCGTCATCGAGCGCCAGCCAGCCTTCGTCGATGATGAGCAGGGTTGGCCGACCGTCGAGCCGGTCGCCGATCCGATGAAACAGATAGGACAGGACGGCAGGCGCAGCCCCAGTGCCGACCAGCCCCTCGATCTCAAAGGCCTGTACATCGGCTGATCCGAGATGTTCGGCCTCGGCGTCGAGCAACCGGCCATAGGCACCGCCAATGCAGTAAGGGCGCAACGCCTGTTTCAGATCGTTGGATTGCAGCAGCACGGCAAGGCCGGTGATGGTCCGTTCCCCCGCCGGGGCGGATGCCAGCGATGTCAGCGCCGTCCAGATGTGCTCCTTCACCTCCGGCGTGATGATCATGCCTTCACGCATCAGGATCGCGGCGATCCAGTCAGCGGCCCATGACCGTTCATAGGCATCATCGATCCGCGCCAGCGGTTGCAGGGAAACGGAAACCTCCGATCCCTCGGTCAATCCACCGCCGAGATCATGCCAGTCGCCACCCATGGCGAGCGCGGATGCCCGGATCGATCCCCCGAAATCGAAAGCGAAAATCTGGCTGCGATCATAGCGGCGAAATTGCAGCGCCATCAGCGCCAGCAGCACGGACTTGCCCGCGCCGGTCGGGCCGACGACGAGGGTATGGCCCACGTCGCCGACATGAAGGGAAAGCCGGAACGGAGTCGAACCTTCGGTCTTGCCGTACAGCAAGGGGGGCGCTCCGAGATGTTCGTTCCGTTCCGGCCCCGCCCACACGGCCGATAGAGGGATCATGTGGGCGAGGTTGAGCGTCGAGATGGGCGGCTGCCGGACATTGGCGTAGGCATGTCCGGGGATCGAGCCTAGCCAGGCATCGACGGCATTGACGGTTTCCGACATGGCCGTGAAGTCACGGCCCTGAATGATCTTCTC
>CAUJJI010000165.1 GCA_963205265.1 Pseudomonadota bacterium
GCGGTAGCCGCAGCAGGCCAAAATCGGGGGGCACCCGCGATCCTTGACGGCCGCCAATCTCCCAGGCGTCATGCTATGGCGATGCTGATTTCGCTCAGCCACCGAGATGAGAGAGAGATTACGGTTTTGCCCCCGAACCCCATTTGGGCGTTCGGGGTTAACCGCAAAACACATTCCAGGAACGAATTAGACGGCTGCTCCCAATACGAACCTTGCTCGTTCACGGCGGAGCATTTCGTATGGGCTCATGCAGGTAATACCGAGACCGATGCATACATTCGGGATCTTTATCTTGCGGACCGAGTCCGAAGGCACTTCGTGAGTCACCACGACGCAGTCGTGGGCTTTGGCATGTGCCACCAGCCAATAATCGGCGACTTGCAAGAAAGTCGCGATTGCGGCGGGCTCATAGGCTTGCCCAGTGGCCCAGGCGCTCACCTCTCCCAAGGCAGGGAGAACCGCGTCGTCGGGTGGCAAGAAAAAGCCCTTGCCTCGGGCATGGGCCCAGTCCGCAAGTTCGTCACCGCCGCCTACGAGTTCGTCGCTGACCTTCTCGATGCTTGCGACAATCGCGGCTGCGTTCTGATCTACCAGCCATTCCCAAAAGGCAGGGCAGAAATCGAAGCCATAGTGAAGGTTCTTTGCCTGGATGAAGACGTTCGCGTCGAGCAGGTAACGGGTCAAGCCAGCACCCCTACTTCCTGCCCGATGTGGTTGAAGGTCTCGGTCTTCGCGACACCGAGCATACGAAAGGCATCACGGTAAAGGGTCTGGCCCTCAAGCGTGCTTTCGACCAGGGCGCGGGCGAAACGGCGGCTGACGCGAGACAGGGTCGTACGATAGAAGTCGCCGCCGCCGCCGCTTCGTTCTGCGATCACTCGCAGTCGGGCGCGCTCGGCAGCCCATGCGGCCTCGAAGGCAGCCCGGGTCAGCCAACCGGCATCGAGAAGACGTCTCAAAATGACAAGGCTGCTGACCTTGTAGCGACGCGTGAGACGAGCGACGGCGTCGTCAATTGCTTCATCCGCGACGAGATCGGCTTGTAGCGTTACCAATGGCACGAGTAATTCAGCTGCGACCGCGTTGCACCAGACTTCCTCACGCCGGAAACCCGCGACCGGCGCGGCGCTGGCATTCGATATCGCAGTGGCACCAAGCCAGAGGTGCGCGAGTTCATGGGCAAGCGTGAACATCTGAGCGGACTTGCTGTCCGATCCGTTGATGAACACCAGTGGCGCCTGGGTGTCGGCAAGGGCAAAGCCGCGGAACTCTTCCGGATCGAGCTTGCGGTTATTGTTACTGAGAACGACGCCGCTTACCATCACCAGTACGCCGAGCGCGTCGGCGTGGCCAATGAAGAGTCGCAGAGCCTCCTCCCAGGTCCGGCAGGCAGCACGCGCTTCTAGGTCGAAGCCTAGCGCTTCAGCCATCCGCGCTGCCACAGCGACTGGCTTGTCATTCAGCGAGGCACTGCCGACAAACGCGAGTTCGGGCAGCCGCACGGCCCGGGCATAGTCCTTGAACCATCCCTGGCGCTCCTGGCAGGCATAGACCATGTCGAGGAGGTTGGGACTGGGGCGGTGAATGGCGCGGCCATCGACCGTCCGAAAATCCGGGATCGGCAATTGCTCATGAGGCGGAGCAGGAAGAAACAGATAGCCAACCGGCACATGGACAGCATCGGCGAAGGCTTGCAACTGCTTGATCGTGGGCTGCGCGTCTCCGGCCTCCCACAGGGCAAGTTTGGGGAAGCGGTGGTCCAGATCTTCCGGGCTCTTGCCTGCACGCTCGCGCGCCCAGGTCAGAAGCTCAGGATGGATGGCCGCCCGCGTCATGGGTACTTAGTAGTCTTGCATTGAACTCTGCGGCAAGACCGCATGGAATTGCCTGGCATCACCTGATCACCGACACTGCGACACCGGCCGCGTCCGCGACGGTGCGCCACTGCTTGTCGGCAGTGAGCGCCGGAAGACCGTCCCGGCGCGCGAGCGCCAGGCAGAAACGGTCGCCGAGCGACAGGCCGGCCTCGGCCGTCGCGGCGCGCAGGCGCCCGGCGATGGTGGCGAGCGCCTGGTCTGCCTCGACGATCGCCATCGGCAGGGGCCGCAGCATGGCGTCGACCTGGTCGGCGGGCATGCCAGCATGGATGAAGTGGCTGACGACCTCGGCGTAGTTGACGCTCGACATGCGCGAGGTGCCGATCGCATCGGCGACCTTGCCCGCGCCGGGCTCGTCCCGTAGCAGGGCAAGCAGCGCGGAGGCGTCGAGTACGACTTCGCTCATTCGCCCGATTCCTCACGGCGGCGGGCAAGAAAGGCATCGACTGATGCGGCAGCGTTGCCTTCGGTGTATTTCTTAGCCAGCGCCTGGGCGTGGGCGATCGACTGCGCAACCGTGCGCAGGATCACGCCGTCCTCGGTTTCCTCGACCAGCAGCGCGCCGCCGCCGGCCAGGCCGAGCCGCTTGCGGATCTCGGCCGGCAGGCTCATCCGGCCATTGGGCGTGATCGTCACTTGTACCGTCATGGCACTGCTCCTGATGCGGCGAACGCGTCGTGAAGCGCGCGCGTGAGCCAATTCAGGGGCCATATGCCACAAAATCGCAAACGTGTCACGCACGGCACAGCGTGGCATGATCGCGCAGTTTGATAATATAGCTTATGTTAAATCAATGCCTTAGACGGTTCCGGCGTCATCAAGCCGCGATGACCGATCAGCGAACGCCGCAGGTTGCGAACCGGTCTGGAGCAACGATGAATTACCATTCTTGCC
>CAUJJI010000166.1 GCA_963205265.1 Pseudomonadota bacterium
GCGCGGGAAATCGCAAGCGACCGGCTGGCGCTTGCAGGGCACGACCGCGATATTCCCGTAGGCAGCGAAGGCGACGAGGTCGGGATTGTCGAAGCGGTCCTCACCGAGAGCTCGATGCTGATCGGTCAGACCGCCGAGCGAACGCGCCTGCAGGAGCGCTTCGGCGTAAACCTCATCGCTATATCGCGCGGCGGCGAGCATCTGACGAAGCAGCTTGGCGCAACCTGGCTGAAGCCGGGAGACGTGATCGTCTTGCAGGGGCCCCTGGGCCTCATGCCCGAGCGCCTGCGCGATCTCGGTGCGCTTCCGCTCGCCGAGCGGTCGCTCCGCCTCGGGCGTTCGCGCGGAGGGTGGCTGCCGGTGGCGATACTGGCGGTAGCCATGGGGGCTGCGGCGACGGGCATCGTCCCCGTCGCAATGGCATTCTTTGCGGCAGCTGCCCTCGTAATCGTCACCGGCTCGCTGCCGGTCCGCGAAGCATACGACAGCGTGGAATGGCCCATCGTGATCATGCTCGGGGCTCTCATACCTGTCAGCGACACCTTGCGGTCGACGGGCGCATCCGACGTCATCGCGACGGAGCTCGCCGACCTTGCGGCAACCCTGCCCGCTTGGGGGGCCGTATCGCTGATCCTGGTAGCCGCGATGGCGGTAACGCCATTCCTCAACAACGCCGCGACGGTGCTGGTGATGGCGCCGATCGCGGCAATCTTCGCCAACGATCTCGGCTATCGCCCCGAAGCCTTCCTCATCGCGACGGCCGTTGGTGCAGGGTGCGATTTCCTGACGCCCATCGGCCATCAATGCAACACGCTGGTTCTGGGGCCGGGCGGCTACAGGTTCGGCGACTATGCCCGGCTCGGCGCTCCGCTTTCGTTGCTGGTGGTGCTGGTCGGGACACCGCTGATCCTGTGGACCTGGCCGCTGTAGGGGCCGCATTCGGACACACCGACGACGGACAAAAGCCTCTACGCGCCGGTGAGGTCTCCGAGCATGGCGGCGAGGTCGGTTTCCCGGAACGGCTTGGTGAGCCGCGGCACGTTCGGCGCGATGCCTTCCACTTCGGCATAGCCCGAAATGATGAGGACGATCGTGGCGGGAGAGAGCTGGCGCACCCGCAGCACAAGCTCGGTGCCGGTGATGCCGGGCATCAGCTGATCGGTGATCAGGATGGCCGGCTCGAGGCCAGCTTCGACGATCTCCAAAGCTTCTTCGCCGGACGCCGCTTCGGTCACCGAATATCCCATTTCGCCGAGCATGTCGGCCGTGCTCATTCGGATCAGCGGTTCGTCGTCCACCAGCAGGACCGTGCCCGAGCGGCCGTCCGCGTGGGGCCCGATCTCTTCGTCCGGCTGGACTGCCGCGGGCGAATCGCTCGAAAGCGGCAGCCACAGGTCGACACTGGTGCCCGCGCCCACTCTGCTTGAGATGCGCATGCTGCCGCCAAGCTGCGCGGCGAGGCCATGGACCATTGAAAGCCCCAGGCCCGTTCCCTGGCCGATGCCCTTGGTCGAGAAGAACGGCTCGACGGCGCGTGCGAGAGTGGCCTCGTCCATGCCGGCGCCGGTGTCCGCGACCTGGAGATGGATATAGGAACCGGCCTGCAAATCCTGGCGCTCGCCGCAGGAGAACGACTGCTCGCTGGCGGCCAGGGTCAGCGTGCCGCCGTCGGGCATTGCGTCGCGTGCATTCACCGCGAGATTGAGAATTGCCATCTCGAGCTGGTGCGGATCGGTGTGCACCGGCGGGAGATTGTTGGGAATGGCAAGCTTGATCGCCACCCGCGGACCGGACGTGCTGGCGACAAGGTCCACCATGCCGCGGACCAGGTCGCACAGATCCACGCTTCGGGCCTGGAGCGGCTGACGCCGGGCGAAGGCGAGCAAGCGCTGCACCAGGGTCTTGGCACGCTCTGCGGATTGCAATGCGCCCTCGATCAGCCGGGCCTCGCGAGCCCCGGTGATGCGGCGCTGTAGCAGGTCGAGCGTGCCGAGTATCGGCGTAAGGAGATTGTTGAAGTCGTGAGCCACGCCGCCGGTCAGCGTGCCGATCGCCTCCATCTTCTGCGACTGGCGCAAGGCTTCCTGGGCCTGCTGCAGCTCCGCGGTGCGGACCTGGACGCGCTGCTCGAGACTGGCTTCGCTTTCCCGAAGCGATTCGAGCCGCGCGCGCGCCTCATATTGCCGTCGCCTGCCGCGCAAGGCCGCTTGGGCGAGGCTGATCAGCGTGGTCGGGTGGAAGGGGCGTTCGAGGAAGGTGACATTGCCGAGCGTCTCCAGATGGCGCGCCGCCGCGGGGTTGCGCTCGAGCCCGCCGCCGCGATGGGTCAGAAGCACGAAGGGAAAGTCCGACCACTCCGGCTGCGCGTCGATCCACAGTTTCAGGACCCGCAGGTCGCTGTTCGTCAGGGCTTCCTCGGTAACGACAGCGAAGCCCGCGCCTTTGCACAGTTCGTCGACGAGGCACTGGATGTCGCCGCATGTCGTGCTGGCAACGCCGGTTTCCTTGAGCATGCCGGTGGCTACGACCGCGTCCCGGCCCAATGGTGCGACGATGAGCGCGCGTTCGGATGAACTCTTGTTCAACGACCGGCTTTTTCCAGAAGGTCGCTGCCGCTGCCGACCAGCAGGGGAACGCCGCGCAGGACGCCCTGGAAGTCGGTGAGAGGCTCGCCCAGCGTGATCCCCGATCCGCCGATGACATATTCGCGGATCGTATCCTCGTGTGGGCCGGTGCGCTTCTTCACCACCGACATCGCGCGCCGGACGCGGCCCAGCGCTTCGAAATAGCGAAGCAGAACGACCGTATCTGCCAGATAAGTCACGTCCACCGGCGACTGCATGTCGCCAACCAGGCCATGCTGCGCCACGGTCAGGAAAGTCGTCGCTCCCTGCCGGTTCAAATATTGCAGCAGCTCGTGCATGTGCAGGATCAGCGCGTTTTCCTCCGGCATTGCGGCCTGAAATCCGTTGAGACTGTCGATCACGACGGTCAGCGCGCCGTGGCCCTCGACGCAGTCGCGAACCTTGTCGGAAAACTCGCCAGGGGTGAGCTCGGCGGCATCGACCTGCTGCAGCACGAGCTGGTCGGCATCGACCATCGCCTGGAGATCGATCCCGAGCCCCCAGGCCCGCTTGATCAGGAGGCCCTTTTCCTCGTCGAAGACGAACATTGCGGCCCTCTCGCCGCGCCTGACCGCACCCAGGACAAAGGTGAGCGCCAGCAGCGACTTACCGGTGCCGGAAGGCCCGAGGATAAGGACGCTCGAGCCTCGCTCCACGCCCCCGCCGAGCAGGGCATTGAGCGGAAGGGATTCGGTCGCGAGGTTGTCGCGCGAAACCGGGTTGCGATAGTCGGCGGAAACCAGGCGGGGGTAGACCTTGACCCCGCCGGTCTCGATCGTGAAATCGTGGTAGCCGCCCCGAAACCTGCGGCCACGGTATTTGACGACCCGAAGCCGCCTGCGCTCCGCGCCGTAGTCGCGCGCCAGTTCCTCGAGCGCAACCACACCGTGGGCAACGCTGTGGACGGTCTTGTCGTTCAGCTCGGTCGTCATGTCGTCCAGCATCAGGACGGTGGCGTTCTGCGTCGCAAAGTAGTGCTTGAGCGCCAGGATCTGGCGGCGATAGCGCAGCGAAGACTGTGCGAGCAGGCGGATCTCCGACAAGCTGTCCAGAACGACGCGGTCGGGCGATACTCGTTCGAAGGTTTCGAAGATGCGCTTGGTCGTCTCGCCCAGCTCGAGATCGGAGGAATAGAGCAGGCTCTGCTGCTGCTGTTCGTCGAGCAGGTTCTCGGGCGGGACCAACTCGTACACCTCGATGCCGTCGAGCGACCAGCCGTGCGATTCCGCGCTGTCGCGCAGCTCCTGCTCGGTTTCCGAAAGTGTGATGTAGAGCGTTTTTTCGCCGGCAGCGGCACCTGCCATCAGGAACTGGGTGGCGATCGTCGTCTTGCCGGTGCCCGGACTGCCCTCCAGCAAAAAGACGCGGCCGCGGGACAAGCCGCCAACCAATATTTCATCAAGGCCATCGATCCCTGTAGCCGCAATCTTGAGCTTCTTGTGCATTGAGGACGCTCTCCTTGCCGGGCATTAAACGCGCGATTTTCATCGCCGTTCCGCAACGGTCGAAGTCGCAAGGAGCAGTGGCGGGTGGGCGTCAGGCGAGAAGCGATCGGTTTAGTCGTTATATAACAACATATTGAGTCACGAAGATCGCATGTCGGCATGCCGAACCCGGGCCGGCTAGCCGACAGCCGGTCAAGCTTGCTTCCAGCCCGCCGAAATGGAGACCGCGATGTTGCTCATCCGCGGGATGCCGCTGATCGGGTCGTATTCGACGTCGCTGGGCGTAAGCCGCCCGACATTGCTGCCCTGTTCGACGAACCTGTCGTCATCGTCGACCAGCCCGCCGAAGCAGTGATACGTCGAGACGACTTTCCTCCGCATCGTCTCGTCGGCCTCGACGATGCTCGGGATGCGATCGTGACGCGAGGCGATGGTGACGGTCTGTCCGGGCTCCAACCCCAGCTCCGTCAGGTCTTCGGGGTGCATGAACAGCGGATTGTACAGCTTGCCGCGGCTGAGTTTCGTTCCCGGCAAGGTCCTGCCGGCGGAGTTTAGGAAATTGTTGGAGCGCCGCGAGATCAAGCGATACGGATAGTCGCGGTCCGCCTGTTCGGCGGTGAAATCGAAGGCCAGCACCTGCTCGAGCTCGGCCATCATGTGGCGATTGCCGACGTCGAGCCGCTCCTCGCACCCCGGGTCCTTGGCCTGAACCGTTTCCTCCACCTCGAATATGTGGCCGTGGGGATGCTTGCGGACATCGTCGAGTTTGAATCGGCCGTTCTCGCAAATCTTCTCGTACAGCCCTTCGGTCGTCAGATTGTCGCTCTGCTCCATGTCGATCACCAGCGGCGGCGCCTCGTCGAACTTGCCGAAGCCGTACTTGAGACCCATCTTCAGGGCCAGGCCCATCCGCTTGCCGACGCCGTTGTAGAACTCCCATTCCTCGATCAGGTCGGAGCCGGTCGGAGGCTCCACGATCCGCGGGCTGTACTGCGCGTAGGGCACCGGATAGCCGATGCCGACAGTGTAGTACTTCAGGGCTTCGACCCGCTGGGTCATCCCCGGCGTCTCGAGCGTCATCCTGGTGGCGATCACGTAGTCGGCCAGCCGCGCGGTCAGCGCCATCTCGACATCGACGCAGACCAGCAGTTCGAGCTTTTCCATGGCTTTCTGCGTCCGCCGCTGGTCGGGCCAGGCCGCCATGGGATTGGAGCCGTTGCAGATCAGCGCCCTGACCTGGCCTTCTCCCTCGAGCAGGATCTCGTCGGCCAGGGCGGCGGTGGGAAGGCCGCAGGCGGCGTCGGTGAGGTCGCGCACGCGCAGCCGGGTTCCGTAACCCCATCCCTGGAACGGACCGGAAGCCTGCGCCTTGGCGGTGTAGGCCGGAAGCAGCGCGTTGGGACGATGGACCTTGTCGCCCGCCCTCGGCCATCGCCCGCAAATGGTCGCGAGGCACAGGGCGAGGTATTCGGTAAGGTTGCCGTGCTGCGAGAAATTCGAGCCGGTGCCGACGTTCGCCATGCCGCCGCGTTCGCCGTAGGTGGCAAACAGGTGGGCCGCCTCGACCAGCTGGGCGGCAGGAATTTCCGCGCGCCCGGCGACATAGTCGGGCGTGAAGGGGGCGACTGTGGCTGCCAGAGCTTCGAACCCCGCCACTTCGCTCGCCACGAACTGCCGGTCGTAGAGGCCCGCGCCGATGATGACGTTTATCAGGCCGGCCAGGATCGTAGGGTCCTCGCCCGGGCGAGGCTGGATGTGGATCGCGGCGCGGTTTGCGGTCTCGGTCTTGCGGGGATCGATGACGATGAGCTTCATCCCGCGCGCGACTTCTTCCTTGAGCCGCTGGGCCGGATTGTTGAAGGGTACGCCATTCGCCTTGGATATGACCGGGTTCATGCCGACCAGCAGCCATGTGTCGGCGCCGGCGAAAGGAAGGTCACCCGCCAGCCAGTTGCCGTGTGCCGAGGCGGCGATCTGCTTGCCGGGCGAATCGATGGGATTGGGCGTGAAGAACATCGGCGAACCGATCGCCTGCAAAAGGGCCGCAGCCATGTTCGCGCCGCCGGGGTACGACTGGCCGCTGGTGCCGGTATAGACGGCGACGCTGCGCGGCCCGTGTTGCGCGACGATGGCCTGCAGCCTGGCGCTGATTTCGTCCATGGCGCGCTTCACCCGGATCGAAGCATATGTGCCGTCCGGCTGCCGCTTCTGGCTGTGCAGGAGACGGCTGGCGCTGTTGTGCAACTCGGGCAGTGCGCGTCCCTTGGGACAGGTATAGCCCTTGAACAGGGGATTGTCCGGATCGCCTTTGACCTCGGTCAGGCGGCCGTCCGAGACGGTCGCCAGGATCCCGCAATGGGCCTGGCACAAGCGGCATATCGTCGGAACGGTTTGCGTCCCGCCACTGGCTGCATGCGCCGCGACCCTGGGCTCCGATCCAGCAAGCTGTTCCATGACGCTCTCCTTCGTCTTCCAGCCCGGCGGCCATGCGTTGCTGGCAAGGGGGCCGGCTGGAGCGCGCCGGCTTGTTGGCCCAGGTTCAGCCTTTGGTCCCGGCTTGGCCTGTCCGCAATCACGGCAGGCCCATTTGCTTGACCGGCAAGCTATTCTGCCGGGGTCGGATTGCCAAGAGCGATGTGGCGACCGCGGAAGCCGTCGTCCCGCGTCCCGGCCTGGACCGCCTTGCGCCTCTTCAGCGCCGCGGTTCGCGGTATCCGGGCAGGGCCCAGTTGAAGCGGAGCGCCGCGCCTCTCAGGGCGAAGCCGGCCGCCGTTCCGACGAGGCCCGCTTCCCGCAACGCAAAGCCGAAGCCGGTGAGGAGGACGAACGTGCTCGCGGCAAGGATCGCCGCCGACACGTAGATCTCGTGGCCGAGCAGGATCGATGGCCGGTTGGCGAGCACGTCGCGGATGATGCCGCCGAAGGTTCCGGTCAGCACGCCCATGGCGATCGCCACGAGAAATGGAAAGCCGAGCGCCAGGGTCTTGGCCGCGCCCAGCACGGCAAAGGCGGCAAGGCCGATCGCGTCGAGCCAGAGCAGGGCACGCACGTCCCACACCCGTTCGCCCAGCAGCCAGACCAGGAGCCCGGTGGCGATGCAGGCGCCGAGCGGTCCGTTGCCGCTGATCCAGAACACCGGCGCGCCGATCAGCAGGTCGCGCATGGTGCCGCCGCCCACCGCCGTCACGGTGGCGAAGAACACGAATTCGACGATCGTGTGCTTTGCCTGGGCGGCGGCGATGGCACCGGACGCCGCGAACACCACGAGGCCCGCATAGCTGAGCAGATCGAGCAGTGTCACCGCGTTCTCCATGCCTTGTCACGGACGAGCCGTCCCGCTGCCCACGCCTCATCGCCGGGCGCGAGCCTACCGGCCTGGGGAGAATCTGGCCAGCTTCCTCCCTTCGGATCGTCAGGCAGCCGGGGTCAACTTCACCTGCAGTTCGGACAGGCCGCGGATGATGAAGCTCGGCTCGAAGTCGAAGTCGCGGTTGCCGGCGGGGCCGTGGCGGGCTTCGTCGAGATCGATGTGCGAGGTCTGCTCGAGGAACTTCTCGAGGATGATGCGCACTTCCGCCCGCGCCAGCGGAGCCCCGGCGCAGACGTGCTTGCCGCGGCCGAAAGCGACGTGTTCCTTGATCTTCGGACGGTCGAGCACGAAATCCTGCGGGTTCTCCCAGCGGCGCGGGTCGCGGTTTCCTCCCGGCAAGCCGATCAGCACCCTGGTGCCGGCCTTCACCGGCAAGTCGCCGATCTTCGTGTCGCGGCGGGCGAGCCGCGAAAGCTGCTTGGTCGAACCTTCCAGCCGCAGCACTTCCTCCAGCATGGCGGGGATCAGCGACGGGTCGGCGCGCAGCTTTTGCTGCAGGCCGGGAACGTCGATGATGTAACGCATCGAATTGCCCAGCAGCTTGGCGCTGGTATCCTGCCCTGCGCCGAACATGAACACGCCCAGCGTCATCAGGTCCATCATCGAGGGGCGGGTGCCGTCGTGGTATTCCGCCTGGGCCAGCTCGGTCAGGATATCGTCGCGCGGGCTTTCCTGCCGTTCGGTGATGTAGCGGTAGAAATAGCCCGTCATCGCCACCATCGGGTGCATCTCGCCCTCGTGGGTGTTGAGGCTCGAGTCGAGATTGCCGGGCGCCGGCGACGCGTCGATCATCTTCATGAAGGTTTCGCGGTCCTCGGCCGGGACGCCGAGCAGGTCCGAGATCACCAGCGTGACGAAGGGCGTGGCGATCTCGCTGATGAGGTCGCAGCCACCCTTGGCCACGACTTCGCCGACCATCCGCTCGGACAGGCCGGTCATGTATTCCTCGTTCGCCTTCAGCCGCGAAGGCGTGAACAGCCGGTTCATCAGCGAGCGCAGCTTGGTGTGCGGTTCGTCGTCCAGCATCACCACTTGGTCGCCGCCGAGGAAGTTCGAGCGGTTGGCCTCGATCTGGGCGGTGATGTCAGAGCCTTCGGGCTCGAAAGGCAGCGGCGCGGCCGCGCCGGCAAGACCGATGATCGCGGAAAAGTCGCGATGGTTGTTGAGGATCTCGAGGGTTTCCTCGAAGCCGGTGACGATCAGGTAGTCCTTGTCGTCCGGCTGCCACACGGGACCATGGGACCGCACGGCCTCGAAGAAGGGGTAGGGATCCTTGGCGACATCGTAGTCGGTGAAATAGTCGCGGTCTTCTAGCCTTTGCACGTTTGCTTCCTTGTCCTGCAGAGCGGGGGTTTCGATGCGCTATTGTGTCGCAAGCCGATTGTCAGCAAGCAAGACATACTCGCCGCGCGATAGTCCTGCAGGCAGAGCGCGCAAGGATGCGAGCGGGGGCTTTCGTCGGTCGTGAAAATGCCGCAGGCCTGCGCCATTCGATCGCATTGCCCGACGGCGGCGAAGGAGGGGGAATATTACCATGCCGTTCGGATTCCACAGCACCGCTTCGGACGTCGCGAGCGGCGTGGACATGGGTGGGCGCATGGTCGTGCTGACCGGCGCATCGTCCGGTATCGGGGTCGAGACCGCGCGCGCCCTGGCCGATTGCGGTGCGCAATTGGTCCTTGGCGTTCGCGATCCGGCAAAGGCGGAGATCGCCCTCGATTCGCTGCTGCAGCGGCACGGCAGGCGGATCCGCATCGAACGGCTCGATCTCGCCGACCTGCATTCGGTCGTGGCCTTTGCCGCCGGGGTGAGCGGCCCGGTC
Organism: Pseudomonadota bacterium; assembly: GCA_963205265.1. Lineage (GTDB taxonomy): Bacteria > Pseudomonadota > Alphaproteobacteria > Sphingomonadales > Sphingomonadaceae > Novosphingobium. The sequence goes on from CAUJJI010000166.1 coordinate 9,262, forward strand.
GACGTCCTGATTGCCAACGGGGGCGTATCCAAGACGCCGCAGTCCCATCTGCCGAACGGCCTCGACGTGCGGTTCGCTACCAACCACCTCGGGCACTTCCTGCTGGCAAACCTGCTGAGGCCGCAAATGGCCGAACGCGGCGCGCGCATCGTCGTGGTCAGCTCGGCCGGGCACAAGGGCATGCCGGTGCGGCTGGACGACCTGCAGTGGACGGCGCGTCCCCACATGGACGGCGCAGCCTATGCCGAATCGAAAAGCGCGAATATCCTGTTCGCCATCGAAGCCACTCGCCGCTGGGCTTCGGAGGGGATCTTCGCCAATGCCGTGCTGCCCGGATCGGCCCTGACCGGCCTGCAGCGCTTCCACGGCGAAAGCCTCAAGCGACGGATCGGCTTCATCAATCCCGACGGTTCGATCAACGAGCGGGTCAAGACGGTCGAGCAGGCTGCCGCGACATCGGTCTGGGCCGCGACGGCAGCGGAGCTTGCCGGGCGTGGCGGGCTTGTCCTCGAGGATTGCGGCGAAGCGCAGCTGGTCTGTCCCGATACCCACCCATGGGCCGGCTTCGACCCGGGCGTCGCCGATCCCGAGGTCGCACGGCGGCTGTGGGACCATTCCGACGCGCTGGTCCTCCGCCTGCTGGAGCGCGACGCCGACAGCGGTTGAACTGCTGCGCGGCAAGCCGTTGCGAGGCAACTTGCGCGCTTCCGGGACTGTTGCTAACTAACTGACGAACCAAGGCGGGAGAAGGAAAAACATGGCAAAGCCAGTCGTCGCGATCGTCACCGGCGCCAGCCGCGGCGCGGGCAAGGGAATAGCCGTCTCGCTGGGGTCGCACGGCTGCGTGGTCTATGTCACCGGCCGTTCCGAGAACGACGGCGATGCCGAAGTGCCCGGCACCATCCATTCCACGGCCCGCGAAGTGACCGAGGCGGGCGGCACCGGCATCGCGGTCAAGTGCGACCATGCCGACGACGCTCAGGTCAAGGCGCTGGTCGACCGCGTCATCGCCGAGCAGGGCCGCATCGACATCCTGATCAACAACGCCTGCTGGCAGGGCAACGTCATGAATGCGCCCGGCCAGTTCTGGGAGAAGTCGCTCGATGTCGCGACGATGATCGACGTCGGCGCGCGCAGCGGCTTCGTCGCCAGCTGGTATGCCGCCCCGCACATGGTCCGGCAGGACAAGGGGCTGATCCTGTTCACCTCGTCGCCCGGCTCGATGCATTACTGCATGGGCCCGAGCTACGGCGCGCACAAGGCGGCGGTCGACAAGATGGCTTTCGACATGGGCGTCGACTTCGCCGATGCGGGAGTCAACGTCGCCTCGGTCTCGGTGTGGATGGGATCGCTCACCACCGAGCGGTTGCTGGGCATGATGGAAGCGATGCCGGCGCTGCGCGAGCAGCTGGAAGGCTCGCTGGAATCGGCGGGCTACACCGGCCACCTCGCCTGGGCGATCTACAACGATCCCGAGATGTTCGCCAAGTTCAACGGCAGGACGGTGATCGGGGCCGAGGTCGGCCGCGACTACGGCATCACCGACATCGGCGGCAAGTTCCCGCCCTCGGTGCGCGACGGCACCGGCGCCTCGCCGCCGCAGTACTTCCCCTACAAGGTCAAGATGTGATGCCCAAGCTGTCGCTCGACAGCCTGACGCTCACCGATACCCGCCCGCAGGACGCGATCCGCGCCGCCGCCGATGCCGGCTACGACGCCTGCAGCCTGTGGATCATCCCGCCGCCGCTGTTTCCCTCGCCGTTGCTGGCACCGGCGCACGAGCGCGAATGTCGGGCGATCCTGGCCGACAGCGGCATCGAGGTCATCGCGCTGGAAGTGTTCGACCTGCATTCGATGGCCGGCGTCGAGGATTGCCGGCCGCTGCTGGAAATGGGGGCGCGGCTGGGGGGCAGGGCGGCGCTGACGATCCACTACAGCAATCCCGATCGCGCCGCGGCGGCCGAGATCCTGGCGCGCTTTGCCGAAGCCGCCGGCGAATTCGGCCTCGCCACCAACCTCGAACCCGTCTGCGGCGGCCATAGCCAGACGCTGGCGGACGTCGACGCGCTGATCCGGGCATCGGGCGCCGATGTCGGCATCTGCCTCGACCCGCATCACCTGTTCCGCGCCGGCGGCTCCGTCGCCGACATCGCGGCAATCGCGCCGGGCCGCATCCGCTACGTCCAGCTGTGCGACGGCCCGGTGCCGCAGCCGCCCGAGATCGCCATGACCGAGGCCGTGTGCGAGCGGCTCTATCCCGGCGAGGGCCAGTTTCCGCTGGTCGATTTTCTCCGCGCAGCTCCGAAGGACGTGCCGGTCGGGATCGAGTGCCCGAGCCTGCGCCGCGCCCAGGCCGGCGTCAGCGCGCGCGACCAGGCGCGCGAAGCGCTGGACAGGACGCGCAGCCTGCTCTCGGTGGTTGAGAGCGCACTGTAGCGCGGCTTCGCCGGGTCAGATCGTTTCACCGGCATCGACCAGCAGCGTGCTGCCGGTCATGAACATCGCCATGTCCGATGCGCAGAACAGGACCGCGCGCGCGATGTCGTCCGGGACGCCCACCCGGCCCAGCCGCGAAGACAGGGTCGCCGAGATTTCCTGGCGGACGCGCTCGGGCAATTGCTCGAGCGCGGCCATGTTGCCTTCTGTCGTACAGAAGGTGGGCGCTACGCCCAGGACGCGAATGTCGTGCGGGGCCAGTTCCAGCGCCATCTGCTTGATCATGCCGCGGACCCCGTGCTTCGAGGTGACGTAGGACGTCACGCCGGGCGCGACGCCCTTGAACCCGGCGGTCGAGACGACATTGACGATGACGCCGCCCTTGCCGCCGGCGATCATGCGGCGCGCGCCCTCGCGCGAGCCGATGAAGACGCCGCGCAGGTTGACGGCCATGACCTTGTCCCAGTCGTCCACGTCGACGTCGAGGAAGGGCACGTTGGGGTAAAGCCCGGCGTTGTTCACCCAGATGTCGATCCCGCCGAGTTCGGCCACCGCCCGGTCGGCGGCAGCGGCCACCGACGCCTCGTCGGCAACGTCGACGGCTGCGGCGATCACGCGCGAACCGGTCGCCGCGCCGACTTCGCGCGCCGCGGCCTCAGCCCTGTCGGCCTGGAGATCGAGGATGAGGACGGAAGCGCCGGCTTCGGCCAGCCGGTCGACCATGGCACGGCCGAGCCCCTGGGCGCCGCCGGTGACGACCGCGACGCGGCCGCCGAGCGAGATGAGTTCGGCAATGGTTTTGCCGGTAACGTCGGCTATCGCCATGATGCTGCTCCGTTCCTGCGCGGACGACCGCTCACGCGTTGGTGAAGGCGCGCCCGGAATCGCCGAAGGGGATCACGCCGTCGGCATAGTCGATGTCGCCCAGCACGATGTTGGTGTTCATGACCTGCTGGCCGACGACGCGTTCCCACAGGACAAGCTGGTCGTGCCACGGCGAGTCGGGGTGATCGTCCATCAGCGGGCCCACCGGGATGCCCATCTTCTCGAGGCGTTGCTTGTGCCAGTCGAGATCCTTGACGCCGAACACCACCGAGGTGACGCCTTCGCCCTTGGCTTCCAGCTCGGCCCACAGCCAGGCGTTGAACTCGGTGCGTTCCTCCATGGGGCAGACGACTTCGAGCCCGGCTTCCCAGCTGATGCACATCGTGAAACCCATGTCCTGGCGCGAAAAGCGCTTCAGCGTCGCGCCGGTGATCTTCTCGAGCTGCTCGATGTGCGAATCCAGGTTCTCGGGCCGGACCAGCCAGGCGACGTGGTCGACGTGATTGATGAATTTCTGCATCGCATCTCTCCCGAATGGCTCGCTTTTCTCACTATCCCGGCGGGCCGATCGCGTCCGCGGCACGATCGCTCATCCCTTCGGCCACGCCCGCCGCTTGCCGACGTGTCTGTCCGCGAGCCGCTGTTCGTCGATCTGTTAGCTCGGCGGGTCCGATGCGTCAATCGGCACGCCGTGCTTCGCCGCCGCTGCGCCGGGCGCGGCTCAGCCGAACAGCCGCCCGATCAGGCTCCTGTCGGCCAGCACTTCGCTTGCGCAATTGTGGCCGGGCGCGCCGGTGACGCCGCCGCCGGGATGGGTGCCGGCACCGCACATGTAGAGGCCCTTCAGCGGTCCGCGGTAGGCGGCCTGGCCCAGGATCGGCCGCGCCGACCAGAGCTGGTCCAGGCTCATGTTGCCGTGCATGATGTCGCCGCCGACAAGGCCGAACTTGCGCTCCAGCCCCAGCGGCGAAAGCACCTGGCGGCCGAGGATCGAGGCAGCGAAGCCCGGGGCATGGCGCTCGACCGTGGCGATGATCGTGTCAGCCGCCGCGTCCTCGTGCGCGTCCCAGTCGATGGCCGGATCGAACTGCTGGCAGAACAGGCTGGCGACATGGCAGCCCGGCGGCGCGAGGCTGTCGTCGACGGTCGAGGGGATCAGCATCTCGACGATCGGCTCGCGCGACCAGCCATGACACTTGGCGTCGAGGAAGGCGCGGTCCATGTAGTCGAGCGTGGGCGCGATGATGATGCCCGACCGGTGATGCTCTCCCGGTTCGGGCAGGCAGGCGAAGCGCGGCAGCTCGCTCAGCGCCACGTTCATCCGGAAAGTGCCGCTGCCCACCTTGAAGCCGCGCACCCGGCGGCGGAATTCCTCGGGCAGGTCGGACGCGTCGAACATCCGCTCATACAGCAGCCGGGGCCCGACATTGGCGACGACGCGGCTCGCTGCGATCTCCTCGCCGCTCTCGAGCCTTACGCCCGCGACCTTGCCGCCATCGACCAGCACCCGTTCCACCGGGCTCTCCAGGCTGATCTCGACTCCGGCTTCGCGGCATACCTTGGCCATGATCTGCGTGATCGCGCCCATGCCGCCCACACTGTGGCCCCAGGCGCCCTTCTTGCCGTTGACCTCGCCGAAGACGTGGTGAAGCAGGACATAGGCCGAGCCGGGGGTGTCCGGGCTGGCGTAGTTGCCGACCACCGCGTCGAAGCCGAAGGCGGCCTTGACCGCCGCGCTCTCGAACCAGCTGTCGAGGAAGCTGCGCGCCGACTTGGTTAACAGGTCGAGCACGTCGCGCTTCTGCGCAAGCGAGAGGCGCGCCAGCCCCAGTCCCTGCGATGCGCCGTCGATCAGGGTGCGCAGGCCGTCGCCCAGGTTCGGGGGCGTTTTCAGCGCCAGCGAGCGCAGGACCTCGGCCGCCGTCTCCAGTGCTTCGTAATAGGCCGGCAGCACCGCGGCGTCGTGCCCGGAGAACTTGCGGAACTCCGCCTGGGTCCGCTCCAGGCCGCCGCCGAGCTTGAGGTAGCCGCCGTCCTCCTGCGGCAGGAAATTGGAGATCGGCCGCTCGATCACGCGGTAGCCGTGATCGGCGAGCTTCATGTCGGCGATCACCTTGGGCTGCAGCAGGCTGACGGTGTAGCTCGCTACCGAATTGCGGAAGCCGGGATGGAATTCCTCGGTCACCGCCGCGCCGCCGACGATCTCGCGCCGCTCGAGAATCCTGACCTTGAGCCCGGCACGGGCGAGGTAGAAGGCGCAGACCAGGCCGTTGTGGCCTGCGCCGATGATCACCGCGTCGTATCGTCCGGTCATGCGTCGTCGTCCCGTCCCGCTCCAGGAGCCCTTGGCATCGCCTTCCTTGGCCCGCCTGCCGGGCGCCGATCAAGACCGGCGCCAGCCCTAGGCGATAGCGGGGGTGAAGGTGATCGGCAGCCCGCGCAGGCCCCAGGTGCCGGGGAAGGGGCGGTAGCCCTGCGGGCCCGGGGACTGCGGGTCGCGGAGACGGCTGGCAATGGCGTGCAGTCCCTCGTGGATCTGGAAGCGGGCGATGTACTGCCCCAGGCAGATATGCGGTCCCAGCCCGAAGCCGATATGCCGGTTGACCTGCTCGCGCTCGGGATCGAAGCGTTCGGCATCGGCCGCATAGCGTTCGTCGTGCGTGGCGACGCTGAGCGGGAACCAGACGATCGAATCCTTCTCCAGCACCACGCCGCGATAGGGGATGTCGCGGCTGAGGATGCGCTGGTTGGACGTCGTGGAATGGATCCGGAAGGCCTCTTCCACGACCTTGCGGGCATAGTCGTGGTCCTCGCCGCAGCGCCGGTACATCTCGGGGCGGGACAGCAGCTCCCAGAAAGTCAGCGTCAGCATGTTCTTCGAAGTGTCGTAGCCGGCGACGAAGAGGAAGATGAGGACATCGGCCAGCTCGCGGTCGCTGAGCTCGCCCTGGGCATTGTTCGCCATCAGCAGGTCCAGCAGGTCGGGTTCCTGTCCCGTGCGCGGCTCGGCGCGCCGCGCGGCGATGAGCTCGTCGACGAAGGTCTCCATGGTGACGACGCCTTCCTGCATCGCCGGCAGCCAGCGCGGATCCATGCTGGTGGACAGGCCGATCGCCTCCATCGCCGAGCGCAGCCGCGGGATGACGTCGGGCGAGGCACCGATCAGGCGGCACATGACGGTGATCGGGAAATAGGAAGCGAATTCCTCGAAGTCGAACTCGCCCTTGGGCGCCCATTCGTCGAGCAGCTCGGCGATCGTCGCGCGCATCAGCGGGCGGTGGAGATTGGCCCGGCGCGGGGTGAACGACGGCGCCAGCACGTCGCGCAGGCGCTTGTGCGGCTCGCCCATCATCGACAGCATGTGCCGCTCCTGGAAGTTGCCCCAGGGCGTGCCCTTGGCCTCCATGATCGCGACGATGCTGTCGTACATCATGCGCATGTCGCTCTCGTTGGCGAAGAGATCGCGCATGGCCTGGTAGTCGGTAACGACATAGCCCAGCTTCCAACGCGCCAGCCAGGGATGCGCCGCCCGCGCGCGGGCGAAATGGGGAAAGGGATCCGCCGCGAAGGCATCCTCGTCCATGGTCAGGAACGGCAGGTCGAGGTCGGCGCCGTATTGCAGTGCGGTCGTGGCCATTGCGTGCTCTCCATCACGCCGTTTCCAGGTGAAGGTTCTAGCTGTCCTGCCCATGCTGTCAAAGGGCTTCAGCGTCGAAACCTGACCGACGGTCCGGCGCGGGTTGACTGCGCCGGCCTTCCGCTCGGGGCCCGTCTCTCCTCCACCCGTCGTCCCGGGCTTGACCCGGGACCGCTGGCGGCTGGGTCGTGACGTCCCCACAATCGTCACCCTGAACTCGTTCGTCACCCTGAACTTGTTTCAGGGCCCATTTCTCCTGCGGGCGCCGGAGTGCGGCATGGGCGTAGAACGGTGCCGTTGCGTTTCATTGCTGAGCTTCGGGACGTGG
>CAUJJI010000167.1 GCA_963205265.1 Pseudomonadota bacterium
GCCAGGGGAACTCGGGCGGCTTCGCCGCGGAAGAATTCTCTCTGCGTCCTCTGCGCTCTCGGCGCGAAGCCCCCCAAATCCGGGACCGCATCTAATGCCCAGCATCCGCGAAGTCCGCGAGCTTCCCTACAGCGCAGAGCAGATGTTCGACCTTGTCGCCGACGTTGGCAACTATCCGAAGTTCCTGCCGTGGATCGCAGCCACGCGGGTGCGATCGGACAGCGAGGGCGAGATGGTTGCCGACATGCTCGTCGCTTTCAAGGCGCTGCGCGAGAAGTTCACCTCGCGCGTCGAGAAGCAGCGGCCCGAGATGATCCGCGTCCACTATGTCGACGGACCGCTGCAGGACCTGGACAACGAGTGGCGGTTCCGTGCGCTGACCGAAAGCTCCTGCGAAATCCACTTCGCGGTCGATTTCAGCTTTCGCAACGCGTTGCTCGAAAAGCTCGCCGGCCAGTTCTTCGACCGCGCCTTTCGCAAGATGGTCGCCGCCTTCGAAACCCGCGCGGCGGAACTCTACGGCAGCAGCAGCTCCAGCGCGACCAGCGCCGCCTGACGACGGACGGCGGCGCGGCTCGACCCGTCGAGCTGGCGCTCTTCGGCATTGATCTCGCTGCTGCCGCGGATGCAGCGGGCGAAGACGACCATCCCGACCGGTTTCATCTCCGTACCGCCGCCCGGGCCGGCCACGCCGCTGATCGACACGGCGACGTCCGCCTTGCTCTGCTGCAGGGCGCCCTGCGCCATTGCCCAGGCGGTCGCCGCCGAGACCGCGCCGAAAGTCTCGAGAATCTCTTCCGGAACGCCGAGGATCTCGTGCTTGGATTCGTTCGAATAGGTCACGAAGCCGCGATCGAGGACATCGGACGATCCGGGGATCTCGGTCAGTGCAGCGGCGACGAGGCCGCCGGTGCAGCTTTCGGCCAGGCAGAGCCTGCGCCCGGCCGCGCGATTTTCGGCGACCACGCGCTCGGCCAGCCGGATGATGTCGTCGGGCAGGAGAAAGCCGTCCATCTCTCAGGCTTCGCAGATGTCGAGCTTGCCGACGCGCGGCTTGTCGCCCTTTGCCCCTAGGCCGACGGCGAGCGCGATCAGTTCGGCGGTGTTCTCGGGCGGCAGGGGGGCGAGCAGCCGGACGACGCGATCGATCGTGCCGCAGCGCTCCACCGGGATCTGCTGGCTGACCATGCCCTCCATCACGGCGTCGAGGATGCCCTGGAGCGGCGCGTCGGCCATGTCCTTGAACAGCTTGGCGCCGTCCGTGCCATCCTTGCTGCTCAGCTTGAGGAAGGCTGCCCTCGCGCCCGACCAGTTCCGGGCCTTCTGGCTGGCATAGCGTGCGGCCAGGTCCTTGCCGCCGCTGCGCAGGAAGGAGTTGGGCCCCAGGCTGGGCCCGCAGCGCTCCGCCGTGCCGCTGATGATGCTGGGCAGGGCGTAGCTGGCCAGCGAGGTGAATTCGGCCGGGGTCAGGCAGGGGGCCTCGACGGCCTGGGCCATGCCCGGCGTGGTGGCGAGGAATGCGGCGGCGATGGCGATCATTCGGCGCATGTGGTCATCTTCCCGGTATGGCCCGACCGAACACGGCCGGACCGATCAGCTGCGGACCAGGCTGACGGCGGCCTGGGCGGCGATGCCTTCCCGGCGGCCGGTGAAACCGAGCCCTTCAGTCGTCGTGGCCTTGACGCTTACGGCGCCAATGTCAACGCCAAGCAGTTCGGCAAGCCGCGCGCGCATGGCCGGGCGATGCGGGCCGATGCGGGGCGCTTCGCAGATGATCGTCAGGTCGGCGTTGGCGATCGCATAGCCGGCCTCGGCGACGAGACGCACGGCGTGGCGCAGGAAGCGATCGGACGAGGCGCCGCGCCATTGCGGATCGCTGGGCGGAAAGTGCTGGCCGATGTCGCCGGCGCCGATCGCTCCCAGCAGGGCGTCGACCAGCGCATGGATCGCGACGTCGGCATCGCTGTGCCCGGCCAGGCCATGGCTATAGTCGATCCTGACACCGCATAACCACAGCTCCTCGCCCGCGGCGAGGCGATGGACGTCATAGCCGGTCCCGACGCGAATCATGGGCGCTCCTGCGGCAAAATCGCCGGCGAAGGTGAGCTTGTGCAGCGCTTCGTCGCCTTCGACCAGCGCCACTTCCAGTCCTGCCGCCTGCGCGACCTGGGCATCGTCGCCCGCAGAGGGGGCACCGCGCCAGGCGCGGTGCGCGGCAAGGATCGCGGGATAGCGGAAAGCCTGCGGGGTCTGCACGCGGCGCAGGGCCGAGCGGTCGGCCGGTGCACCCATCGTCCCGCCGTTGTCCTGCGCGAGACTGTCCACGACCGGGAGGACGGGGATGGCGGCGGAAAAGCTGTCCAGCGCTGTCAGGAGACGGTCGGTCACTGCCCGCGGCAGCAGGGGTCGCGCGGCGTCATGGATCAGGACAAGGCTGGGAGCGTCCGCTTCCAGCGCTTCGAGTGCCTGCCGCACCGATTGCTGGCGCGTCGCGCCCCCGGTGACCAGCCGTACCGCGGCAATTCCGGCCAGGGCCTCGCCGGCGACGTCCTCGGCCCCCGCCGGGATGGCCACGACGATGGGGGCGATCCCGGCTTGCGCCAGCGCCTCGACCGAGTGCCTGACCACCGGTTTCCCACGCCACACGGCGAACTGCTTGGGCAGCGGCTGTCCCGCGCGCAGCCCCTGGCCGGCGGCGACGACCACCGCGGCAATTCCCGGCTCTGCCTGGCTTCGCGACATGGCCAAGGCCGGTAACCGCTTGCCCGAGCCAGAGCAATCCACTATGCGCTGCCTGTTTTTTAGGCATGGACATGACAGCGCTACCCACTCCTCCCGTTCTGCAGCCGATCGACATCGGTCCCGTGCGCGTCGATTGCCCGGTGATTCTGGCGCCGATGACCGGTGTCACTGACATGCCGTTCCGCAAGCTGGTCCGTCGCTTCGGCTCCGGGCTCAACGTGACCGAGATGATCGCCTCGCCGGCGATGATCCGCGAGACCCGGCAGTCGCTGCAGAAGGCGGCCTGGGACCCGGTCGAGGAACCGGTGTCATTGCAGCTCGCCGGCTGCGTGCCCGAGCAGATGGCCGAAGCGGCGAAGCTCAATGCCGACCGCGGCGCGGCGATCATCGACATCAACATGGGCTGTCCGGTGAAGAAGGTCGTCAACGGCGATGCCGGGTCGGCGCTGATGCGGGACTTGCCGCTTGCCGCCCGCCTGATCGAGGCGACGGTCAAGGCCGTCGACGTGCCGGTCACCGTGAAGATGCGGATGGGCTGGTGCCACGACAATCTCAACGCCCCGGAGCTTGCCCGCATTGCCGAGGACCTGGGCGCGAAGATGATCACGGTCCACGGACGCACGCGCAACCAGATGTACAAGGGCGAGGCGGACTGGGCCTTCGTGCGCAGGGTGAAAGAGGCGGTCTCGCTGCCGGTCATCGTCAACGGCGACATCTGCTCGATCGCCGATGCGCACCGTGCGCTGGACCTGTCCGGCGCCGACGGTGTGATGATCGGGCGAGGAGCCTACGGCAAGCCGTGGCTGATCGGTCAGGTCATGCATTGGTGGCGCAACGGCACGGGCTTGCCCGATCCCGATATGGACACACAATTCTCTGTGATCATAGAGCATTACAACGATATGCTCGATCATTATGGGAAGGAAACGGGCGTGCGCATGGCGCGCAAGCACCTCGGCTGGTACACCAAGGGCCTGCCGGGATCGGCAGAGTTCAGGAACAAGGTGAACTTTATCGACGATGCCAAGGAAGTCGTGCGGTTTATCACTGGCTTCTATGCGCCGTTCGTGCGCCGCCAAGCGGCATGACGACGCCGGGGCATGCCGGTCCGGACGCCGCCCGCCAGCTAGCGACGCTTCCCTGGGCCGTCGTCCTGCTCGCTCCGGGCCTGCGCATCAGCTCCGCCAATCCGGCGGCCGAGCAGTTCTTCGGACAGGGCCGCCGCCGTCTGTCGGGCCGCAAGCTGACCGAAATGCTGAGCTTCGAGCCGCGCCTCGCGGAACGGATCGGCGACAGCGAGACGCCCGTGTCGGCCCGCGAGATCGACGTGTCGGTGATCGGCAGGGGGCCGCGGCGCATCGACATAACGGTCTCGCCGCTGATCGACGAACCGGGCTGGCAGCTGCTCACCATCCATGACAACACCGCCACCGAGGCGCTGGGCGACGACGCCGGCGGCGCCGAGCTGGCTTCGCTGCGCGGGCCGGAGATCCTCGCTCACGAGATCAAGAACCCGCTCGCGGGGATCCGCGGCGCCGCCCAGCTGCTGGCGCGCAAGGTCGGCGAGAAGGATCGCGCGCTGACCAGCCTGATCGCCGACGAGGTCGATCGCATCGCCACCTTGATCGACCAGATGCAGACGCTGAGCCGCCGGACTCCGGTGCCGCTCGAACCCTGCAACCTGCACGAGGCGGTGCGCCGCGCCAGCGCCGTCCTCGACGCGGCCGAGACGGGCAGCGAAAAGCAGCTCAAGTTCGAGGAGGAGTTCGACCCCTCGCTGCCCAGCGTGCTGGGCAGCCCTGACGGGCTCGTCCAGGTCCTGATCAATCTGCTGTCGAATGCCCGCGAAGCCTGCCGGGGCGTCGAGCATCCGCGCATCGTCGTCCGCACGCGCTTTGCCAGCGGCCTGCAGCTGCGATCGACCGAATCCGGGCAGCCGGTCCGCCTGCCGATCGAACTGCGGGTCAGCGACAACGGCCCCGGGGTCGACCCGGCCATGCGGGATCATATCTTCGAGCCGTTCGTGACCACCAAGAAGACCGGGCAGGGCCTGGGACTGCCGCTGGTGCGCAAGCTGGTGCGCGACATGAACGGCCGCATCGGGCATGAGCGCGACGAGGCCAACGGCTGGACGCATTTCCGCATCCACCTTCCGCTGGCGACCGAGATGCGCAGCCGGTCGCGCAAGGGAGCCGCGGTGTCATGACGATCCTGCTTGTCGAGGACGATCCGTCGATCGCCATCGTCATCACTGCCGCGCTCGAGGCCGAGGGCTTCGATGTCGCGGCCTGTGAGACTGTAGCCGAGCGCGACCGGCTGCTGGCGGGCTCGCAGTTCTCGGCCCTGGTAACCGATGTCATGCTGCCCGACGGCGACGGCATCGAATCGCTCCCCCAGGTTCGGCAGCAGCATCCCGGCATGCCGATCATCATCCTCTCGGCGCAGAACACCCTCGACACCGCAGTCAGGGCGAGTGACACCGGTGCCTTCGAATATTTCCCCAAGCCGTTCGACATCGACGAGCTGGCGCGCACGGTTCGCCAGGCTGTCGGCATGCAGGCGAGAGCGAACGGCGGCGAAGACGTGCCGATCGGCCAGGGCCTGCCGCTGGTAGGCCGCAGCGCGGCGATGCAATCGGTCTTCCGCATGATCACACGCGTGCTGCGCAACGACCTGACGGTGCTGATCCTCGGCGAATCCGGTACCGGCAAGGAACTGGTGGCCGAGGCGATCCATCAGCTGGGAGACCGGCGGACCGGGCCCTTCGTTGCCGTCAATACCGCCGCGATTCCCGCCGACCTGATCGAGAGCGAGCTGTTCGGCCACGAGAAGGGCGCCTTCACCGGCGCCGTCGCGCGCCATATCGGCAAGTTCGAGCAGGCTGCGGGCGGCACCCTGTTCCTCGACGAGATCGGCGACATGCCGATGCAGGCTCAGACGCGGCTGCTGCGCGCGCTGCAGTCGGGCAGCATCCGCCGCGTCGGCGGTCGCGAGGAGATCAAGGTCGACACGCGGATCATCGCGGCGACCAACAAGGATCTCGAGCCGCTGATCGCGGCGGGGCAGTTTCGCGAGGACCTCTATTACCGGCTGAACGTCGTGCCGATCCACCTTCCGCCGCTGCGCGAGCGCCACGACGACATCGAGGCGCTGGCACGGCATTTCCTGCAGCAGGCGGCCGGGGAAGGGCTGCCCCGCCGGCAGCTGACTGCCGATGCCGCGGAAATGCTGTCGCGGCAGCCGTGGCGCGGCAATGTCCGCGAGCTGAAGAATTTCATCTACCGCATGGCGCTGCTCGCGCGCGAGGATGTCGTCGATGTCGAGTCGCTCGCGCCGATGCTCGAGCAGGCGCCGCGTGCCCTCGTGGAAAACGGGGAAGGGGGGCTCGGCCTCGACGCCGCCGTCGAGCGCTGGCTGGCCGAGACGCGGCCGGCAGGGGGAACGATCTATCATGCGGCCCTGGCTGCGTTCGAGCGTCCCTTGTTCGAGGCCGTGCTCCGCGACACCGGTGGCAACCAGCTCCGCGCCGCCCAGCAGCTGGGCATCAACCGCAACACGCTGCGCAAGCGGCTGAGCGAACTGGCGCTCGACCCGGAAAGCTTCGCCCGGCGCGGTTGATCCCCGCCGGGGCGGCGGTCTGCAAGGTCGCGATTCTTCCTTGCTTTTGCGCAACAGTGGTGTTGTAGCTCTGCAACGATGAAGCACTTGGCATCACCGGGCAAGCGCAGGTGGCCGCGCTGGTGGCGGCGCGTGCAGGTTGCCGCGCGCCGCGCCAATTTCTTCGCGGTGATGGAATTCGTCTCCGTCCTCGCTTTCCTGCTGATGACGGCGACCACCTGGATCGCGCTCGACGCCACGTCCAACAAGGGGCAGCTGCTGCCGTCCGATCTCACCGCGACCTTGCTGGTGGGAACCCTGGTTCCGGCGATGGCGATCCTGGTGCTGCTCGGCCGCCGCATGGCGCTCAGGCGAGCGTCGGAGAACAGCGGCGGCACCGGGCGGATGCATGTTCGCCTGGTGTTCCTGTTTTCGCTGATTTCCGCCATTCCCACGCTGCTGGTGGTGATCTTCGCATCGTGGCTGTTCCAGTCCGGCGTCGAATTCTGGTTCTCGGACAATTCGCGCGGGCTGCTGGAGAACGCCAACAAGATGGCGCGCGGCTATTACGAGCAGGCGCAGCGCGACGTCGGCTACGAATCCGTCGCCATGGCCGAGGATCTCGGCACGTTCCTCAGCCAGGAGCCGATCACCGGCCCAAGCTTTGCGGAATTCTATTCCTACCAGGTGGTGAACCGCAAACTCACCGAGTCCGCAATCCTGCAGAAAGGCAGCGACGGCCAGCTGCGAACCGCCGCCATCGTCGATCCCGAAGGCAACAGCACGCACCAGCGGGTATCGCCCCAGGTGCTGCAGAGGCTCGACGGCGGCGAGCCGATGGTGCTGAATGCCGACGCCAACAAGATCGAGGCGGTGCTGCCGATCGACCGTGCTTCCGGCGTCTATCTCTACACGGCCCGAAGTTCGGACCTTCTCGCCTTCAGCCAGGGCCAGCGGGCGGAGAATATCGTCAAGGCCTACGAAGTGCTGACCAGCCGGGCGCGCGTGCTGCAGCTCCGCTTCAACGTCATGCTGTTCGTCGCGTCACTGGCCCTGGTCGGCCTGGCGGTGTGGTTCGCCCTGCGCTTTGCCGACCGGCAGGTTAAGCCGCTCTACGAACTGGTCGATGCCGCGCGGCAAGTGGGCAGCGGCAACTTCGCCCTGCGCGTCGAGGGTCGCACCGGCGCCGACGAGATCGGCCTGCTCAACCGCGCCTTCAACCGCATGAGCGCGCAGATCGAGCGGCAGACGCAGGCCCTGGTGAGCGCGAACCGCCAGCTCGAGGAACGGCGTGCCTTCATGGAAGCGGTGCTCGAATCGGTGACCGCCGGCATCATCGCGCTGGACGACCAGGGCAGCGTGCAGCTGATGAACAGCACTGCCCAGCGCCTGTTGCTCGACCCTGCCGCGCCGGGCCCCGTCGGGCTCGACCTTGCCGCCATCGCGCCGCAGATCGCCGCGCTTGCCCAGGCCGACCTCAAGAGCGGCATCGTCCAGTACAACAAGGGTGGCGAACTGCTCACCCTGGCGGTGAAGATCAGCCGCGATCGTACCGGGCACGTCATCACTTTCGAGGACATCACCCGCCAGCTGCTCGACCAGCGGCAGGCCGCCTGGTCCGACGTCGCCCGGCGGATCGCGCACGAGATCAAGAATCCGCTTACCCCGATCCAGCTCGCCACCGAGCGGCTGAGCCGGCGCTATCGCAAGCAAATCGCCACCGATCCCGAGCTGTTCGAGGAGCTGACCAGCACGATCATCCGCCAGGTCGGCGACCTGAGGAAGATGGTCGACGAATTCTCGTCCTTCGCCCGCCTGCCCAAGCCGGTATTCCGGATGGAGGATCCTTTCGCCCTGGCGCGGCAGGCGCTGTTCCTGCAGGAAGTCGCCCGGCCCGACCTGCAGTTCACCTTTGCCGCGGAATCCGACGTTCCCAGCATCTATTGCGATCGCCACCAGTTTGGCCAGGCGATGACGAATGTCCTGAAGAATGCCGTCGAGGCGATCGAGGCGCGCAGCAAGGATGCCGGCGAGGGCTACCGCGGCTGCGTCAAGGTCGCGATGAGCGTCGCCGGCGAAATGGTGCAGGTCTCGATCGCCGACAACGGCATCGGCCTGCCGCAGGACCGCGAGCGCATCGTCGAACCCTATGTCACCACGCGCGACAAGGGCACGGGCCTGGGCCTGGCGATCGTCAACAAGATCGTCGAGGAGCACGGCGGCGAAATGGTCTTCGCGCCCGCGGAGGGCGGGGGCACCCGCGTAGTCCTGAGTTTTGCACGCGATCCGTTGGCCGGACGGCGCGATTCGGAGGCAGCTGAATGAACATTACGGAGGGCTCATGGCGCTCGACATCCTGGTAGTCGACGACGAACGTGATATCCGCGAGCTCGTCGCGGGCGTGCTGAGCGATGAGGGCTACGATTGCCGCACGGCCGGCGACAGCAGTTCCGCGCTGCAGGCGATCGACCAGCAGCGCCCGTCGCTGGTGCTGCTCGACGTCTGGCTCCACGGCAGCCCGATGGACGGCCTCGAAGTGCTGGACGCGATCAAGGCGCGCGAGCCGGAGCTGCCGGTGATCATCTTCTCGGGCCACGGCAATATCGACACGGCTGTCGCGGCCATCAGCCGGGGTGCGGTCGACTTCATCGAAAAACCGTTCGAAGCCGAGAAGTTGCTGCATCTTGTTGCCAAGGCAACGGAGACCGAACGGTTGCGCCGCGAAAATGCGCACCTGCGCCTGGACTTCTCGATCGGCGAGGAATTCACCGGCAGCAGCCCGGCGATCAACCAGGTGCGCGCGACGCTGAAGCGCGTGGCGAATACCGGCAGCCGCCTGCTGATCACCGGGCCGGCGGGCGTCGGCAAGGAAGTGGCCGCCAGGCTGCTTCACGGCTGGAGCCCGCGCGCCGGCAATGCCTTCGTATCGGTGAACTCCGCACGCATCACCCCCGAGCGCTTCGAGCAGGAGCTGTTCGGCGAGGAAAGCGACGGCAGCCTGGTGCGGCCGGGCCTGCTCGAGCTGGCCGACGGCGGCACGCTGTACTTCGACGAGATCGCCGACATGCCGCTGTCCACCCAGGCGCGCATCCTGCGCGTGCTGACCGAGCAGAGCTTCGTCAGGGTAGGGGGGCACCGCCAGATCCGGGTCGACGTGCGGGTGGTCTCGTCCACGTCCCGCAATCTCGAAAAGGAGATTGCCGAGCGCCGCTTCCGCGAGGACCTGTTCTACCGGCTCAACGTGGTGCCGGTGACCGTGCCCGCGCTCAGCCAGCGGCGAGAGGACATTCCCGCGCTGGTCGATCACTTCTTCACCCGCTACGCCAACGAGCAGGGCGTGCCGCCCCCGGAAATCAGTTCCGAAGCGATGACCGCGCTGCAGGCCTACGACTGGCCGGGCAATGTCCGGCAACTGCGCAACGTGGTCGAGCGGACAGTCATCATGACACCGCGGGAACAGTTGCGCCGGATCGATGCCGAGATGCTGCCTCCCGAAATTCTCAGCGGGCGAATCCAGGGCGACTCGAACATCTCGACGATGATGGGCGTGCCGCTGCGCGAGGCGCGCGAGAGCTTCGAGCGCGAGTACCTGAGAGTACAGATTCGCCGGTTTTCCGGGAACATCTCGAAGACCGCGGCATTCATCGGCATGGAGCGGTCGGCTCTCCATCGGAAGCTGAAGCTCCTCGGCATGGCCGACCGCAGGGAGCTGGAGGAAGAAGAAGACGAGGCAACCTCGTAGAACTCCTTATATACACTGTTTTCGGATTTACTGCACTGCAGCAAAGCATTAGGATTGGACCCGGTAACGGCCCGATGGAGAATCGGGCCAGATTGCGGACCGCAGGGGCGGCCGCCAAAAAAAGGAGCAGTGAATGGCTGGACGTACTCTCACCGCGCGGCCGCGTCCCGCGCCGCCGCCAGAGCCCGAGGTTCCGGTGCCGCCTGCCGCCAACGGCAAGGGTCAGAACCTGCAGGACCAGTTCCTAAACCTGCTGCGCAAGAACAAGACTCCGGTCACGATGTTCCTGGTAAAGGGCGTCAAACTCCAGGGCATCGTCACCTGGTTCGACAATTTCTCAATCTTGCTGCGCCGCGATGGCCAATCGCAACTTGTATACAAGCATGCCATCTCGACCATCATGCCGAGCGTGCCGGTCGATGTCCGCCAGTTCGGCATGGTGGGCGAGGGCGGCAAGAAAGTGCGCCTGCTCCAGGACGTGTTCCTGTCGAGCATCCGCAACGCCGGGGTCCAGGTCACCATGTTCCTGGTCAACGGTGTCATGCTTCAGGGTCGCGTCGCCGCCTATGACCTGTTCTGCATGCTGCTCGAGCGCGAAGGCTACGTGCAGCTGGCTTACAAGCACGCCGTATCCACGATCCAGCCGGTGACACCGGTTGATCTGCAGGGCGACGACGAACCGGACGAAGACTGATCCAGCAAGACGAACTCAAGGGAGAGGTGACGCGAGGAACGCGTGCCGTGGTAGCTTGCCCGCAACTGCGCGGGCGGGCCGGCCAGGACGCGGAAGCGCGGCTGGAGGAGGCGAGGGGCCTTGCCCTCGCCATCGGCATCGTCGTCGCCGATGCCTTCATCGTGCCGATCCGGGAGCCGCGTGCCGGAACCCTGTTCGGCGAGGGCCAGGTCCAGAACATCGCCATTGCCTGCGAGCAGTCCGAGGCCGATCTGGTCATCGTCGACGGTGCGCTTTCCGCGATCCAGCAGCGCAATCTCGAAGAGAAGCTCAAGCGCAAGGTCATCGACCGCACCGGCCTGATCCTCGAGATCTTCGGCGAGCGGGCGGCGACGGCGGAAGGCCGCCTGCAGGTCGAACTGGCGCATCTCGACTACCAGGCCGGCCGCCTGGTGCGCAGCTGGACTCACCTCGAGCGGCAGCGCGGCGGCTTCGGCTTCCTCGGCGGCCCGGGCGAGACGCAGATCGAGGCCGACCGCCGCATGATCCGCGACCGCATGGCCCGCATCCGCCGCGAGCTCGAGCAGGTCCGGCGAACCCGCGGCCTGCACCGCGACCGCCGCGAGAAGGCTCCCTGGCCGGTCGTCGCGCTGGTCGGCTATACCAACGCCGGGAAATCGACGCTGTTCAACCGCCTGACCGGCGCCGAGGTGATGGCAGAGGACCTGCTGTTCGCCACGCTCGACCCGACCATGCGTGCCGTGCGGCTGCCGGGGGTGGAGAAGGCGATCCTGTCGGACACGGTGGGCTTCATCTCGGACCTGCCGACCCAGCTGGTGGCCGCTTTCCGTGCCACGCTGGAGGAAGTGACGGCGGCAGACATCATCCTGCACGTCCGCGACATCGCCAATCCCGATAGCGACAGCCAGAAGGCGCAGGTCCTCAAGGTGCTGCACGAACTCGGGCTGGTGGACGAGGATGGCGGCAACCCGACGATCCCGATGATCGAGGTCTGGAACAAGTGGGATCTGCTGCCCGAGGGAAGGGCGGTCGAACTGGGCGAGGTCATCGCCGCCCGCGCCGAAGAAAAGGTCGTCCCGGTCTCGGCGCTGACCGGCGAGGGTTGCGACCACTTGCTGGAAACGGTCAGCGACGCGCTGACCTCGGATGCCCGGCTCTATACATTCGTCCTGCCCGCCGGCGACGGCCAGCGGATCGCCTGGCTGCATGCGCACGGCGAAGTGGTCGACGAGGCGGAGGCAGGGGAAGGGGAGCAGGGCCCGCAGCTCCGGCTGCAGGTAAAACTCAGCCCGAGAGAGTTCGGCCGTTATTCGCGAATGTAGGGCATCGCCCGGATATCGTTTGGATGTCGTCGTTCCGGGCGCGACCCGGGACCGCGGGAGGCTGGGCTGAGTCGTTAGCTCGACGAGGCCAGCTGTCCCGGATCGAGCCCGGGACGACGTTCCTCCTATGGTGCCCTTGATGGGGGCCTATGGCTTGCCTTCGGCCGTCTTGACCCGCTGCCACAAGGCTTCCTGCGCAGCGAGGTTGAGCGACGGGAAATCCCCTCCAGCAAGCGCCTCCATTGCGCGGAAACGCCGCTCGAACTTCGCATTGGCCGCCCGGAGCGCATCCTCCGGCGCCACGTCGTAGGCCCGCACCACGTTGACCGCAGCGAACAGCAGGTCGCCGGCTTCCTCGGCACGCTGCGCCGCGTCGGCGGCGGCCAGCTCGTCGAGTTCCTCGCGCAGCTTGTCCGCCGGGCCGGCCGGATCGGGCCAGTCGAAGCCGACTCGCGCCGCGCGCTTCTGCAGCTTCTCGGCGCGCATCAGCGCCGGCAGCGCGGCGGCGACGCCGTCGAGCGCGCTGGTCGCGCCCTGGGCCACGCGCTCGTCCGCCTTGAGCTTCTCCCAGCGGTCGGCCTGGCGCTCGCCGCTGTCGGGCGCGTCGCCGAAGATATGCGGATGGCGCTGCTCGAGCTTGTCGGAGATCGCCGCGGCGACATCCTCGAACGCGAAGAGTCCGGCTTCCTCGGCCATGCGCGCATGGAACACGACCTGGAGCAGCAGGTCGCCGAGCTCGTCGCGCAGCGCCGCCATGTCGTCGCGCTCGATCGCATCGGCGACTTCGTAGGCTTCCTCGATCGTATAGGGCGCGATCGTCGTGAAGTTCTGCGCGCGATCCCATTCGCAACCCGACACGCGGTCGCGCAGCCGCGCCATGATGGCGAGGAGGCGGTCGATCGGGCGATTGGGAGCTATGGACATGTTGGAATGATAATATATATTATGTTAATAGCGATACCACAACTGTCCATGTAAACTGTGTCCAGTGTGATGGAGAAAGGCTTGCAGTCATGGGGCTCTTTCAACAGTATCTGCAACCGTGTCCACTTCGTAGTTCACGACGCCCTGGCAGGCTGCGCGCATCGAAATGCCCGGTGGTCGCCGGTCGTGGACGGTATTGGATGATGACGGCGATGTCG
>CAUJJI010000168.1 GCA_963205265.1 Pseudomonadota bacterium
CGGAGGGCGTCGCGCGGCCGTCACGGGCCGCAACGACGCCTATGAACGCGCGGCCCGTCGGTCCGATGTTCGCTTCATCGATCTCACCGATTACCGCGCCTTCCGCGAGGTCGGCCTGCGCGGCCTGACCGTAGAGGGAACCGAGCGTCCTGGAGCACGTGACCGCAATGGCGCGCGCAATGCGCTGTTCGCCGATCTGCTGGTCACCACCGGCCTGCGCCTCGAAGAGGCATCCTTTCTGCTCGCCGCCGACATTCCGGTTGGCGGCGCCCGCGCGGAACTGCAGCGGCGGGTAGAACTTCCGGCGGCGCTCACCAAGGGGGACAGGGGGCGTGGCATGTTGCTGCCGCGCCGTTTGTTACCGGTGTTTGACGCCTATATCGCCGTTGAGCGAGCCGAAGCCGTCGCCAAGTTCGCAAGACGCCGTGGCTGGGAAGCCATCGACCGCCCGATCTTCATCCACTGCCCCTCATTCGGGCCGAGCGCATTGCATCTCGTTGGCGGTGGCACGATGGACATGGAGGTCGTCACACCGGATGAACGCGCCAGGCTCGTCATTTGCGATGACGACGGAACGCCCTGCGAAGCGGCGGTGCTCTGGCTGACCGAGGTCGGGCATCCGGTGCTCCCCAACTCGTGGGAAGCGATCTTCGCGCGGGCGAGCCGCCGTTGCACGGATGCCGGCATCCCGGTCCGGGTCAGCCCCCATCAACTCAGGCATTCCTTTGCGGTCCACATGCTGGCGATGCTGATCCAGCGCCGCCTTGCCGAGGCGGCGGCACCGGTGGGTGCCATGGAAGGGTATCGCCAGTTGGTCGGCGATCCGCTTCAACAGGTTCAGCGATTGCTTGGCCATTCAAGCCTCGCCACGACCTCGATCTATCTCGATCACCTCGCCACGCGTGCCGATACCGTCGATGCGGCGGTCGAAGAGCTGTTGGCACTCGTACCGGACTATCTTCCATCATGACCGCTGCTCCACGCAAAGGGCGCAAGGTCAGTTTCGAGGCCGCCGCGACTGCGCCCGAGGCCGATCCATGGTCGCAGATCAGCACGCTGCGCTTCATGATCGATCCGCCATACGGCGGCGAGTTGCTCGTGGATTTCACCAGCTTGCGGCCACGAGGCCTGGCTCTCGCCTTTGCACGGGGCCTGTTCATGCTGGTTGCCCCGCGCGGCCCCATTTTGGTGCGTTCGTCGATCAAGACATACGTGACGCAGTTACCGAGCTTCTTTGCCTATCTTGCCGGGACAGGCGACCGGATCAACGGGCCGGCAGACCTTCGCACCGACCATATCGACGGGTTCGAGAGGTGGCTCGCCGCGCAGGGCAAGTCGCGGACACACGCGCCGACCTATGTCGCCAAGGTCGTCTCGGTCCTTCGCCGCATTGCGGCCGATGGTCCCGAGCTTGTCGATCCTGGCTTGCGGGAACGGCTGCGCTACGTCAGCTCGCACCCCCACGTTCGCCCCCGTCCACGCGATGCCTACAGTCCGTATGTCGCTCGCCAACTCCGCGATGCGGCCCGCGCCGATCTTGTTGCGATCGAGGCGCGCTTGCGGTCGGGGCCGCGTTTCGATGAGGTGCCGGAGACAGAAGGTGCTTACCGCGAAGCCCACGCTGCGATCGACGCGCGCGGTGTGCTGCACTACCGTGACCCCGCATATCAGAGCCTGTATAAGCTGCGGTGGATTCGCGAACTGAGCGGCGCAAGGTTCAACCTGAGCCTCCATGCTGCCCACTACCTTACTGCACACGACGTCGTGCCGCTTCTCGTTCTGCTCTCGCTGGAGACGGGGCTCGAGCTGGAGTGTTGCAAGTCGCTCACCATCGATTGTTTGCGCAATGCTTCGGGCGGTACCGTCGATGTCGCCTATACCAAGCTTCGCGCCCACGGCGCCGAGCACAAGACCATCCGGGTCCGTGATGGCGGCTCATCGACACCGGGCGGCCTGATCCGGCGGATCATCGCACTCTCCGCCAAGGCCAGGGTGCATAATTCCAGCGACAACCTCTGGGTCTATTATCAGACCAACGAGATCACCGCTGGTATCCGCCAACCGCGCATGACGATCGACGCCTGGACGCAGCGTCACGGCATTGTCGATGACGCCGGTCGACCGCTATTCCTGCGCCTCTCGCAGCTACGCAAGACGCACAAGGCCTTGTGGTACCTTAAGACCGAAGGGCACATGGCCCGCTTCGCCGTCGGCCATACCGCCGAGATCGCGGCACGGCACTACGCCGATATTCCGGCACTCAGACCGCTGCACGAGCAGGCCGTGGCGGATGCCCTCGAAGAAGCGCTGACCGGTCCAAGGATACTTCCTCCCTCGGACGAGGAGCGGCTGCGCAGGGAGTTGGCGAGCCCCGCTCCGGATGTTGAAGGCGTCTCGCGCGCACTTCTCGACGGCGAACAGGACGTCTGGCTTGCCAACTGCGGTAACTTCTATTCCAGTCCCTTTGCATCTGCCGGTACCGCGTGCCCCACGCCGTTCTGGGGTTGCCTCGATTGTCGCAACGCGGTCATCACCGCGCGCAAGCTGCCCGCCATCCTCGCGTTCCTCACCTTCGTCGATGATCAGCGAGCCGGTTTGAGCGCGGCCGAGTGGGCAGCCAAGTTCGGCCATGCCCGTGACCGCATTGTTCAGCAGATCCTGCCCGCCTTCGGCGACGACGTCGTGGCAAAGGCCCGGGCGCAGGTCGCGGTCGAACCTCCCACGGTCTATCTGCCACCCGAGGCCCGCGCATGACCCCTCTCCAGCTGCTCGCCGACAGCTGCAATGAACGTGACGCCCTCCCGGTGCTCATCTCCGCACCGCTCCGCCCTGGGGTCGATCGCGCGCATATCTCGCGATACGGCGATCCGGTCTGGGATCTGGCTCCCGGCGTGTTTCGCGACAACGCCCGGCGCTGCCATATCACGGTACATTTCGATGGTATCGACGACCCATCCATCGCCGATGCCCTGCGCCAGATTCTTCATGCGCGTCTCAATGTCGATCTACCCGGGCACCGTTCACGGCTTGAGCCGGCGGGGGTGCGCGGTGAGGCCAACCGGACCTTGCGCTTTTTCGACTTCGTGAAGGCTCAGCTGGGTCGTTTCGATCTCGGCCGGGTCGATCAGCCTTTGGCCGATCGGTACGCTCGCTCTTTGCGCCTTGCCGGACTGCGTCCGGTTGCGGCGGCAGCGCTGCTGCGGATAATCTTCGACCTGCATGAGTTGCGGCACCATCTGCCGACTGCGCGCCTGTCCTTTGAACCGTGGCCGGGGCGCAGCCCTTTCTCGGTTGCGGGAGCAAAGTACGTCGCCGGAGAGAACCGGACGCCGCGCATTCCGGAAGCGATCATCACCCCGCTGCTCGCCTGGTCGCTGCGCTACGTGACCTGCTATGCAGATGACATCCTCGCCGCGCGGGCGGAACTCGACCGCCTCGAAGCAACGCGCAACTGTCTGATCACCGCTGAGGAAGGGCTTGATCCCGCTGCTCGCCGTTTTCGGCAACGCCAACGCCTCATCGCCTATGTGGCAGCTTTGCAGCGACAAGGTCGCGGGATTCCGATCTGGACCACCCCACACAACGGCACAACGCGGACAGATCCGCACACCGGGGAAGTCACGCCGCCCATCAACTACCACCTGATCCACCTCCATGCCGGCATCGACGCGCAGGCCGAACCGGCCATGCACCTTGGCCTGACCACCGGCGCGCCGGACCTCATCGCCGCCGCCGTAGCAGAACTCGGCACCGAGATTGGCGGGATGGATACGGCCATTTCGGCCGATCCCGATACCGGCCTGCTCTGGCGTACCCGCTTCGATGCCAAGGTCCTGGCTCTCGAAGAGGTCATGCTGCAGTCGGCAGCCTACGTCGTCTGCGCCTACCTCTCAGGCATGCGGGACAGCGAGATCCAGGCGATGAAGCAGGGATGCCTGTCCATCACCAGATCAGAAGACGGTGCGATCTTGCGGCATGGCATCAAGTCCACCGCTTACAAGGGCAAGCGCGGCGGCGGCGAGGAGACCGAGTGGGTCACGATCGCGCCGGTCGCCGAAGCCATCGCTGTCCTCGAACGCCTGTCCGCGCGGGCGGGGCAAGCGCGCGGGACAACGACTTTGTGGCCGGTCCTCGCGCTTCGGGCCAACACCAAGACGCACATTTCTGCCGAGATCGTCCGGCAACTCAACCGGTTTCGCGATCATCTCAACGACCGGTTCGGAACGGCTGAGGCACCGATCATTCCTGCCGGACCCAATGGCGCGCCCTGGCGGCTGACCACACGCCAGTTTCGCCGGACCATTGCCTGGC
This sequence comes from Pseudomonadota bacterium, assembly GCA_963205265.1. Classification (GTDB taxonomy): domain Bacteria; phylum Pseudomonadota; class Alphaproteobacteria; order Sphingomonadales; family Sphingomonadaceae; genus Novosphingobium. The sequence goes on from CAUJJI010000168.1 coordinate 4,312, forward strand.
ACATCGCCAACCGGCCCTTTGGGACGATTGCCGGCATGATCCAGTACAAGCACGCCAGCGTTGCGGCGTTTGAAGGCTATGCCGGCAGCAGCCGGTCCGGATTTCGCGGAGAGATCGAAGCCCAGCGCGCGCTTGGCCAGATCGACGATATCCTCGTCTACTTCGACGATCGGCAAGGTGGTGCGCGCCTTGGCGGACCTGCCGCGAACAGGATCGGAGCCGCACTCGATACTGCCGCCCACGAGTTGGCGCCGCTACCCGCCATGATTGCCGACCGGCCACGCCTACGGACGATGCTCGGCAGTCTCGCGCGGACATTGCATGTCGGCCCGCTGGCCGATTGCTTCTTTGATCCGGCAACTGCCCTGTGCCTCAACCGCATTTCGGAACCGGGTGC
>CAUJJI010000169.1 GCA_963205265.1 Pseudomonadota bacterium
GGGCCCATTTCTCGTTGAGGCGCCGGAGCTTGCACGGGCGGGCAACGGTGCCGTTGCGATTCTAGTCAGAGCTTCGGGGCTTGGGGATAAATAGGTGCTGAAACAAGTTCAGCATGACGGGTGGGGTGTGGGAGGCGAACAAACCCCGTCGTCCCGGGGGGGTACCCGGGCCGCGGGGGTGGTGGGGGGGCGGTGGGACGTAGAGGGCCCCGGGGCCGGGGCCCGCCCCGGGACCGCTGGCCTCATCGACGGAACGACCGGCCCATATCACCGCGGTCCCGGGTCAAGCCGGGGACGACGGGGTTTGTTCGCCTCCCACACCCCACCCGTCATGCTGAACTCGGTTCAGGGCCCATTTCTCCCCAAGCTCCGAAGCTTACGGCCGACACGCAACGGCGCCGTTGTCCGTCCATGCCGCACTCCGGCGCCTCGAGGTGAAATGGGCCCTGAAACGAGTTCAGGGTGACGAGCAAATTTCCGGCATTCCGCGCTGGGCCCCCAGGCCGACAGGACGCGCAACCTTGGTTGGGCAAATGTCGGCGTATAAGCCGGGCCGTTCGTCGACGCCGGCTTGCCTGTTGCAAAGGCCGCGGATTACATACCGCCGGTCACGATCGTCCCTCGTTCCGGCGTCCGCCGGAAACTTCAAGCGCATGAATTTCGAAGCGGTTCAAACCACCGGATCACAGCGAGCATCTCAGGAGTAACACTATGGCGCGCCTCTTTCTTTCAGCGGGTGAGACTTACGGAAACCTCGGCGGTTTCAGCAACACCGACGTCGTCGGCACCAACAGCAACGAGAAGGTCTATGTCGACAGCAACGGCAAGGCGACCTTCGACCCGTCGTTCAATCGCGGCGGCGACGAGATCGTCATTCTCGGCGCGTCGCAGTTCTTTTCGGGCGTGCGCTCCGGCTCGGCGCTGCTGATCACCAGTGCCGAAGGCGCATCGATCCGCATCCCGATCGGCACGGTGGGCACCACGGTCACGTTCAACGACGGCTCCGCCCAGCTCGTCGTCACCAACAACGTGGTCAAGCTCGGCGGGCAGACCATCACCACCACCGCCGCGTCGTTCAACGGCCTGTTCGCCACGCCGCCGGCGGCCGAGCTGCAATCAGCCGATTCGGCGCTCGCCCAGCATGCCGCCGATGCGCCGCCGCCGCTGGACCTCGGCTTCATGGCCAATATCTCGTTCTTCGGGTAATCGGCAGCCGTTCGGCGCGACGGAAAAGGGCCGGCAGCGCATGCTGCCGGCCCTTCCTGTTCGCATAAAGCTGGTGACGCGCGCGGCGCCGCCGTTCAGGCGGCCTTGCGCACGGCGTCGATGGCGACTTCGACGCGCTTCGAAATCGGCGCGACGCTGTCCTTGGCGAGCTTCATCACCGCTTCGGCGTTCTTGGTCTGGAAATCGACGACAGTGCCGATATTGCGGCCGAGGATCTTCGACTGCAGCTTGAAGAAATCGAGCGGCGACTTCACCGCGGTCAGTTCCTTCATGTCGGCATTGAACGTGCTGACGGCGCTGCGGCCTTCTGCGACGTAGCCTTCGCCCAGCACCTTGAGCCCGGCGCCGAGGATCTTGCCCGACGCCACGACGGCCTCGACATTGCCCTGGGTGAAGCTCTTGATCTCGCCCAGCGCGGCCGTGCCCTTGGCATAGGCGGCCTTGGCCTGGTTCTGCACGCCGCCGAGCTTGGACTTGGCGGTTGTCTTGGTGGTCTTGGTAGCCATGATGCTTCGTTCCTTCGTGTCTCTGCGCATGATCAGGCAGCTCGCACGGGCCCGCCCAACCGATTGTCGCGAGCCGGTGCGGACTGCCGCAAAATTTATGTTGCAGTGCAGCAAATAGGGACAATGCTGCACCGAGTCAAGAAAATTTGTGCAGTGCAGCAAAATCGTGTAGCGGCGCGCTGATTCGCACAACCGGCGACAGGCCGGCTCAGGAAGGCGTTCGCCGGCAATGGCCGCGACGCTGAATTGGCTTGCCTGTCGGCCCGGATGGGGTTCCTTTAGACAAAAGGCGGACTCGGGCGATCCCGCTCGTTCCGCCATCGCAAACGAACGGGAAACGAACCGACATGACATCCCGCAATCCTGACGACGAGGCCAAGGGCCCGGCCATCATGGAGCAGATGACCGCGCTGCTCGGGCCCGCCGGCCCATTCGCCGGCTATCTGCGCAGCATGGACCCCAAGGCGCTGGCCGAGCAGACCATGGGCCTCTACAAGTCGATGTTCGACATCATGCTGGGCAAGTCGGACGTCGCGCCGGACGCACGCGACTGGCGGTTCCAGGACAAGACCTGGACCGCCAATCCGCTCTACCGGCGCCTGGCGCAGGCCTACCTGGCGATGACCGACGCGGTCGAGAAGCTGATCCCCGAAGACCTGCCCTGGGAAGACAAGGCGCGGGCGCAGCTCGCCGCCTCGATCGTCACCAGCACTTTCGCCCCGACCAACACGCTGCTGGGCAATCCCGCCGCGCTCGCCCGGACGATGGAGACCGGCGGCAGCAACCTCGTCCGCGGCTTCCAGGCTTTCGTCAAGGACATGGTGAACAACGGCGGCCTGCCGCAGCAGGTCGACGATTCCACGTTCGAAGTCGGCCGCAACCTTGCCGTCACCCCGGGCAAGATCGTCCACAAGACCGAGATGTTCGAACTGATCCACTATGCCCCCGCGACGGAGAAGGTGCACGAGATCCCGGTGCTGCTGATCCCGCCGCAGATCGGCCGGTTCTATTTCACCGACCTGGCGCCGGGCCGCAGCTTTGCCGAATATGCCGTGAGCCAGGGGCTGCAGTACTTCGCCATCAGCTGGCGCAACCCTTCCGCCGACGAGCGCGACTTCGGCCTGCCCGACTATGTCGAGGCGGCGCTCGAGGCGATCGAGGCGGTGACCCAGATCACCGGGCAGAAGAAGGCCAATGTCGTCGGCTTCTGCGCCGGCGGCATCCTCTCGTCGATCGCTTCCGCCTATCTCGCCGCCAAGGGCAGCAAGGCGATCAATTCCTTCACGCTCTGCGTGACGATGATCGACTTCAAGAACGACGCCTCGCTGGGTGCCTTCCGCCTGCCGACGATGCTGGCCGTCGCCAAGGCGCAGTCGGCGATGAAGGGCGTATTGCCGGGGTCGGAGCTGCACAAGATCTTCACCTGGCTGCGGCCCAACGACCTCGTCTGGAACTATTGGGTCAACAACTACCTGATGGGCGAAGCGCCGCCGGCTTTCGACATCCTGGCGTGGAACAAGGACAGCACCAACCTGCCGGCGCAGTTGCACAAGGACTTCCTCGACCTGTTCGAGAGCAACTGCCTGATCCGGCCGGGCGAGTACGAAGTGCTGGGCACGCCGATCGACCTGGGCGCGATCAAGTGCGACAGCTTCGTCGTCGGCGCCGTCACCGACCACCTGACGCCGTGGAAGTGCTGCTACAAGTCGCGCAGCTATCTGGGCGGCACCAGCACTTTCGCGCTGAGCAACGGCGGCCATGTCGCCGCGCTGGTCAATCCGCCGGGCAATCCCAAGGCCTACCACTGGATCGCCCCGGCGATAGCCGAGACCGGCGACGAATGGCTCGACAGCTCGGCCAAGCTGCCCGGCAGCTGGTGGGAAAGCTGGGCCAAGTGGTGCGGGGAACGCAGCGGCGACCTCGTCCCGGCGCCCAGGAAGCTGGGTTCGAAGCAGCATCCGGCAACCATCGACGCCCCCGGGGACTATGTCGTCTCGTGAGGCCGGTCCGGGACTTTGCTTATTGTCCCGGGCGGAAGCTTCACCGAATCTACACTGCAATGCCGCATTGCCTAGCCGGCACAGTAAACCTATGTAAGGAATTGTGCAGTGCGGCATAGGCTGCCTGGGGCTAAGATCACGCAGGGGAATGCTGTTGATTTATAACGCTTACGAGACCATGCGCCGGACGGTTCGCCCCTGGGGCAAGTTGCTTGAGCTTTACACCGGCCTCGCCCGGCACGAGCAGAATCCGTTCCGCGAGAGCCTGGTCATGCGCACCATGGCGACTGCCTGCGAACTGCCTGCACGGGCAATGAAGGACTACGTCAAGCCGAACTACGTCGTCTGGGAAGATCTGGGCGACATGGAAGTCGAGCTGGAGGAGCGGGTCGCCCACCGCCTGCCCTTCGCCGACCTGCTGAATTTCCCGACCGGCAACGCCAACCGGCCCAAGGTGCTGATCGCCGCCGCGCTGTCCGGCCACTACGCGACGCTGCTGCAGGATACGATCCGCGGCTTCGCGCGCGACTTCGATCCCTACATCACCGACTGGAAGGACGCCCGCGAGGTTCCCCTCGAAGCGGGCGAGTTCGGCTTCGACGACTATGTCGAGCACCTGATCAAGTTCCTCGAGGTCCTGGGCCCCGGCACCCATCTCGTCGCCACCTGCCAGGCCGCGCCGCCGGCGATGGTCGCCGCGGCGGTCATGGCCCAGCGCAAGTCCGATTGCGTGCCGGCCAGCCTGACGCTGATGGGCGGCCCGGTCGATACCCGGGTCAGCCCGATCTTCATCAACAAGATCGCCGACAAGATCCCGCTGCGCGCGTTCCAGCGCAATAACATCCACACCATTCCCAAGGGCTATCCGGGCAGCGGCCGCCGGGTCTATCCGGGCTTCTTCCAGCTGTCGGGCTTCATGCTGCTGAACCCCAAGCCGCACGTGAAGCAATATGCCAGCTTCGTGAAGAACTCGCTCAAGGGCGACGACGAGGCGCTGCAGAAGTTCCGCGACTTCTACGACGAATACTTCGCCGTGCTCGACATGACCGAGGCCTTCTACCTCGACACGCTGAAGAAGGTCTTCGTCGAGCATCACATCCCGACCGGGCAGATGACCTATCGCGGCGAGCCGGTCGATTTCGCCGGCGTCACCGACATGTCGCTGCTCACCGTCGAAGGCGAGAACGACAACTTCTGCCCGCCGGGCCAGACCGAGGCGGCGCACGGCATCTTCGCCGGCATCCCGGCCGACCGGCACCAGAACTACGTGCAGGAAGGCGTCGGCCACTACGGCGTGTTCTCGGGCTCGCGCTTCCAGAAGCACATCTACCCGGTCATCCGCGACTTCCTCTACGCCGCCGAGACCGAGGCGATGCGAGTGCCCGTAGAAGCCTGAGCTGGGTCAACCTCGTCGTCCCGGGACCGACCCGGGACCGCGGGAGGCCGGGCCGAGGGTTCCTTTAGGTACTCACCGCACTGCGGCCAGCGCCTTCTGCCGGCGGCGCTGCACCGAGCTGCCGAGGCCGATCGCCTCGCGATATTTCGCCACGGTTCGCCGAGCGAGATCGAAGCCCTTGTCCTTGAGCAGGTCGACCAGGGCATCGTCGGACAGGATCGCCTTGGGGTCCTCGGCATCGATCAGCGTGCGGATCGCCGCCTTCACCGCTTCCGCCGAGACCGCGCCTTCGCCGTCGGCGGCGGCCACGCCGGAAGTGAAGAAGTACTTCAGCTCGAAAGTGCCGCGCTCGCATTGCAGGTACTTGTTCGAAGTCACGCGGCTGACGGTGGATTCGTGCATCGCGATCGCCTCGGCGACGGTGCGCAGCGTCAGCGGCTTGAGCTGCGAGACGCCGTGGCGGAAGAAGCCCTCCTGCTGCCGCACGATCTCGGTGGCGACCTTGAGGATGGTCTTCTGCCGCTGGTCGAGCGCCTTCACCAGCCAGTTGGCATCGGCCAGCCTTTCCGAAAGCCAGCCCTTCGAAGCCTTGTCGTCGCAGGCGCCGCGCAGCTCGACGTAGTAGGCGCGGTTCACCACCAGGCGGGGCAGCGTCGCCTGGTTGAGCGCGATGTCCCAGCCGCCGTCGGCGCGCGCCGACACCAGGATGTCCGGCGTCACCAGCGCCGTTTCGCCGCCGCCGAAGCGCAGCCCCGGCTTGGGATCGTAGCCGCGCAGCTCGGCCAGCATGTCGGCGAAGTCCTCGTCGTCGACGCCGCACATGCGCTTGAGCCGCGCGAACTCGCCCTTGGCGATCAGGTCGAGATTGTCGATCAGCCGGGCCATGGCCGGATCGTAGCGGTCGGCCTCCTGCGCCTGCAGGGCGATGCATTCGGCCAGAGTCCGCGCGCCGACGCCGGTCGGCTCGAGCGACTGGACCAGCGCCAGCGCCCGTTCCGCATCGGCCGGGGGCAAGCCGAGCTCGGCGGCGAATTCGCGCAGCGACAGCGGGAAGTATCCCGCTTCGTCGAGCTGGCCGATGATCAGCCGCGCGATGGTCTGCGCGCGCCGGTCGCCGCCGGCCGTGCCGAGCTGGCTTTCGAGATGCTGCGATAGCGTCGGCCCGCTCCCGCCGCGCTCGTCGATGCCTGGCCCTTCGGCGCCGTCGCCCGTGCGGAACTCACCGCCCCAGTCGGCAGCGGCTTCACCGATGCCGCGCTCGCCGTCGCCGGTATCGCGATCGCGATCGAGCGCGGCACCGTCGATGTCGAGCGGGCGGTCATCGGCGGCGCGCCCTTCGCCGATCAGCTGGTCGACCGGGGAGGATTCGAGCGACGTCCGGCGAATCTCCTCGGGCGCTTCGATCGCCTCGGCGGCCGGCGCCGGGCCGGCCTCGCCCAGTTCGAGCAGCGGATTGGCTTCCAGCGCCTCGCCGATGAAGGTCTCGATTTCGAGGTTGGACAGCGCCAGCAGCTTGATCGCCTGCTGCAGCTGCGGCGTCATCACCAGCGATTGCGTCTGCCTGAGATCGAGGCGCGGCCCCAATGCCATCACTCAACCCCAATCCGGCCGACGAGGCCCCTGCTTCACAGCGTGAAGCCCTCGCCGAGGTAGAGGCGACGGACGTTCTCGTCGGCGACCAGCGCTTCCGGGCTGCCGGCGAAGAGCACCTGTCCGCCATAGATGATGCAGGCGCGGTCGACGATGTCGAGCGTTTCGCGGACGTTGTGGTCGGTGATGAGCACGCCGATGCCGCGCGTGCTGAGATCCTTCACGAGATCGCGGATATCGGCGATCGACAGCGGATCGATGCCGGCGAACGGCTCGTCCAGCAGCATGATCGACGGCCTTGCCGCCAGCGCCCGGGCGATTTCGCACCGCCGCCGCTCGCCGCCCGACAGTGCCATCGCCGCGCTGGCCCGCAAGCGGGTGAGGCCGAATTCGTCGAGCAGCCGATCGAGTTCCTGGGCGCGCACGTCGACGTCGGGTTCGGCGAGTTCGAGCACCGAATTGATGTTCTGCTCGACCGTGAGGCCGCGGAAGATCGAGGTTTCCTGCGGCAGGTAGCCGAGCCCCAGGATCGAACGGCGGTACATCGGCAGCGTGGTGATATCGATGCCGTCGAGCAGGATGCGGCCCGAATCCGGCCGCACCAGTCCCATGATCGAATAGAAGCAGGTCGTCTTGCCGGCGCCGTTGGGACCGAGCAGTCCGACGATCTCGCCCTTGCCGACCGACAGCGAGATATCGGTCAGCACCGCGCGCTTGTCGTAGCTCTTGGCGATCGAAACCACCTCCAGCCCGCCGTTCGCCGCCGCGCTGGACAGCACAGGGGAAGCGATCGCGGCCGATTGCGCATCGGCGGCCGGAGGCAATGGCGTGTTCTCGTTCATGCGTCGCGACGATTTAGGCAGCAGGCTCGCCGTGGGCAAGCGCGCAGTTGCCAATTCGGCGCCACTTGGCAGGTTTCATGCATGACTGTGTCATTCGCGCCGCCGCGCGGCCTGCAAAAACAGGGTTAACCGCTCTTGATCGGCGAGCGATTAGATGTTCTACTCCGGTGAGGAAAAAAGTCGGAGCGGATTGCCGGAATGATCAAGGTGTCGCAGCGCAGCCTGTTCGGGGCGCATCCATCGGCCAAGCACGTCGATTGGCGCCGCAAGATGAGCGATCACATCGCCTATGCGCTCCTCGTCTACACCGCCCTGCAGATCTTCGTCACGATGAGCGCGCTGAAATCGGCGGGCGGCTCGCTGCTGCCCTATCTCGCGCTGGTCATCCTCGTCGTCGCCATCATCCCCGCGTGCCGGCGTTTCGAGCGGCGCTGGAACCGCCTCAGCGACGAGCAGGCCGCCGATCCGGCGCTGGCACTGCGCTATCGCCACGACCGCATGACGCTGTGGCTGATCGCCATCGGCTTGCCCTTCCTGCTGACCGGCATGTTCAAGGGCCTGGCCATCCTGTTCTACTGACATTGCCCTGAAGGCTGACGACGCCTAGATCGGCGGCGCGCAAGGTCCTGCGCCAAACGGAGTCGTCCTGATCCCATGCTGAGCATCGAAGCCGCCCGCGAGCGCGCTACTGCCCTGATCGACCGGGCGCTGCGCGCCGGCGCCGATGCGGCCGACGCCGCCTATGTCGCCGATGCCGCCGAAAGCATCCAGGTGCGGCTCGGCAAGCTCGAGGATGTCGAGCGATCGGAAGGCGAGCATATCTCGCTGCGCGTCTTCATCGGCCAGCGTTCCGCCAGCATCGGCTCTTCGGACCTCGGCGAAGCGGCGCTCGACGAACTGGCCGCCCGCGCCGTGGACATGGCCCGCGCCGCACCCGAGGACCGCTATGCCGGCCTCGCACCCGCCGAACTGCTGACCCGCCCGCCCTTCGCCGACCTCGCGCTGACCGATCCCGCCGAGCCCAGCCCCCAGGCGCTGCGCGAAGCGGCGCAAGCGGCGGAAGAGGTCGCCCGCTCGGTGTCGGGCGTCACCAATTCGGAAGGGGCGGGCGCCAGCGCCGGGCGCGCCGTCTTCGCGCTGGCGACCAGCCACGGCTTTTCCGGCGCCTACGAGACGACCAGCCATGGCATCAGCGCGGCGGTGGTCGCGGGCGAGGGTTCCGGCAAGCAGCGCGACTATGCCTGGCGCCAGGCGCGCCATCGCACCGATCTGCCCTCCCCCGAAGAGATCGGCCGGCTGGCCGGCGACAGGGCCGTGGCCCGGCTCGCCCCCGGCCGCGTCAAGAGCGGCCCCCTGCCGGTGGTCTTCGATCCCCGCGTCGGCGGCACGCTCGTGGGCCATCTCGTCGGTGCCATGTCGGGAGCGGCGATCGCCCGGCGCTCCAGCTTCCTGCTCGACCGGCTGGGCGACCGCCTGTTCGATTCCGCCATTGCCATCGTCGAAGACCCGCATCGGCCGCGCGGACTGCGGTCGCGCCCGTTCGACGGCGAAGGACTGCCGACCACGGCCCGCAACCTGGTGGAAGCCGGGCGGCTGACCAGCTGGCTGATGGAGAGCGCATCGGCCCGCCAGCTCGGCCTGCAGCCGACCGGCCACGCTTCGCGCGGGCAGGGCGGCGCGCCCGGGGTGTCGGTGGGCAACCTCCACCTCGCCGCCGGCAGCGCCACGCCGGCAGAGCTGATGGCCGACATCGCCGAGGGCATCTACGTCACCGAGCTGATCGGCCAGGGAGTCAACGGCGTGACCGGCGACTACAGCCGCGGCGCATCGGGCTTCCGCATCGTCGACGGCACGATCGCCGGCCCGATCGCCGAATTCACCATCGCCGGCAACCTGGTCGACATGTTCGCCGCGCTGACACCCGCCAACGACCTCGAATGGTACCGCGCGATCAACGTGCCGACGATCCGCGTCGACGGGATGACGATCGCGGGGGATTGAGGCCGGGCGGAGGGATTTCCGGCGTCGAGGGAACGTGCTGCCAGATGCAGAGCGGTCCCGGGTCGAGCCCGGGACGACGAGCCCCACGTGCATAGTCCCGGGCTTGACCCGGGACCGCTGGCCTCATCGATGCGGCGGTGCGCCCCGAAGGAGCCCGGCCCCGGATCAACGGAAAGCTGCTCCGCCAGCCCGCCGATGGACCCGGAGCCTCGATGGGTTCTGAATGAAAGCGAAGCGGGTTAGGTGGCAACGCCATCAAGGCATCACCCGGCCTTATCCGCCCCATACCGCTCGATCGCCTCGATCACGATCTGCCGCGCCTCGGCGGCGTCGCCCCACTTGCCGATGCGCACCCATTTCTCGGCCTCGAGGTCCTTGTAGTGGGTGAAGAAGTGCTCGATCTGCTGCAGCACGATCGTGGGCAGGTCCTCGCGCTCGCCAACGTCGGCATAGTAGGGGAACGTCGAATCGACCGGCACGCAGATCAGCTTCTCGTCGCCGCCGTGCTCGTCCTCGAGGTTGAGCACGCCGATCGGGCGGGCGCGGACGACGCAGCCCGGGACGAAGGGCGAGCGGGCGATGACCAGCGCGTCGAGCGGGTCGCCGTCGGGCGACAGGGTATGCGGCACGAAGCCGTAGTTCGCCGGATAGCGCATCGGCGTGTGCAGGATGCGGTCGACGAACAGCGCGCCCGATTCCTTGTCGAATTCGTACTTCACCGGCTCGCCGCCGACGGGCACTTCGATGATGACGTTGAGGCTCTCGGGCGGATTGTCGCCCACGGGGATCTTGTCGATACGCATGGCGCGGCCCATAGACGCGGCCCTGCTGCAGTGCAACAAGAAGCTCCGCGCGATCCGCTCCGTTCAGCCTGCCGCGATCACTTGCCCATGGCGTTGCGGCGCGGCGACAGCAGCCGGTCGAGCGGCGCCTGGGCCACGCCGGGCGTCCGTTCCAGCCAGGGCCAGCGCAGGCCGCCGCCATAGGGGACCTTGACCGTCAGGTAGCGCTCGCCGCGGCGGATCAGCAGCTCGATCGGTTGAGCCGAGCTCTTGGCCCGGGTGATCGCCTGCTGGATGATGTCGCCCTTGTAGGCCATGCCGTCGACGGCGACGATCTTGGCGCCGGTGACGATCCCGGCGTCGAAGGCCGGGCTGCCCCAGCGCACCGAGCGGACCTCGCCCTCGCTGCCGATCGCGACGCCCAGCGAATGGACGAGCGAGAGGCTGCGATCCTCTGCCATCCGCGCCTTTTCGTAACTGTTGGGCTGGTCCTTCCAGACCAGGCGATAGCCGCTGCGCTCGAGCCCGCCGAGCGGCGCCGGCTGTCCCGGCAATTCGATCCGCTGGCGCAGGAAGGTCGCCCAGTCGTAGGAGTAGACGGCATCGAGGCCGGCGACGACCTCTTCGAACTCGTAGGTCGACTGGCGCCGGCCGTCGCCGGGATGGGCGAAGAAGGCGCGGGCGAAGTCGTCCAGTCCCTTGCGCCCACCGGTGCCGGCGCGGATCAGCTGGTCGGCTTCGAGCCAGATCAGCGCGCCTTCATTGTAATAGTCCTCGCCCCGCGCCAGCGAGCTGTAGGGCTTGGGCTTGCGTGCCGCGAAGACCGGGTCGAGCGTGGTATCCTCGACCGAGCGCCAGGCGCGGCCGGCCTGGTCTGAATAGTTCGCGGCCTGCGTCGCCAGCATGCCCAGCACGGTTTCCCTGGTCTGCACCCCCGATCGTGCCGCCAGCACGTAGCCCCAGAACTGGGTCTGGCCCTCGTAGACCCACAGCAGGTTGTCCTGCATCGGCTGGCGGTAGTCTGGAGTCCACAGCTTCGCCGGGCGGCGGAACTTGCCGTTCCAGGCGTGGGCCAGCTCGTGCGGCAGCACGTTGCGGTCCCAGTCGTAGCCGTCCCAGTCGGTCAGCGCCTTGGGCTCGAGCTGGTTCTCGCTCGACCGCAAGTGCTCGAGGCCGATGCCGCCGATGCGGTCGCTCAACGCGACGAGGAATTCGTAGCGGTCGAACGGCGGGCGGCCGAAGACGAGCTGCGCCTCCTCGACCAGCGCGGACAGGGCGGGCAAGCGCTTGGGCTCCATCGCCAGAAGCTCGGGCGCGTCGGCGACGACGTTGAGCCCGGTCGCCTTGCCGAGATCCCAGCGGCGGAAATGCAGGCCGGCAAAGATCGGCGAATCGACCAGCGTCTCGTAGTCGGTCTCGTCCCAGCTGACCCGGCTGCCCGAGACCCGGGCGCCGTCGAGCGCGGTGGCAGCGGTCCAGCCCTTGGGAAAGGTCACCGCGGGCTTCACCCGGATGCGCCGGACGTAGTGGCCGGCGGGATAGAGGCTCATCTTTTCCCACTGCAGGTTGAGCATTTCCTGCGTCATCGTGATCCGCCCCTCGGACGACTGCAGCGGCGAGGTGTGCAGGAATTTGGCCACCAGCTCGCGCGTGCCGGCGGGAAGCTCGACATGGAAGGCGTAGACCTCGACCGGATCGCGCGTCCAGGTGACCGGCTTGCCGTCGGCGGTCATCCGCAGGTCGACCAGTTCGGCGATCGGGCCGCGGGGGCCATGGGTGCCGGGCAGCCATTCGGGGAACAGCAACGTGATCCGCGAGGTCCCCGGCGCGACCGGTATGGTCTCGGTCACCCGGTAGATGCCGCGCGTCGTGTCGGAAGCGTCGATATCGAGCGAAATCGTACCGCCGGGATAGGGCCGGTCGACGGGATCGGGCACGGTGGCGACGATCGGCGTGGCCATCGGCCCCATCAGGGCGGTGGGCTGGGCAGCGGCAGGAGCGGAGCACAGGGCCGGCAGCAGGGCGGCAAGGACGAGGTAGCGCATTCTCCTGAAGATGACTCGAAGTGCCGATATCCGCAACCTGCCCCGAAGCCGCAGTCGCGCGACAACTTTCCTACACGGCCAAATGCGGCTAAGCGCCCGCCCATGAACACGCCCCAGGCCATCCGTGGCACCCAGGACATATTCGGCGCCGAGGCCGAGGCTTTCGCCCGCGTCGTCGAGACGTTCGAGACGGTGCGCAAGCTCTACCGCTTCCGCCGCGCCGAAATGCCGGTGTTCGAGAAGACCGCGGTGTTCTCGCGCTCGCTGGGCGAGACCACCGACGTCGTCTCGAAGGAGATGTACAGCTTCGAGGATCGCGGCGGCGAATCCCTGACGCTGCGGCCGGAATTCACCGCCGGCCTGGCGCGGGCCTTCCTGACCAACGGCTGGCAGCAGCACGCGCCGCTGAAGATCGCGACGCACGGCCCGCTGTTCCGCTACGAGCGGCCGCAGAAGGGGCGCTATCGCCAGTTCCACCAGCTCGATGCCGAGATCATCGGGGCCGGCGAGCCGCAGGCCGACGTCGAGCTGCTGGTCATGGCCGACCAGCTGCTGAAGGAGCTGGGCATCGCCGACGGCGTCACGCTGCAGCTCAACACCCTGGGCGACGCGCCGAGCCGCGAGGCCTGGCGGCAAGCGCTGGTCGCCTATTTCCGCGACCACCGCGCCGCGCTCAGCGAGGACAGCCAGGAACGGCTCGAGCGCAACCCGTTGCGCATCCTCGATTCCAAGGACCCGCGCGACAAGCCGTTCACGGCCGAGGCGCCGCGGATCGACGACTACCTTTCGGGCGAGGCGCAGGACTTCTTCGCCAAGGTCTGCGCCGGGCTCGACGCCGCCGGCGTCGCCTGGACCCGCGCCCCGGCGCTGGTCCGCGGCCTCGATTACTATCGCCACACCGCTTTCGAATTCGTCACCGACCGGCTGGGCGCGCAAGGCACGGTACTGGGCGGCGGGCGCTACGACGGTCTGATCGAGACTCTGGGTGGCCAGCATACGCCGGCCGTCGGCTGGGCGGCCGGGATCGAGCGGCTGGCGATGCTGGTGGCCGATGCCGGCGAAGTCGCCGAGCCCAGGGCCGACGTCGCCATCGTCCCGCTGGGCGAGGCGGCGGAAGCGGCCTGCCTCGGCCTGGCCGCGACCTTGCGGCGCGGCGGCCTCGCGGTCGACATGGGCTTTCGCGGCAACATGAAGAAGCGCATGAGCCGCGCCAACGAAAGCGGCGCCCGCTTCGCGCTGATCGTCGGCGAGGAGGAGCTCGCGGCGGGCGAGGCCATGGTCAAGGACCTCGCCAGCGGCGAGCAGGAACGCCTGCCGCTGCACGCGATCCCGGCGCGGATCGGGGCATGAGCGCTGCCGTTCGTCATCCCGGCGAACGCCGGGATCGCGGGCCTCTGGCTCCCGCCCGGCCGAGAGCGGTCCCGGGTCGAGCCCGGGACGACGGATAGCCCATGACCGTCTCCCCCGCCCGCCTTGCCCAGATCGCCGCGCGCTTTGCCGAGCTCGAGGCGCGGCTCGCCTCGGGAACGCTTGAGGGCGAGGCCTTCGTCGCCGCCAGCCGCGACTATGCCGAGCTCGAGCCGGTGGCACGCGCCGCGATGGCGGTCGCCTCGATGCGCGAGGAGCTGGCGAGCCTCGCCGCGCTCGACGAGAACGACCCCGAGATGCGCGCTCTGGCCGAGGAGGAGATCGCCTCGCTCCGCGCCGAGCTGCCCGAGGCAGAGCATCGCCTGGCCGTGGCCATGCTGCCGCGCGATTCGGCCGATTCCCGGCCGGCCATGCTGGAAATTCGCGCCGGCACCGGCGGCGAGGAGGCAGCGCTGTTCGCCGCCGACCTGTTCCGCATGTACGAGCGCTATGCCGCCGAGCAGGGCTGGCGGGTCGAGGTGATCAGCGCCAACGCTTCCGACATCGGCGGCTTCAAGGAGATCGTCGCCAACATTGCCGGGCAGGGGGTCTTCGCCAAGCTCAAGTTCGAAAGCGGCGTGCATCGCGTCCAGCGCGTGCCGGTGACCGAGAGCGGCGGGCGCATCCATACGTCCGCGGCGACGGTCGCCGTACTGCCCGAGCCCGACGAGGTCGACGTCCAGATCGAGGACAGGGACCTGAAGATCGACATCTACCGGGCGTCCGGCGCCGGCGGCCAGCACGTCAACACCACCGATTCCGCCGTGCGCATCACGCACCTGCCGAGCGGCATCGTCGTCACCCAGCAGGACGAGCGCAGCCAGCACAAGAACCGGGCCAAGGCCATGCAGGTGCTGCGCGCCCGGCTCTACGAGAAGATGCGCGAGGAGGCCCACGGCGCCGAGGCCGAGGCGCGCAAGGCGATGGTCGGGTCGGGCGACCGCTCCGAGCGCATCCGCACCTACAATTTCCCGCAGGGCCGCGTCACCGACCACCGCATCAACCTGACGCTGCATCGCCTGCCCGAAATCCTCGAGGGACCGGGCCTGGGCGAGCTGATCGACGCGCTGATCGCCGAGGACCAGGCCAAGCGCCTCGCGGCGATGGATGGCTGAGCCGGCGTCCGGAGGGGCGACCGCCGGCGAGAGCCTGCGCGCCGCCGCCGCCGCGCTCGCCGAAGTCAGCGACACGCCCCGGCTCGACGCCGAGCTGCTGATGGCCGAGGCATTGGGCGTCACCCGCTCCGAACTGCTGCTGCGGCACATGCGCGACGCGGTTCCCACGCGCTTCGCGGCGCTGCTCGACCGCCGGCTGGGGCACGAGCCCGTCGCCTATATCCTCGGCCGGCAGGAATTCTTCGGACTGGAGTTCCGCGTCGGCCCCGCAGTGCTGATCCCGCGCGCCGACAGCGAGGTGCTGGTCGAGGCGGCGCTCGCCGCGCGGCCCGGCGCGCGCCGCGTGCTCGACTGCGGCACCGGCTCGGGAGCCCTGCTGCTGGCGGTGCTGAGCCGGCTACCCGAGGCGCAGGGCCTCGGCATCGACCGCTCGCCCGAAGCGCTGCGCACGGCGACGCGCAATGCCGCCGAGCTCAGCCTCGAAGGTCGCGCGCGGATGGTCCTCGCCGACTGGGACAGCGCCGGCTGGGCCGCGAGCCTGGGTGCTCCGTTCGACCTGGTCCTGGCCAATCCCCCCTATGTCGAGGACGATGCGGCGCTGTCACCTGCGGTGCGCGGGCACGAGCCCGCCGGAGCCCTTTTCGCCGGCGCCGAAGGCCTGGACGCCTACCGCACCCTGCTGCCGCAGCTGCCCGCGTTTCTGGCGCCGGACGGCGTCGCGCTGGTCGAGATCGGCGCCACCCAGGGCGAAGCCGTGGCGGCGATCGCCCGCTCGGCCGGGCTCGAGGCAAGCCTGCACCACGATCTCGGCGGGCGGCCGCGCGCGCTCGCCTTGTCGCATATTCGGTAAGATTCTGCTTGCAATTGGCCGGGCAATGCCTAATTCGAGGCCAGTCGGCCGACGGATGCACGCTTCCCGTCAGGCCGGTTCAACTCCTACATTTGCATCGGGCATGGCATATCGGCCATGTGGAAAAGCAGATGTCGGGGCCGCGGCTTTCCGGCTTCGGACCGTGGCAGGACGGCGTGCGGCGTGCCCGCTACCCCTCTCGAACAGAGCGGGGGCCGGGGCGAAGGGGCTATTTAAGGAATATCACCCTTGAACAACAATCGTGGGAATAACCGCAGGCGCGGCCGCGGCAACAATCGTCAACAGGGCGGCGGTCAACAGCTTAACCGTATCGACAGCCGGGCGCGCGGCAATGCGCCCCAGCTGCTCGAGAAGTATCGTAAGCTGGCGCATGACGCTCATCTCAACGGCGACCGCGTGACCGAGGAATACTACCTCCAGTTCGCCGACCACTATTTTCGCGTGATCGCCGACCAGCGGCAGCGCCAGGAAGAATCGCGCCAACCGCGGGGCGAGCGCTGGCAGGAAGGCGGCGAGGGCGACCGCTACGAAACGGATTCGGCCGGCGAATACGGCGACGACTATCCGGCAAGCCCCTACGGCCAGTCCGATCGCCGCGATCGCGAGGAAGCGCCGCGGGTCGAGGACCGCGAAGACCGTCCGGAGCGTCCGGAACGCCAGGAGCGTCCGGAACGCCAGGAGCGCCAGGAGCGTCCCGAACGTCAGGAAGCCCCCGCCGAAGCGCACAGCGCCGAGGCGCCGGGTTCGATCTACGAGCCGCCCGAAAATCCCTTCGTCCGCGAGAACCGCGGGTCGCGCGGCCTGAAGCCGCGCCGTGCGCGCCGCGACAGCCCGGGTGCCGAGGCCGAAGGCCGCGACGAGCAGCCGGCCGCGCCGTCGCAGCTCGACCTCGCCGTGCTGCCGCCGTCGATCTCGCCGCGCGAAGACGCCGGCGAGCCGGCCGCAGCGACCGAGGAAAAGCCCAAGCGCCGCACCACGCGCCGCAAGCCGCCGGCCGACGACGCGCTGCAGGCGGCGAGCTGACAGGACTCTGAAGATCCTCCCCGCGCCGGGGAGGATCTGGTGCTTGCACCGCGCCGCCAGTCCCGCCACAAGCGGCGCGGATGGAACGCTTGCGCAAACTGATTTCCGACATCGGCGGCCATCCGCGCCTGCTTGCGATCGTCCTCGGCGCGGTGGCGGCCTGCGGCTTCCAGCCGCTGCGGCTGTGGCCGCTGACCCTGATTGCCGTGGCGCTGCTGATCGAGCTTGCCGCCCGCGCCCGCCGCGCCAGGGACGCCGCCCTGGTCGGCTGGCTGTTCGCCGTCGGCCACTTCACCCTGGGCAACAACTGGATCGCGACCGCCTTCACCTACCAGGCGAACATGCCGCAGTGGCTCGGCTGGATCGCGGTGTTCCTGCTGTCGCTCTACCTCGCCGTCTTCCCGATGCTGTCGGTGCTGGGCGCCTGGCTGTTCGCCCGGCGCTTCGCCGTGCGCGACGCGGCGGCACCGCTGCCCTGGCTCGGCCTTGCCCTCGTGCCGTTCTGGATCGTCGGCGAATGGCTGCGCAGCTGGGTGTTCACCGGCTTTGCCTGGAACCCCCTGGGGATCGTCCTGCTCGGCGGCTTCGACGGGCAGGGCCTGGCCTTTTTGGCGCCTTGGCTGGGAACCTACGGGCTGTCGGGCCTGGCAGTCGCCCTGGCGGCCTTCGCGCGCAGCTTCGTCCGCAGCCTGCGCGCGAGCGATCCGGCCGGGCGGCTGGCGCTTGCCGGCTACTACGCGCCGCTGGCGCTGATCGCCGTGGGCGGCATGATCGCCCCGGCGAGCCACATCGCGCCGCCCCAGGGCAGCATCGCCTTCACGCTCGTGCAGCCCGACGTGCGCCAGGAATTCCTGGACGATCCCCGCCTCTACGAATCCAATTTCGCCAGGACCGCGCGGCTGAGCCTGCCGCGGCGGCCGGGGCAGCAGCGCGTCGTCTTCTGGCCGGAATCGGGACTGCCCGACTATCTGCGCGACGGCTATCCCGAAGAGGAATACCTCCGCAACACCTACGCGGCCGATCCGGCCATGGCGCGCGCCCGGCTGGCGCAAGTGATCGGCCCGCGCGCTCTGCTGCTGACCGGGGCGGTCGACCTCGTGGTCGAGAGCGGCGAGGTCACTGCCGCGCGCAACGCGATCACCGCCGTCGACGACCGCGGCAACATCGTCGCCGGCTATGCCAAGGCGCATCTCGTGCCTTACGGCGAGTACCTTGCGCTGCGCTGGCTGCTCGAGCCGCTTGGCGCGACACGGCTGGTGCCCGGCGCGCTCGACTTCCTGCCCGGCCCCGGCGCGCGCAGCTACGACTTCGGGCCCTGGGGCAAGGCCGGCATGCAGATCTGCTACGAGATCGTTTTCTCGGGCGAAGTCGTCGATCGCAGCGATCGCCCCGACTACATCTTCAATCCCTCGAACGACGGCTGGTTCGGCAGCTGGGGTCCCCCCCAGCACCTCGCGCAGGCGCGGTTGCGCGCGATCGAGGAAGGCCTGCCGGTGCTGCGCGCCACGACCACCGGCATCAGCGCGGTGATCGATGCCGACGGGATCGTCCGCCAGTTCGTGCCGCGCCATCGCGCCGGCCGGCTCGACGGGCGGATTCCCCCTGCCCATCCGCCGACCCCTTTCGCCAGGCTGGGCAATCTCCTGCCGCTCGCCTGGGCGGCGCTGCTGCTGGCCATCTCGCTGGTTGCCATGCGCCGCGGCCGGAGCTAGAGGGAAGCACATAAAGATATCTTTATATCGTGCCAGGATCTGTAGGACCGCCCATGCGCAACGACTATCTCTTCACTTCCGAAAGCGTCTCCGAAGGCCACCCCGACAAGGTCTCCGACCAGATTTCCGACGCCGTGGTCGACCTGTTCCTGTCGAAGGACCCGGAAGCGCGCGTCGCTTGCGAGACGCTGACGACGACGCAGAAGGTGGTCCTGGCCGGCGAGATCCGCTGCAAGGGCGTCTACGAGAACGGCGCCTGGGCCGACGGCGCGCTCGACGAGATCGAAGCGACGGTCCGCAACGTGGTCAAGGACATCGGCTACGAGCAGGACGGCTTCCACTGGAAGACCCTCGACTTCTCGAACAACCTCCACGGCCAGTCGGCGCACATCGCCCAGGGCGTCGACGCCAGCGGCAACAAGGACGAAGGCGCCGGCGACCAGGGCATCATGTTCGGCTTCGCCTGCGACGAGACGCCCGACCTCATGCCGGCGACGCTCGACTACAGCCACAAGATCCTCGAGCGCATGGCCGCCGACCGCCACTCGGGCGCGGCGCCTTTCCTCGAGCCCGACGCCAAGAGCCAGGTGACGCTGCGCTTCAAGGACGGCAAGCCGGTCGCCGCGACCGCCATCGTCGTCTCGACCCAGCACAAGCCGGGCTACGACCAGGGCGAGAAGGAAGCCGAGCTCAAGGCCTATGTGAAGAAGGTGGTGGCCGATGTCATGCCGGCCGGACTGCTGTCGGACGAGACTGTCTATCACATCAATCCCACCGGCAGCTTCGAGATCGGCGGGCCCGACGGCGATGCCGGGCTCACCGGCCGCAAGATCATCGTCGACACCTACGGCGGGGCCAGCCCGCACGGCGGCGGCGCCTTCTCGGGCAAGGACCCGACCAAGGTCGATCGCTCGGCCGCCTACGTCACCCGCTATCTCGCCAAGAACATCGTCGCCGCCGGCCTCGCCAAGCGCTGCACGATCCAGGTCGCCTATGCGATCGGCGTGTCGCAGCCGCTGTCGCTCTATGTCGATACCCACGGCACCGGTTCCGTCGGCGACGATCGCCTGGAAGCGGCGGTCACCGAAGTGGCGCGCAAGCGCCTCGGCGGACTGACCCCGCGCGGCATCCGCGAGGGGCTGCAGCTCAACAAGCCGATCTACCGGCGGACGGCCGCCTACGGCCACTTCGGCCGCAGGCCCGACGGCGACTTCTTCCCCTGGGAGAAGACCGACCTGGTCGAAGACCTGAAGGCCGCGCTGGGCTGAACTGCGATTGTGTCGCCGTCCCGGGCTCGGCCCGGGACCGCTGGACTCCAGCCTGGCCATTGCGTCGACCGGGCCGGCGCAGCGCTTCCGCGCGCCACGGAACCCTTTGACCGCGCGCGCCAGTTCGGCTTGATACCGGGCGGAACAAGGAGAGACGACATGAAGCTCGAATCGATCGCCCTGCATCACGGCTATACGGCCGAGGCCACGACCAAGGCGGCCGCCGTGCCGATCTACCAGACCACCTCCTACACCTTCGACGACACCCAGCACGGCGCCGACCTGTTCGACCTCAAGGTGGCGGGCAACATCTATTCGCGCATCATGAACCCGACCAATGCCGTGCTCGAGGCGCGCGTGGCCGAGATGGAAGGCGGCATCGGCGCGCTCACGCTGGCGTCGGGCATGGCGGCGATCACCTATGCGATCCAGACGATCGCCGGCGTCGGCGACAACATCGTCTCGATCTCGCAGCTCTACGGCGGGACCTACAACCTCTTCGTCCACACCTTCCCGCGCCAGGGGATCGAATCCCGGCTGGTCGATGCGCAGGACTTCGCCGGGCTCGAGGCGGCGATCGACGGCAGGACCAAGGCGGTCTTCCTCGAATCGATCGGCAACCCGGCCGGCAACGTCGTCGACATCGCGCGGATCGCCGAGATCGCGCACAAGCACGGGGTGCCGGTGATCGTCGACAACACGGTGGCGACGCCCTACCTCTGCCGCCCGTTCGACTTCGGCGCCGACATCGTCGTCCATTCGCTGACCAAGTACATCGGCGGCCACGGCACCACGGTCGGCGGCATCATCGTCGACAGCGGGCGCTTCGACTGGGTGGCGAACAAGGATCGCTTCGCCATGCTGAACGAGCCCGATCCCTCCTACCACGGCGTCGTCTATACCGAGGCGCTGGGCCCGGCGGCCTACATCGGCCGCGCGCGCGTCGTGCCGCTGCGCAACACCGGCGCCGCGCTGTCGCCGCACAGCGCCTTCCTGATCCTGCAGGGCCTGGAGACGCTGGGGCTGCGCATGGAGCGGCACTGCGACAATGCACTGAAGGTCGCTCAATACCTCAAGAGCCATCCCAAGGTGGCATGGGTCAACTACGCCGGCCTGCCCGAAAGCCCCTACAACGCGATCGCCGGCAGGATCACCAGGGGCAAGGCCTCGGGCATTCTCAGCTTCGGCATCACCGGCGGCAAGGAGGCCGGCGCGCGCTTCATCGACGCGCTGCAGATGATCCTGCGGCTGGTCAACATCGGCGACGCCAAGTCGCTGGCCTGCCACCCCGCCTCGACCACGCACCGCCAGCTCAGCCCCGAGGAACTGGCCACCGCCGGCGTCTCGGAAGACCTCGTTCGCATCTCGGTGGGCATCGAGCATGTCGACGACATCATCGCCGACATCAAGCAGGCCCTGGCGGCGGCCTAGGGAGAGCGGTACCCAGCAACAGATCCTCCCCCCTTAGGGGGAGGTGGCATTCGCGTAGCGAATGACGGAGGGGTGTCAGCGTTCGATCGGAGGGGGACACCCCTCCACCACCGGCTGCGCCGGCGGTCCCCCTCCCCCTACGGGGGAGGATCTTGAGCAGACACAGCTTCACCCCCGCTGGCGAATGCGGGCTTGCGCCGGGGAAGGAAACACACGCACGGGACGGCCGGCGCTGGGGTTTGCCTGGCACGACAGGCTTGGCTGGTTGCGAGCCCTGCGGTGCGAGGCGTCGGCGGGTCGGGTTGCTCCCATGCCCTGCCTTACGTTGGGTAATTC
>CAUJJI010000170.1 GCA_963205265.1 Pseudomonadota bacterium
GAACGGGGATGGGTTCTAGCGCGCGGGGCCCCCCGACGGGCGGCCCGGCTGCATCAATGGTGCCCCTTGTCCTCGATGACCGGGAGCGTCTCGAACTGGTGGAACGGCGGCGGGCTCGTCAGAGTCCATTCGAGCGTCGTCGCGCCTTCGCCCCAGTAGTTGCCCTCGGCGCGGCGGCCCGCAACGAAAGCGTAGATGATGTTCACGAACCAGATGCCGACCGATGCGGCCATGATGAAGTAGCCGTCCGTCGCGACCTGGTTCCAGTGGGTGTAGGCTTCCGTGTAGTCCGGATAGCGGCGCGGCATGCCCTGCAGCCCGAGGAAGTGCATCGGGAAGAAGATCATGTTCACGCCCACGAAGAACACCCAGAAATGGATGTGCGCGAGCAGTTCGGAATGCATCCGCCCGCTCATCTTCGGGAACCAGTAGTAGAAGCCGGCGAACAGCGCGGTCACTGCGCCCAGCGAGAGCACGTAGTGGAAGTGCGCCACGACGTAGTAGGTGTCGTGCAGCACGTCGTCGACACCGCCGTTGGCAAGGACGACGCCGGTCACGCCGCCGACGGTGAACAGGAAGATGAAGCCGATCGCCCAGACCATCGGCGACTTGAACTCGATCGAGCCGCCCCACATGGTCGCGATCCACGAGAAGATCTTGATGCCGGTCGGCACCGCGATCACCATGGTCGCCGCGGTGAAGTACATCTTCGTGTTCACGCTGAGGCCGGTGGTGTACATGTGGTGGGCCCAGACGATGAAGCCGACCACGCCGATCGCCACCATGGCGTAGGCCATGCCGAGATAGCCGAACACCGGCTTCTTCGAGAAGGTCGCGACAATCTGGCTGATGATGCCGAAGCCCGGGAGGATCATGATGTACACTTCGGGGTGGCCGAAGAACCAGAACAGGTGCTGGAACAGGACCGGATCGCCACCGCCGGCGGGATCGAAGAAGGTCGTGCCGAAGTTGCGGTCGGTGATCAGCATGGTGATCGCCGCGGCGAGGACCGGCAGCGACAGCAGCAGCAGGAAGGCGGTGACCAGCACCGACCACACGAACAGCGGCATCTTGTGCATGGTCATGCCGGGTGCGCGCATGTTGAAGATGGTGGTGATGAAGTTGATCGCGCCCATGATCGAGGCCGCGCCGGCGAGGTGCAGCGAGAAGATCGCGAAGTCGACCGAGGGGCCCTGCGAGCCGTAAGTCGACAGCGGGGCATAGGCGGTCCAGCCGATGCCGGCGCCGTTGCCGACGCCGCCCGGCACGAAGGCCGAGATCAGCAGCGAGCAGAAGCCGGTGAAAGTCAGCCAGAACGAGATGTTGTTCATCCGCGGGAAGGCCATGTCGGGCGCGCCGATCATGATCGGCACGAACCAGTTGCCGAAGCCGCCGATGATCGCCGGCATGACCATGAAGAACACCATGATCAGGCCGTGCGCGGTGATCAGCACGTTCCACAGGTGGAGCGACTGGTCGAAAGTCGGGTTGGCCTCGCCGAACAGCTTGGCGAAGGTATCGAGATACTGGATCCCCGGCTCCGCCAGCTCGACGCGCATCATGCCCGAGAAGGCGCCGCCGATGATGCCCGCGAAGATCGCGAAGATCAGATAGAGCGTGCCGATGTCCTTGTGGTTGGTGGACATGAACCAGCGGACGAAGAAGCCCGGATGATCGTGGGCATGATCCGCATGAGCGTGATCGTCGTGAGCCTGGAAGGTTTCGGCGGTGGTAGCCATTCGATGAACCCTTTAGTCGGTATAGGCTTAGGCGGCGGGCGCCGCTGAGGGCGATGCGGCGGCAGCGGGAGCCGCCTCCGCAGCAGGCGCGGCCGCGGCCGGCGCGGCGGCGGCGGCAGGCGCCGCGGCGGCCGGAGCCGGGGCGGGCTGGCCGTCGATCACGCCGCCCGCCTGAGCCAGGACCCAGGCGTTGTACTGGTCGCGCGGCAGGGCCTCGATCGCGATCGGCATGTAGCCGTGCTTCACGCCGCACAGTTCGGAGCACTGGCCGTAGTAGACGCCGGGCTTCTCTATCGTCAGCACCTTCTCGTTGATGCGGCCGGGAACGGCGTCGAGCTTGAACCACAGCGAGGGCACGGCGAACGAGTGGATGACGTCGGCCGCGGTGATCTGCAAGCGGATCGGCTCGCCCACCGGCAGGACCAGGCGGTTGTCGACCTCGAGCTGGCCGGGGCCGTCGCTGGGATCGGTGCCGACTTCACGCACGCCGTTGTTGACGATCGGCTGGCCGGGCTCGTTCAGCATGTACGAGGTCACCTCGAAGCCGCCGTTGTCGGGATAGCTGTACGACCAGAACCACTGGTTGCCGGTGATCTTGACGGTCACCGCCTTGGCCGGAGCCGGCTTGTACT
This sequence comes from Pseudomonadota bacterium, assembly GCA_963205265.1. GTDB lineage: Bacteria > Pseudomonadota > Alphaproteobacteria > Sphingomonadales > Sphingomonadaceae > Novosphingobium. Next base: position 2,372 of record CAUJJI010000170.1, read on the forward strand.
GCTTGGCGAGCAGGTCGATCGAGGGAATGGCGATGCCCACCAGGATCAGCACCGGGACCAGGGTCCAGACCACTTCGATCACGGTGTTGTGGCTGGTCCGCGACGCCACCGGATTGGCGCGGCGATTGAACCGGGCCATGACCCACAGCAGCAGGCCCAGCACGAGCAGGCTGATCACGGCGATGATCGGCAGCAGCACGCCGTTGTGGATCCAGTAGCCGTACTTGCCGAGCGGCGAATACTGGTCCTGCAGATCGATGGCACCATCGACCGGCATGCCTACGCCCGGGGTCGGCTTCATCCGCGGGGCGGCGGGGGCCGCAGGCGCTGCAGCCTCGGCGGCGGGCGCAGCGGCCTGAGCGGCGGGAGCCGCGGCCGGCTCTGCTGCGGCCGGCGCTTCTGCCGCGGTCGCCGAAGCGGCGGCGGCCGGCGCGGCGGCCAGCGTCGTTTGCGGAGCTGCCGCGAGAGCCAGCGACAGGCAGAATGCCTTGAAAGCCAGGCTTGCAGCGTGTGCTTTATTGCCGAATTTCATCGTGTTCGTGCTTTCGTCTTCCATAGCGGGCGAGAGAAATCCCCCCCCTCTCGCAACCTGGGAGGCCATGGGGTAGTAACCCATTGAGCCGGGCCTATACGCGCGCTTGCCCGCAGTCTCAAGCGCCTCTAGGGGAATTTTTCAACCGTGCGCAATGGCCGCTGCGGCGATGTCGCGACCGTTGCCGGACAATTTCTTCGAGAGGTGGGTTCGATAATGCAAGATGAAGAGGTCCTGGCGGAGTTCCGGGCCAGCAAGGCTCTGCTTGAAGGTCACTTCCTCCTGTCATCGGGGCGGCACAGCGCGCATTATCTGCAGTGCGCGCGGGTATTGATGAATCCGGCGCGGGCGGGGCGCCTGGCGGTGGCCCTGGCCGCGCGGCTCCCGCGCGAGCTGCGGCGCGACATCCAGAAGGTCGTGTCGCCGGCCATGGGCGGGCTGATCATCGGCCACGAGATGGGCCGCGCGCTCGACGTCGACGCCATCTTCGTCGAGCGGCCGAGCGGCACTTTCGAGCTGCGCCGCGGCTTCACCATCGAATCGGGCGAGAAGATCCTAATGGTCGAGGACGTCGTCACCACCGGCCTGTCCTCGCGCGAGGCGATCCGCGCCGTCGAAGAGGCGGGCGGCACGGTGATCGCGGCCGCCGCCCTGGTCGACCGCTCGGCCGGCACCGTCGATCTCGGCGTGCCGTTCCATCCGCTGATCCAGCTCAACTTCCCGACCTATGCGCCGGACGAGCTTCCGCCCGAACTGGCGGCCATCCCGGTGACCAAGCCGGGCAGCCGCGCCCAGCTCTGAGGATCGCCGTGCAGCAACCCCGCTCCCGGCTCCGCTTGGGCGTGAACATCGATCACGTCGCGACGATCCGCAACGCGCGGGGCGGCCCGCATCCCGATCCCGCCCGCGCAGCCGAGATCGTCGCGCGCTGCGGCGGCGACGGCATCACCGTCCACCTGCGCGAGGATCGCCGCCACATCCGCGACGAGGATCTCGCCCGCATCCAGTCCGCGACGGGGCTGCCGATCAACCTCGAGATGGCGGCGACCGACGAGATGCTCGAGATCGCGCTGCGCCATCGCCCCCATGCCGCCTGCATCGTCCCCGAGCGGCGGGAGGAGCGCACGACCGAAGGCGGGCTCGACGCCGCCGGGCTGCACAACCAGCTGGCGCCGATCGTCGCCCGGCTCGGCGAGGCGGGCATCCGCGTCAGCCTGTTCATCGCGCCCGACCCGCGCCAGATCGAGGCGGCGATGCAGCTGGGTGCCCCGGTGGTGGAATTCCACACCGGCGAATATGCCCACGCCGAAGCGGGCGAGGCCGTCGCCGTGGAACTGAAGCGCATTGCCGACATGGCCGCGCTCGCGGCCAAGAACGGCATCGAGCCGCATGCCGGCCACGGCCTCACCTACGACAATGTCCAGCCGATCGCCGCGATCCCCCAGCTGGCCGAGCTCAACATCGGCCACTACCTGATCGGCGAGGCGATCTTCTGCGGGCTGGAAGCCAGCGTGCGGCGCATGCGCGACCTGATGGACGCGGCCCGGTGAGCGCGGCCGGCCCGCTCGAGACCCGGCTGTTCCGGCTCTGCCTGCTGCTCCAGTTCGCTTTCTGGACAGCGCTGATCGCCGTGCTGGGACGCCTGCTCTGGGCCACCGCGACCGGCCGGCCATTGCCCGATCCGATGCTGCTGGCTGCGATCGTCGCGGCGCTGGTGGCCATGCAGCTCGTCGCCTGGTTCGCCTGGTGGCGCGTGCGCAGCCTGCGCCGGCGGGAGAGCCGGCCGTGATCGTCGCGATCGGCTCCGACCTGTGCAACATCGAGCGGATCCAGGCTTCGCTGGACCGCTTCGGCGAGCGCTTCGAGAAGCGCGTCTTCACCGACGTCGAGCGCGACAAGGCGGCGCGGCGTCCGTTCACCAAGGCCGGCACGCTGGCCAAGCGCTTCGCCGCCAAGGAGGCCTTCTCCAAGGCGGTCGGCACGGGTTTCAAGGCGGGAGTGTTCATGAAGGACATCGGCGTGGTGAATGCCAGGAGCGGCGCGCCCACTCTTGCCCTGACCGGCGGCGCGGCCGCACGGCTGGCCTCGCTGATCCCCGACGGCCACGAAGCCATCGTGCATCTGACTCTGACCGACGATCATCCCTGGGCCCAGGCTTTCGTCGTCATCGAGGCGCGCGCGCTGTGAGCGCCGAGTCCAGGGCCCGCGACGACGGGCAGCCCGAGGACAAGGTCGATTGGGTGGCCGAGCTGCGCGGGCTCGCGCTGATGCTGCTGGCAGTGCTGGCCTTCCACAGCTTCGTCGCCAAGCCGTTCTACATCCCCTCGATCTCGATGATGCCCAGCCTGCTGGTCGGCGACCGGCTGGTGGTGAGCAAGTACGCCTATGGCTGGAATTGGTCCTCCGCATCGTTCCACCTGCTGCCGCGCGGCGACTGGCGCCTGTTCGGCCGGACGCCCGAATACGGCGACATCGTCATCGTCGTGCCGCGCAACCGCAAGGAAGACCTGATCAAGCGCGTCGTCGCCCTGCCGGGCGATCGCATCGCCGTGGTCAACGGCCAGATCGTCCTCAACGGCAAGCCGGTGCCGCAGGCGGTGGAACCGCCGGTGCAGATCCCCTTCGACGAGAAGCTGACCTGCCAGAACGGCATCGGCGAGGGGCCGTGCTACGATGCCTTCGAGCAGTACCGCACCCGGCTGCCGAGCGGGCGCACCGTCTACGAGCTGCCGACCCTGCGCGAAACCCTGCCCAACGGCGCGAGTTATCTGATCATCGACCATGAAAATCAGCGCCTCGACCATATGCCTGAGATCCGCGTGCCGGCGGGCCACGTCTTCCTGATGGGCGACGACCGCGACCATTCGGCCGACAGCCGCGCGGCGCTCGACGAGCCGGGCCTGGGCGGACCCGTACCGCTGTCCGACGTCGGCGGCCGCGCGGAATTCATCACTTTCTCGCTCGACGGCAGCCAGAGCTGGAACCCGCTGAGCTGGTGGCAGTCGATGCGCGGCGGCCGGGCCTGGTCGACGCTCCGCCCCTCCCTGCAGAAGCCGGGCCCGGACCCGGCCGGCGGCCATGGCGAGTGAGCCGCCGCCGGTAAAGCGCAAGGTCGTGCCGCGGCGCAACCGCGCCGGTCCGACCGACATCACCGATCCGATGCTGCGGCAGGAAGTGCGCCGCGCGATCGTCTGGATCGGCATCGCCGCGCTGTTCGCGCTGGCGATCCTCCTGGCGCACGCCCTGCTGGTGATCTTCGCCGGGATGGTCTTCGCCGCCATGGTCGACGGCGGCGCGCGGCTGCTCGAGCGCGTGCTGCCGATCGGCCGCGGCTGGCGCGTGGGCATCGTCCTGGCCTGCACCGCGGTCTTCCTCCTGTGGACCGCCTATTTCGCCGGCAGCCAGATCGCCGCCCAGGCCGCCGAGTTGCCCGCCACCATCGGCGCGCAGTCGCAGCGCATCATCGCCTGGCTGCAGTCGCGCGGCTTCGCCATCGACGTCCACGACGTCCAGAACTTCGCGCAGGAAGCGGTCGGCGGCGTCGGCCAGCTCACCAGTGCCGTCGGCGGGATCATCGGCGCGGTGACCACCGTCTTCCTGATCATCGTGCTCGGCATCTACTTCGCTCTCGAGCCGCGGCTGTACCGCCGCGGCCTGGCCTGGATGATGCCGGTCGATTCGCGCGACTACTTCGAAGGCACCGCCCAGCTGATGGGCAGCTCGCTGCGGCGGCTGATGGCGGGCCGGCTGCTCGGCATGGGGGTCGAGGGCATCGCCACCTGGCTGTTCCTGCAGATCTACGGCGTGCCGCTGGCGGCGCTGCTCGGCCTGCTGACCGGCCTGCTGGCCTTCCTGCCCAATATCGGCGCACCGATCTCGGGCCTGCTGATGGTGCTCGTCGGCTTTTCCGGCGGGCCGGACATGGGCATCTACTGCATCATCGTCTATGTCGTCGTGCAGACAGTCGACGGCTACCTGATCGTGCCGATGGTCGCCCGCAAGACGGTCGACCTCGCCCCGGCGGTGGTGCTCGGCGCACAGCTGATCATGGGCATCCTGTTCGGCATCCTCGGACTCGCGCTGGCCGATCCGCTGGTGGCCATGATCAAGATCTGGCTGGAGCGCGGTGCCGCGCGAAACGAGGAAGCGGATTTCGCCTGATGGCACGCAAGTTCCTGTACTTCATCGCGCTGATGATCGTCGCGCTGCTCGGGCTGATGCTGGTGCTGCGCATCTGGGCCGACGATCTGACCGAGCTGGCCTTCGTCCCCGAGGCCCGCTTCGCCCCGCAGCCGCGGCTTGCCGGCAATGCCTACGAGCGGCCGGAGATGTGGATCTCGCGGCCCGGACTCCCGGCGGGCAGGGACCCGGCACGCTGGCTGCCCCAGGGCTATTCCGCGCTCCGGGCGGCGAGCGACGAGGCCCCGCTCGATGCCGCGGTCTTCTTCGTCCACCCGACCAGCTTCCTCGAGAAGCAGCGCTGGAACGCGCCGCTCGACGAGGCCGTGTCGCGCGGGCGAGCGGCGCTGTTCGTCCAGGGCATGGCCAGCCCGTTCAACCGCAGCGCCGATCTCTGGGCGCCGCGCTATCGCCAGGCGACGGTCGGCGCCTTCCTGACCGACGGCCCGCAGGCGGCAGAGGCCATCGAGCTCGCCTACGGCGACGTGCTGCAGGCTTTCGACCATTTCCTGGCCCATGTCGCTCCGGACAAGCCGGTCGTCCTCGCCGGTCACAGCCAGGGGGCATTCCATCTGCGCCGGCTGATCCGCGACCGGGTCGCCGGCAAGCCGCTCGCACGGCGGATCGCCGTTGCCTATGTCGTTGGCTGGCCGGTCTCGCGCGAGCACGACTTGCCGGCCATGGGCCTGCCCGCCTGCACCGCGGCCGACCAGCCGGGCTGCGTGATGAGCTGGATCAGCTTTGCCGAGCCGGCCGACAATGCCATGCTGCTGAAGAACTTCGCGCGCCGGCCCGGGCTCGACGGCAAGCCGATCGGCGCGGGCGGATTCATCTGCACGAATCCGCTGACCGGCGGCGGCGCCCCTGGCGCCGGGGCCGAGGCCGATCTCGGTACGCTGGTGCCCGACGTGGCAGCCAAGACCGGCAAGCTGGTGCCGCGCATGGTGCCGGCGCGCTGCGGCAACGACGGCATCCTCTCCATCGGCAGCCCGCCCGACCTCGGACCCTACGTGCTGCCCGGCAACAATTACCACCTCTACGACATGGTGCTGTTCTGGGCCAACCTGCGCGCCGACGCGGCGCGTCGGGTCGCGGCGTGGCGGCGGCCCGAATGATCACCGCCAGCGCCCCGGAATTCCGCAGCGCCTTGCCCGGGGGCGGCGTGCTGCTGGGCCTCGACCTCGGCACCCAGACGATCGGCACGGCCATCTGCGACGCCGGCTGGCGCTTCGCCTCTCCGGGCAAGACGCTGAAGCGCGGCAAGTTCGGCGCCGACAAGGCGCTGCTCGAGGCGCTGGTGCGCGAGCGGACGGTCAAGGGCCTGGTGATCGGCCTGCCGCTCAACATGGACGGCAGCGAAGGACCCCGCGCCCAGTCGAGCCGCGCCTATGCCCGCAACCTCGCGGTGCTGGGCCTGCCGATCCTGCTGTGGGACGAGCGCTGGAGCACGGTCGGCGCGGAGCGCGGCCTGCTCGACCAGGACATGAGCCGCGCCCGCCGCGCCGAGCGCATCGATTCGGCGGCGGCGGCAGTCATCCTGCAAGGCGCGATCGACGCGCTGGCCGGAGGGGTTCTCTAGGGGTTTGGTCCCAGCATGTGATAGCTGGGTTTGATGCAATCCAAGTCGGATGCACTCTAGCGGCGCAGGGGCAAGATTTCCGTTGTCATCGGGCCGCCCAGTCAGCAGAGCAGGCCGATGACCACGCCGGACCATTCCTTCCCCGTGCGGACGGGAACGCCCTTCGCCGAGATCGACCTGACCACCCTGATGCGGAGCCTGGGGCACAGCGGCTGGCTGGGCATGCGCTTCCACGCGCAGAGCGACGGCTGGATCGAGCTGGCGATGCCCTGGAACGCCGAGATCATGGGCGACGAGGCCGACGCCACTCTCGCCGCCGGTCCGATCATCAGCCTGCTCGACAATACGACCGGCATCGCTGCCTGGCAGCGCCGCGGCTTCTTCGCGCCGCAGGTCACCGTCGACCTGCGCTTCGACCACCTGCGCGCGCCCGCGCCGGGCCGGACGGTGATCGGCCGCGGCGAATGCTACGCGATCGCCCATTCGGTCGCCTATGTCCGCGGCGTCGCCTACGACGGGGCGATCGACGATCCCATCGTCCATGTCGCCGGAAGCTTCATGCTGCTGGACGGAGGCGCGGCATGAGCGTGGGCTACACCCTGCCGCACTACGCCCGCAGCCTCGGCCTGTTCATCGCCGGGACCGAGGACGGCGTGCCGCTGCTCGCCTGCGACCCTTGCGAGACGATCCTCGGCCGTCCCGGCTTCTGGCACGGCGGCGCCACCAGCGCGCTGCTCGAAGCGGCGGCACTGGCCGCGGCGGCCACGGCCCCGGGCAGCGCCGGCCGGCAATTGCGCACCGCCAACATGACCGTCCAGTTCGTCCGCGGCGGCGGCCTCGAGCGGACCTTCGCTCTCGGCCGGGTC
>CAUJJI010000171.1 GCA_963205265.1 Pseudomonadota bacterium
CCACCAGGATGCGAGGAACCTCAAACGTCAGGCGGTCATGGGCGAGCCCGACCCGCCAACGCTTCGCACCTCAGGGTTCAAACCGCCAAGCCTGTCGTGCCAGGCAAACCGAGGCGCCGGCTTTTCCGTGCGTTGGTTTCCTTCCCGGCGTAAGCCCGCATTCGCCAGCGGGGGTGAAGCTGTGTCCAGCTCCTCCCCGGCACGGGGAGGGGGACCGCGACGCGCAGCGGCGTGGTGGAGGGGCACCTGCCTCGTCTCCGAACATCGGTGGGACAGGGGCGCGACCCGCAATCGTTCGGAAAACCCGCACCTGCCCCTCCACCACCGCCTGCGGCGGCGGTCCCCCTCCCCCACAGGGGGAGGAACTCGACCTGCCGCCTATCAGAATGCGTGGCTCAGCGAGACGAAGCCCCGGGCCTTGCCGCTTGGCGAATAGACGGGATAGCTGGTGCCGGCGACGCCCAGCGACAGGAACAGGCGGCCGATCGGCCGGCTGGCCTGGAGCCGCCAGTCGTAATGATCGCGCAGGCCCTTGCGGCCGGTGTCGTGCGGCGTCAGTGCCAGCCCGGCGTGGCCGTCGATGCTCCATTTCTCGACAGACAGCAGCCTGGCGTTGACTTCGCCATAATAGCTGGTGCGCCCGCTGCGGTGGTAATCGGGCGAGACGTAGATGCGCGCCTTCATCGCGCCGTGGCTGATTCCGCCATAGGCTTCGAAGAAGTCGCGGCGCACGTCGCCGTCGAACACGGTGTCGTAGCGGCGGTGGATCAGGCCGACTTCGAACGAGGTCCGGTCGCGGCGCAAGGCATATCCCGCATATTGGACCAGGGAACTCAGCCGCGGTTCGTGGTCGCCGGCAGCGACGCTGGCACCGGCGCCGGCGAAGAGGCCTTCGGTGCTGTCGAGGCTGAGAGCGAGCGACAGCGCGGGATCGCCGCGGCTGATCGTCTCGCCGCGGAACATCTCGTTCGAGGACAGCGACAGGGTGCCGGCCAGCTGCGCCCAGGCCGGGCTGGCGAAGCACGAGGCCCCGCCCAGCGCAGCGATCAGGCCGACGACGGAAAGACGCGCCGCGCCGGCGGCGGGGGCATTATCTCGCCTTCCTGCAGGACGCCGAGTCAAGCCGCGAGAGTCGCGCAACTGCGGCGCAGGCATCGATGGTCCCGCTCGGCCCGAGCCAGGAGCTGACGAGAGGATGCGCGCCGCCACGGCCCGCCAGCTGGCGCAGCAGGGCGGCAAGCCCGCTGACATGGGCGGCGGCGAAGGAGCTGCCGCTGACGATATTCCATTTCCCCTCCGGTTCCGTGGTCGGAACGTCGCGACCCGGGGCAATGTATACGTCGTAGCCGCGCGCTGACAAGCGCTCGTCCGCCACCGGGATCACCCCCGGGACGAAGGCCGGGAAGCTGGCCGAGGGGCGTGCTTCGTCGACCGCGGCGACCACGGTGATCCCCTTCTTGAGAGCAAGCGTCACCAGCGTTTGCAGCAGGCGGTCGGCCGGCCCGGTCAGGCTGAGGTTGATCACGTCGACCCGGTTCTCGAGCGCGTGAGTCAGCGCCTTGGCGAGGCTGAGGCTGTTGCAGACGGTGGTGCCGCCCAGCGGGCGTTCCCAGCAGGCACGCAGCCCGAGGATCTGGGCGTCGGGCGCGATGCCGGCGATGCCCATGCTGTTGTTCGGCTTGGCGGCGATGATCCCGGCGACGCCGGTGCCGTGGCGCTCGGCCACGCCGCGCTGCTGGTCGATGAAGTCGGAAGCCTTGATCTGCCCGGCGAGGTCGGGATGCGACGTGTCGATCCGGCTGTCGACGATGGCGATCCGGACGCCCTTGCCGGTGGCATAGCGGTGCAGGCTGGCAAGCCGCCAGCGCGAGGCGACCGGCTGGGCGGCGAAGAGGCGGTCGTTGTAGCCGACGGGCGGCGGCGCGGCCGACTGCATCTTGAACTCGTTGAGCGGCTGCGACCAGGCCACGCCGGGCAGGGCCGAAAGTTCGGCCGATACCTGATCGAGCGGTCGGTCGTCGTTCACCTGGAGGATGACGCAATCGACGCCCACCAGCTGCATCGGCCAGCTTTCGAGCAGAGTCAGGTTGTGCTCGCGCGCGATCTTGCGGGCGAAGCGCAGCCGCGCCTGCTCGCCCATGGCGTCGCCGTAGGGCCCGCCGTAGTCGCCGCCGGCGCGATAGTGCTCGGCGCCGAGATGGAGCATGAGCATGACGCGCCGTTCGCCGGCAGGAGCCTCGGCCCTGGCGGCGTCGTTCGCCGTCACCGCCGCGCTCGCCGCCACCGGCAGGCCGGCAAGCAAGGCCAGCAGGGCGCCGGCCACGATGCCCAGCGCCTTCATCGCCGGTCGCCGCCGATGGGCTCGGCCATGACCACGCTGGCGTTCTCCTCGAGCGTGCGGAGCACGGCGTCCTGGCGCCCTGGGGCAATGGCCAGCTTGAAGGCGCCGGTCTCGGTCGGGGCGCCGACGATCCGCGCGCCCGCCGCCGCGACGATGCGCTGCGCCTGGAGCGGCGAGGTGCCGGGCTCGAACAGGACGAGGGCATTGACTGCCGATGCCGCAGCGTCGCCGGCCGCGGGCGCGTCGCTCAACGCGCGGTAGGTCGCGTCCGGCCCGTCGGCCGGCCTGGTGCCCCAGACGGCCAGCGCGACGCCGATGCCGCCGACGAGCAGCAGCTGCGCCGCGATCCGCCCGAAGCCGTGCCGCCCAGTCCGGCCTGGCAGCACCGGCGCCGGCGCGGACGCCTGGCGGGCGAGCCGGGCATCGGCGAGGCTGACGACCTTGTCGTCGGCGCGGGCCTCGGCGAGGCCGAGCCGCTCGAGCAGCGCCTGCGGCACCGTGTCCTCTTCGGGGATGGCGCTGCGGACGAGACCGTCGATGCGCCGCATGCGCGCCGCCCGCTGCGCGAAGTCCTCGTCGCTTTCGGCCAGGCTGTCCATGCGCGCCGTTCCTTCCTTGTCCAACATGCCGTCAAGCCAGGCGGAAATCTGCTGATCCGTCGGTTTCATGCCGCTACCATCCTTTCCGGCCCTCGCCTGACATAGGTTTCGATGAACTGGCGGGCGCGGGACAGGCGGCTCATCACCGTGCCGATCGGAATGGCCAGGAGATCGGCCGTCTCGCGATAGCTTTGTCCGTCCAGCACCACGCTCGTCATCACCATCCTCAATTCCGGCGGCATCTCCGCGAGTGCCGCCTCTACCGCCGCCAGTTCCGAGCGGAACTCCATCCGCTCCAGCTCGTCCGGCGAAGGAAGCTCGTAGGCTTCCTCGATGTCCACCGATATGCCCCGCACCTTTTCGCGGCGCAGCTGGTCGATGTACAGGTTGCTCGCCAGCTTGAGCATCCAGTTCTCGAGGCTCGTGCCCGGCTGCCATTGGTCGATGCGGGACAGCGCCCGCTCCACCGCAGCCTGCAGCAGATCGTCGGCCACGTCGCTCCTGCCGCCGGCAAGACCGCGGCAGAACCGCCGCAATCTCGGCACGAAAGCCACAATGCGCCCGCGCAGATCCTCGTTACCGGCATTGGTTACGACAGCGGTCATCGATCCTCCATGGCTTCAACGGCTCGTCGCGGAATTTATTCCGTCCACCCCTGAAATTTTCCGTCATGGCTGCTCGAGCGGCCTCTGGTCGGAATATTCCGCCGGCACAAGCGTTGAAACAGACGTCGGCCCTGGCTGCGTCAGGGGTGGGCGATGACGACCAGCGTCTCGGCGCGCTGCAAGGCGGTGCGCAGGCACAGGTCCATCGTCGCCGGATCGAGCGACGAGAAGCTTTCGTCGAGGATCGTCACTTGCGCCCGCTGCAGCAGCGCGCGGGCGAGGAAGATGCGGCTGCGCTCGCCGTGCGACAGCTGCCAGCCGGTCTCGCCGACGCGCTGGTGGATGCCGCCGGGCATGCGGCGCAGCAGCTCGCCCAGGCCCAGTTCCTCGCAGAGCTGCTCGGCTTCGGCCAGGTCGGCGTCCGAGGGCGGCCACTGGCGGCCCATCAGCAGGTTGAAGGCGAGCGTGCCCGACAGGATGTGATTGTCGTGGAACTGCGGCGCGGCCGTGACGTGGCGATGCCAGGCGTCGCCGATCGTCGGCCGGTCGAGCCCGTTGAGCAGCAGCAGCCCGCCGTCGGCCTGGCGCAGCCCGGTCAGCAGTCCGGCCAGCGTCGACTTGCCGCCGCCCGACGGACCTTCGACGAGGATGCGGTCGCCGCGGTCGATCGCCAGCGACACGCCGTCGAGCACCGGCGCGTGCTTGTCGCCATGGGCATAGCGCAGGCCGCGCGCTTCGACGACCGGGCCGCTACCGGCCACGCCCTGGGGCAGCGCCCCGGCGAGGCCGGCGCGGTCCCTGCGGCTGCCGGCGCGGAAGATCTCGCGGACCTGCCCCCAGGCGAAGCCCGCGCGCGACAGGCTGGCGAGCCCGCCGCCGATGCCGCCGAGCGCCCGCTGCGCCAGCATCATGCCGCCCAGGCTGATCGCCAGGGCCGCGGCGCCGGGCGTGGGCGCATGCGCGAGCGCCGGACCCAGCGCCAGCAGGGCGGCGACGCTCCAGGCCAGGGCAATGCCGCTGCCGAAGCGCAGGCCGCTGCCGTCCATCGTCCGCGACGCCGCCAGGTAGCCGGCCAGCTGCTCGTCCTCCGCCGCATCGCGCCGCTGCGGCCGCTCCTGCGCCAGGCGGGTGCGATGGCCGACCATCGCCTCGACCAGGTAATGGGTCATGCGCATCCGGCGCCCGGTCCATTCGGTGATCCGCTTCTGGTAGTTGAGGCCGAGGCCGAGAGTCAGCAGGGCAAAGCCCGCCAGCAGCGCGCAATGCAGGCCGGGCGCGGCGCCGAGCTGCAGGACCCAGGCGGCGAAGGCCAGCTCGATCAGGCCGACCAGCACCGCGAAGCCGCCGCCCAGCGCCAGCCCCTCGAGCGCCTGCGATTCCATGACCCGGCCGATCAGCAGGCCGACGCCCTGCCGCTTGACGAGGTCGGGCGGCAGGGCCAGCGCACCGGCCAGCAGCCGCGACTTGATGAGCCGCCCGGTCTCGAACGAGAACACCGCCTCGCTCCAGCCCGCCAGCAGCCGGCAAGGCAGCATGGTGAAAGCCAGCAGCGCCCAGGCGGCGAGCCATCCCCAGTCGAGCCTGCCCGCCAGGGTGGCCCCGCCGATCAGGCTCCAGCCCCACAGCTCCGCGCCGTAGAGCAGGACGAACAGGCCGACGATCTGCGCCAGCCGCAGCGGCAGGCCGGCATGGCGGAACTGGCGCAGGAAGTCGGCGCCGGCCGGCAGGCGAAGCATGGTGAGGCCGGTGATCGCTTCGCTGCCGATGCGCTCGCGGATCATCGCCGCCGCCACTCGCTCGCGCCGGCTCGGGCGGATCCCCGCGGCGTCCAGGACGCGGTCGACTTCGGGCCGGAGGTCGTCAACGAAAGGCGCGGTCAGCAGCTGCTCGACCATGGCCGCGGCGGCGCGGACTCGCCCGCCGTCGCGGCGCAGGAACAGCGGCTCGCCCCGGCGGCTGCCGTCCAGCGCGAGGAAGCCGGGGTTCCCGCCGCGCGGCAGCGCGACGATCGCCGGCCCGCCGTGGCCGAGGAAGCCCGCGAGGTCGCGCACCTCGGCATCGACGGACACCGCCTCGAAGCCCATGCGCCCGCCGGCCCAGGTCACCCAGTCGTCCGTGCCCGCGGCATCGGCGCGCCACCAGTCGAGCGGCAGGCTCTCGTCGCCGGGATCGCAGGCCAGGCCGTGCGCCCCGGCAAGCGCGGCCAGCGCCTCGGGCAGGGCCGCCAGCGGCCACCAGGCGGCATCGAGAAACCGGGCGGGAGATGGCCGCGGGGGGGTCATGCTGCCATCTCCTCGACCCGGCCCCCGGCCACGCGCCAGCGGCGCCAGTCGGAAGCCTGCCACATCTGCGACGTCACCTGCATCTCGGCATCGAGCAGCGCGCGGTAGCGGCCGTCGCGCCGCGCCAGCGCCTTGGGCGCGCCGTCCTCGACCAGGCGCCCGTCCTCGATCACCAGCACGCGGGGAAACTCCAGCGTCTCGACGATGTCGTGCGTGACGCAGAGCAGCGTCGTATCCTTCCACCAGCCGCGAGCGGCGGCCATCAGCTCGCGGCGCTGCCGGCGGTCGAGCCCGCGGAACGGCTCGTCGAGCAGCGCGAGGCGCGCCGAGGGCGCGAGCAGCGCCCGGCCGAGCCGGACGCGCTGCCCCTCGCCGCCCGACAGCAGGCCGCCGCTTTCGCCCAGCGGCGTCTGCAGCCCCTCGGGCAGCCGGCTGGAGATGCCCATCAGCCCCGAAGCCTCGATCAGCGCGCGCACGCGCGACAGGTCGTGGTCGTCGACTGCATAGGTCAGGTTCTCGAGCAGCGAGCGGTTCCACAGCTGCACCTGCGGGTCGACCCAGGCGGTCTCCATGCGCAGGGCGACCAGCGCCGCGCCGGAAAGTGCCGCTCCGTCCACCAGCAGGCTTCCCTGCTCGAGCCGGTGCCAGCCCAGCAGCAGGCCGAGCAGCGAGGATTTTCCCGCGCCCGAGCGGCCGACGACGGCGACGTGCTCGCCCGGCTCGATCGCCAGGTCGAGGTCGCGCAGGATCTCGTGGCCGCCGGCGACGAGCCGGCCCGCCGCGATCGAGATGCGCGCCGGGCCGCGCTTGCCGCCCGCCGTTGCCCGCAAGTGGCCGTTCTCCTCGTCGGGGGCGGTCAGGGGTTCCATCTGGCGCAGCAGCGCGTTGCGCATCGCCGGATAGGCGTGGGCGATGCCGGTCAGGCGCTCCGCCGCGCCGGGCAGGCGCAGCGTCCAGAAGACCAGCAGCAGGTCGGTGCCGAGCACCGTGCCCTGGCTGGCGAAATGGCCGGCGAGCAGTGCCGCGCACAGGCCGGTGGTGAGCGCCATCTGCAGCCCTTCCGCGGCCAGGGCCCAGCGCGCGAGGCCGCGGGCGGCGCGAGTCCATTCGACCAGCAGGCTTTCGTGCTGGCGGGCGATCGCCCGCTCGGCCCGGTGCGCGCGGATCGGCGCGAGGCCGAGCAGCGCGTCGAGATAGAAGCCGTGCAATGCGCCGCCATGGTTGCGCAGCCGCAGGTCGCGCTCGTTGAGCAAGGGCTGGACCACGGCGGGGACCAGCGCCGCGACGACGACGACCGCCGCCGCCCAGCCCAGGCTGGCGGGGGCGACGAGCAGGATGGCGACCAGCGTCAGCACCAGCTCGCAAATCGCCTGCTGGGCCTGCACCGCCAGCGCCGGAAGGCCGCGGACCAGCTGGATATTGTGGCTGCGGTCGGCAAGGTCGGTGATCGGCCGGCTCTGGAAATAGCGGTCCTTGAGCCGCGGCAGCTTGGCGAAGATGGCCCGTCGCAGGCGGACTTCCAGCCGCCGTCCCTGGCCCACGGCCGAAGCGAGCAGGCCGAAGCCGAGCAGCCCCGCAACCAGCGTCAGCGCGACGATCGCGAGCAGCGCGGCGATGCGCTGCGACGGCAGCGCCAGCTGCTGCGTCACTTCCAGCAGGCCGCGGAAGACCATGGCCTGGGCGAGCAGGGCCAGCGCCTGGGCAATGACGGCACCGGCGAGGAGCGCGGGCCGGAAAGCGCCGTCCTCGCGCAGCATCGTCCAGAACTGGCGCAGCGGCCCCGGCGCGGCCTCGACCAGCGCGGCGGCGAGTTCGGGCGGGATGTCGGCCTTCGGCTCCGGCGGCGCGCCGTCGTCGCGTCCGGCAGTCTTGAGCATCACCCCGCCGCGGATACGCAGCATCAGCCGCTGCGGCTCGCCTTCGGCGAGGTAGGGCTTGGCCGACCAGTAGTCGGGCGGGATGATCGCGAAGATGTCGTGCCCGCTCGAGACGGTGTCGCGGAACAGCGCCGCGGTCACCCGCACGGCCTCGGTGCCCCGGGCGATGCCGCCGGCGCAGGACAGCGAGGTGCAGAGCCTGACCGCGGCGTCGAGCGCGCCGAAGCTGAACCAGCCGGGATCGGCCGCGGCTTCGGCGACCAGGCCGTCGGCCTCGTCGCCGCCGAAGCCGAGCGCGAGCAGGCGCCGCCGCATCGGCCCGAGGAAATCCTCGCTGTCGCACCAGGACCGCCAGTCGCGTTCGTCGACGCCCTGCTCGTGGGTGAAGATCTCCTGCTCGAAGCGGCGCAGCGAGATCCAGCGGCGGCCGACGGCCGGGTCCATGATCTGCAGCCAGTTGCCGTGCCGCGACCAGACGACGACGAAATGGGTGGCGTGGTCGGCATGGCGGACGACGACCAGCGCCGGGAAGGCCCGCTCGGGATCGAGGCAGATGAAGTCGCGCGGGACCAGGACCTGTTCGGCATCGAGGCCGAGCTGGAGCGCGACGCTTTCGATCGTATCGATCGAGGTCCCGTCGACGCTGGTCTGGCAGGCTTCGCGCAGCCGGCCGTAGCTGGCGGACAGGCCGTGCCCTTCGAGCAGGCACTTGAGCGCCGCCGGCCCGCAGTCCATCGACGAGGTCTGGACGACTTCGGGCGCCAGCAGCCTGCGGTCGCCGGCCGCGATTCCCGCCATGCGCCGCAGGGGCCTGCTCATGCCACCATCCGCCCCAGCGCGCGCAGCACCATCAGCGCGGGCGAGATGGTTTCGATCAGCACGTCGACCTGGCCGGTCATGCCGTGGCGCAGCGGCAGGTCCTCGTCGCGGCGGCGCGGCATGCGCAGCTCGACGCGCAGCATGCCGCGGCTGCCCTCGGCGGCGACGCGCTCCACCCGGGCGGGGAAGTCGCCGTATTGCGTCCAGGCGAAGCCGTCGAGCCGCAGCCGTGCCGCTTGGCCGTGGTCGAGCCGCCCGAGGCCGGTGGCGGCATCGAACAGCGCGACCACCTGCAAGTCGCCCTGCGGCACGATGGTCGCCAGCCTGGTCCCCGGGGCCAGCACTTCGCCGAGCCGGAGCGAGGTCACGTCGCCGATCACCCCGTCGACCGGCGCGCGGATCCTGCGCGCCTCGAGCTCGAGCCGCAGCTGGCGGACGAGCGCCTCGGTCGCGGCAAGCTCGCTGGCGGTGCCGGACAGGCCGGCCGCGATGCGCGCAGCCTCGCCCGCCCGGCCGGCGCTGGCCGCCCGCGCCTCGCCCGCGGCGCGCGCTTCCTCGTGGCGCAGGGCGTCGCGGGCGGCAGCGGCACGGCGCGCCTCGGCGCCGGCGCGCGCCGCCTCGACCGGCGCTATGCCGCCGCTCTCGCTGTCGAGCCGCTGCTTTTCGGCGATGGTGCCGCTGAACTCGGCAGCGGCCTGGGCTTCGCGAGTCCGTGCCCGCGAGGCGGCGATCGCCGCGGCGGCGGAGCCTTCGCTGCCGGCCCGCGCGTCTTGCGCCGATGCCAGTTCCTGCCGCAGCGCGCGGAGCCGCTCCGGATAGCCGGCGAGCCGGGCCTCGGCTTCGGCGAGGCGCAGCTTCTGCACTTCGGAATCGAGCTCGGCCAGCACTTCGCCGGCGCGGACGCTGCGCCCGATGAACAGGCCGTTGGCGACCAGCCGCCCGCCGTGCTCGACGGCGATCCCGCGCGAGGCCGAGGCGACCTGGACATGGGCGCTGCGCGACACTTCGTAGACGTCGACCCGGCCCAGGAAGAACCAGGCCAGCCACAGGCCCAGCAGCACCAGCGCGGCAGCCAGAGTCGCGCTCGCGCCCATTCCCCGGTCTGCCTGCAAAGCGCGCGTCGTGCGCGAAAACGATACTGCCATTGCCCCCTCACGATCACCGCGCGGAAGGATCAACGGCCGGCGGGGCGGGTTTATTCCCGAGCGAAATTTTTTTCGACCGGCCGGGAATAACCCTGCTCCACGGCTCGTTGTCAGCCGCATCGGAGTGGGGGAATATCCATTGACGCTTGCCGGTGAGATCATCGCCCATGACGGTGCGCCGTCGGGTCCGGGGCTGGGCCCGGACACGGTGCTGGTCATGCCGATGGCCCGCGCGGCGCTGCTGCAGCGGACGCAGGACGACGACGGCGCGCCGCTGCTGACGCTCTATCATCTCGGCAAGGAAGTCTCCTGGGACGATGCCGGGCATTTCGCCTTCGGCGAAGCGCTGGCGAGCGGCGCGGCGTTCCGCGCGGCCGAAGCGGCGGCCTGGGGCGAGATCGGCTGGGACCAGGCCTCGGCCATGCTTGCCGGGCTCCTGGCCGAAGGGCTGCTGGTCTCCGCAGAAGACACCGACCCGGACGGGGAGCGCCACGACAACCGGCCGATGCCCTCGCCGCTGCCGCCCGCGCCGATGAAGCGCCCGCGCAGCTGGATGGACGCCGACCCGCTGATGGCAGAGCTGACCGGCACTTCGCTGGACCTCGCCTACCTTGAAGTGGTGGTGCCGGTCTTCCGCACCGGCCACCTGTTCCTCGATCGCGACGGTCGCCAGGTGGGCGAGGCCAACGC
This sequence comes from Pseudomonadota bacterium, assembly GCA_963205265.1. GTDB lineage: Bacteria > Pseudomonadota > Alphaproteobacteria > Sphingomonadales > Sphingomonadaceae > Novosphingobium. The sequence continues at coordinate 10,359 of CAUJJI010000171.1, forward strand.
CTTTCCCGCCGCGGCCAGGCTCGACGTGGCGACCGACTGGCGCGGCTGCCCCTATGCCGGCAACCGCTACCAGTCCGAAAAGCCGATGAACATGACCGCGCTCAAGGCCATGCGCGCGCACTGGCGGCAGATGATGACGCTGCTGCTGCCGATCCGCGACGCCTACCTGCAGCGCTTTCCCGAAGCGGCCCGCGGCTGGACCGTCGCCCATGTCGAGCGGCTGTCGGTCTGCGTGCTGGCGCTGCCGAGCTACCTGATGCTGCGCTGCGACGCCCCGGTCGCCAACGGCGACCTGCATCCGGCCCTGTCGAACCTGTTCCGCGTCACCGACGGGCTGCGGATGGTCATGCACCAGATGATGTTCGTGCCGCTCTACGAGGCGATGGCCAAGCCCGACCAGCCGGTGAGCGTCGAGACGATCCTGGCCTATGCCGACCGCAACTATTCGTTCCATTCGGATCACGGGGTCTGCGCCGGGCCGCGCTTCATGGTCGAGGATTTCCTTGCCGTTCTGCTCCACGGCGAGACGCCGCGCAGCGGCTTCGCCGACGCGCTCGACCCGGAACTGGCCGCAGCCGCGGCGCTGATCGCTCCGGCCATGGACTATGGCCTGCTCGGCCTGCAGGCCTTCGGCGCGGTCTTCGCGCTCTGGCCGACGATGGCGCGCTGCTATGCCCGCCTCCATGCGCTGCTGGCGAGCGACGGCGCAGCCGGTGTGCCGGGGGCAGCGGCCATGGCCGAGCGCTTCGCCGGGCATTTCGACGCGCTCAGCCATCGCTCCTTCCTTGCCAGCGAGGAATGGCGCAGCCACCGCGAGGCGGTCTACGACGACATGTTCGCCGCCTGCGCGAGCGGCCTGGCCGGCGCTCCTCCGGCCGCGCCGCTGTCGGCGCTGATCGCCGGGCCGGACGCTGTCGATACCACCGCGGCCCGCGCGGTGCTGGCCCAGGCCGCGGCCGCCCATTTCGGCCAGGGCAGCGCGGCCCTGGCCCGGGACTTCGCCGACGAGGTCGTCCGCTTCCTCGAGCGGGCCCGGCGCATCGTCGCGCTGGCCGAGGAGATCCAGGCGCGCACCGCGCAGGTCCTGGCGCGCCCGCAGCCCGGCCATCGCCTCAGCCTGCAGCACGTCAACCTGCACAACGTGCTGATGGGCGAAGACATGCGCAGCGTGCCGTTCCTGCCCGACGAGCTGCGCCGCCTGCTCGGCGTGGCGATCCACGTCGACGCCGGTTCCATCGAGATCGTGCGCGGAGAAGCTCCCGCACCCAGCCATTCGCCGGCCCGCGTGCCGGCGGATATCCGTGCCTAGGCACCCTATCGAAAAGGAAGTGACATGAAGATCAAGACCAACCTGCGCGCCGGTTCCGGCTCGGACAACACCGCCCCCGAGGACACCTCGGGCCAGAACCGCAAGCAGAAGGGCAAGGCGACCACCGTCGTCTACACGCGCTGCGCCGGCCTCTGAGCTTCGGGCACCGAGGACAAGGCGGATGGCCGGGCTCGCCCGGTCATCCGTCCGCGTCCCGGGCCTCCCCGCGCGCCGGCCGATGGCACGCGTATCCTGTCCTGCCGTGATCCCGAGGCTGGCGCTTGCCGGCCTCCTGGCGTTCGGCCCCGCCGCGCCGGCTCGCGCCGCCGAGAGCGCCGCAGAGAGCGCCGCAGAGAGCGCCGCAGAGAGCGCCGCAGAGAACGCCGCGGCCCTCCCCGAATTCGCGCTGCCCGAGCGCTTCGACCATGACCTCGCGCCCGCCCCCTCGGCCACGCCGCGGCGCGACTGGTGGGAGCAGTTCGGCGACTCTGCGCTCTCCGGCCTGATCGCCCGCATGCATGCCGGCAATACCGGCATCCGCCAGGCCGCGGCGCGGCTTTCTGCAGCGCGGGCGGCGGCGATGGCCGGCACGGCGAGCCGGGCCCCCGCGCTGGGACTCGAGGCCGGCGCCAGCCACGCCGGCGGCCCGCTCGTCAATGCCGCGGGCGAAAGCGGCGACCTGTTCACCGCGCGTGCCTCTGCCGCCTGGGAGATCGACCTGTTCGGTCGCCTCGCGGGCGAGCGCACCGCCGAGCGCCGGGAGGCCGATGCCGCCGAGGCGCTGCTGCGGGACACGACGCTGCTGATGGAAGCCGAGACGGCGCGGAGCTATTTCGCCGCCCGCCACTACGCCGGCTCCGTCGTCGAGGCGGAGCGCGCCGCCGCGCTGGCGGGCGAGGCGCTGGCCATCACCGAGCGCAGAGGGCAGCTGGGCCTGGTCGCACCCGATCAGGTCCTGGCGACCCGCAACCGCCTGGCCGCCGCCCGCGCGACCGCCGATGCCCTGGCGCTGATGCGTGACCGGGCGCGGCGGCAGCTCGGCCTGCTGCTCGGCGAGACGGGCGCTCCTGCCGGGGATCCGTCCGAGGCCGGGCAGTACCGAGAGCCGCCCGCCGTTCCCGTCGGACTGCCGGCCGAGCTGCTGTCGCGCCGCCCTGACCTTGCGGCCGCGCGCCACCGGCTGATGGCTGCCGACGCGCGGCTGCGCGCGGCGAAAAGCGGCTGGCTGCCCGCCTTGTCGCTCACCGCGTCCGGAGGCAGCGCCGCGGCCGGGCTCGGCCAGCTGTTCTCTGCCGCGGCCGGCAGCTTCGGCCTCGGCGCGCTGCTGTCGCTGCCGATCTTCGACGGCGGCCGGGGCAAGGCCCGGATCGCCGGGCGCAGCAGCGAGCGCGACCTTGCCGAAGCGCAGTATCGCGAGCGGGTGCTGGTGGCCCTGCGCGAAGTCAACGACGGGCTGCAGGCGCTGCAGGTCCGCCGCCGCGATCTCGCTTCAGCCAGGGAAGCGGCCCGGGGCGGCGCGGCTTTGCTCGCCACGGCGCAGCAGCGCGCCGCGAACGGGACGATCGGCCGCCTCGACGCGATCGACGCGGAGATCGCCGCCGCGCAGCACCGGCTTGCACTGTCGCAAGCCGGCGGCCGGGCGATGATCTCCGCGGTCGACCTGTTCCAGGCGCTGGGCGGCAGCTGGTAGCCGCCCCGCGCTCCGGCTCAGTCCTTGAACAGGCTGGACGAATCCTTGGCGCTGTTGCGCTCGCTCATCGCCCGCTTGCAGAAGCCGGCGGTGTCGTGACTGTTCAGGCCCATGAACACGCCCGTCGACAGCGAGAGCGAACTGTACAGCAGGTCGCGCAGCTTGGCCTTGTCCTCGGCCGACGCCTGCTCGGTGCCGTCGAGGAAGCTTTCGTGGACGACCTTGGACAGCTTGGCCGGATCGAGCTCGAGCCCGTCGCACATCACCGCCGCGGCCGAATGGTAGCCGAGATAGACCAGCTGGCCCCGCTGGCTGGCATCCCAGTGCTCGGCCAGTTCCTTGTTGAGCGCGGTGATCGCCGCCTCGTCGCTCGTGGGAGGGGGAGCAGGAGCGGGCGCGGGAGCGGGTGCTCCGGCAGGCTGGGCAAGGCCCGGCGTGGAGAGTGCCAATGCCGGGCAAAGCGCGGCAAGCAGTAGAAGACTTCTCATCGCACGTTCCTTTGTCAGTAGCGGAATTCGCGGGAAGACCAGTAGGCCGAGTAGCCCCTGCCTGCCTCGTAGCAGGCCCGCTGCGCCGGATAGCAGGTGATGCCGCCCGAGGGCGAATAGCTCTGGCTGCCGTAGCCGTAGCCTCCGCCCGAATAGGACGAGCCCTTGCCGCAGGAACTGTCGTGCGCCGAAACCAGCGATTGATACCGGCCGTCGTAGGTCGTCACGGCGATGCACTGGTCCTCGCGCTTGTTCCACCAGTAGGACCAGCGGCCGTAGCCGCCGCCTTCGCCGAACTGCTGCTTGTATCCGCGGTTGCGCAGCGAACGCTCGCCGTAGGATGCCTTCACCCCGAGCAGGTCGCGCAGCTCATAGGGCGTGGAGCCCGAAGAGCCGGGCGGGTAGCGATCGTAGCGGTCGTTGTCGCGCTTGCGCGTGGCCAGCGCCAGGGCGCCGATCAGCGCGACCGCCCCCACCGCGACCGCGGCGCCGGTGGCACTGCTGCCCGACTTGCCGCAATCCTTGGCCGAGGTCTTGTCGATCGCCTCGTAGCGCCCGTCGAACGTGGTGACCGAGATGCACTGGTTGCGCGACTTGTTCCACCAGTACGACCACTTGCTTTCCGATCCCGTCTGGGTGCGGACGTGCTCGTAGCCCCGCGCCATCAGCAGGGTCTCGCCCGAGCTGCCCCGTGCCCCGACGAGGTCGCGCAGGTCCGACGGGGTCTCGGCGCCGGCCATCGATGGCGACGTGCCGAGCCAGACGCTGCAGACCGACAAGGCGACTATCCGCCTCCTGGTTAGCTTGTTCATAGCCCTCCTCCTTTCCTGTGAGTGCCTGTGCCCGCCTGCCATCAGCGGCAGCGGGGATGCGTGCCGATGTCGGTGATGCTGTCGACGTAGCCGTCGGCGACGATGACCTGCAGGCACTGGCGCGTGCTGCCGTTCCACCAGACCGTGCCCTTGCCGTTGTCGCCCGAAGCAAAGCCGTCGACGTCGCGGAAGCCGCGCGCGCGCAGGTCGCTGTCGGCCCCGGCCCCGCGCGCGCCCTCGAGATCGGAGACGTCGACCGAAGCGGAGTAGCCTGCTCCCCAGCGGTGGTCGTTGCGGTGGCTGGTATCGCGCTGCCGCTGCTCGACGCCGTTCTGGTAGCCCGAGCCGTAGGATTCGCTGCGCGAATAGTTGTGGTACGGTTCGTCATAGAGGCCGTCCTTGTAGCCGCGCTCGTAGTCGGCTTCCTGCTGGCCGTCCGAATAGTGCTGGCCCTGGTCGTGGTGCCCGGCCTTGTGCGCAGCGAGCGCGGCGATCAGCGCGAGGCCGGCGACCGCCCCGGCGGCCGAGGCCCCGGAGCCGCCGCCGCGCTGGTTGCAATCGGCCGGCACCGTATCGGAGATCGAGGCATAGCGGCCGTCGCGCGTCGTCACCATCACGCAGTCCTTGCGCGACGGATGCCACCAGTAGCTGTAGGCCGCGCTACCGCCCTTGTGGCCGTCGGTGACTACCCAGCCGCGCGATTCCAGGTCCGATTCCGCGCCGGCCGCCCTGGCACCGACGAGATCGTTCAAAGCAGCTGCGCTTTTCGCGCCGGCCATGGTCGGCACGGCGACAAGGGCGACGGCGGCCAGCCAGCTTGCAAGCAGCTTCGATTTCGATGGCATCCTCAAATCCCCTCCGTTCGAAAAAGTGAAAAGTCCTATGTCGCGGCGGCTGCCGAGCCCGCGCCCGCAGTTGCTCCGGCGATCCGGGCAGCGCGATCGGAGCCATGGGCGATCGGCCTGCTGCCAGCCGTGGGCGCTACCGCCGCGGCGGTCGGCAGGCGGGAATTGCACATAGGCGGCGAACCCCTGCAGTGTAGATCGAATCGATCCCAGTGAAACCTAGCTCACAATCGGATTGTAGTCTCTGCCCATCGGGGCAGTAAGCCAATGCAAACTTTCTCTCCTCTAAGATGCAGAGTCAAATCATGTTTATTTTATCACGCAGTTCAATGCTTTGACTGATGGCATCTGCTCTTTACTGTTGGGTCGTTTTCGGCGGTGAAGGTGCAGATCGGGTTTCGTCGGCGATCTTTCGGCAGCGCTTCCCTGCCGAACCGACGATCGACTGCGCGCTGCCGGTGGCGCTTTCGTTGCGCGGCCGGTCCTGTTAAGCGCAGCCCATGCTCAACCTGACCGGCATCACGGTTCGCCTCGGCGGGCGAACGATCATCGACGACGCCACTGCGAGCCTGCCGCCGCGGGGACGGATCGGCCTGATCGGGCGCAACGGCGCCGGCAAGTCCACCCTGGTTCGGGTGATCGCCGGGATGCTCGAGGCCGACAGCGGCGAAGTGTCGATGCCGCGCGGCGCGCGCCTGGGATATATCGCCCAGGAAGCGCCCGGCGGCGACGCCTCCCCGTTCGAGACCGTGCTCGCCGCCGACACGGAGCGCGCCCGGCTGACGGCGGAGAGCGAGACCTGCCACGACGCCCACCGACTGGCCGAGATCCACGAGCGGCTGATCGCCATCGAGGCCCATGCCGCGCCCAGCCGGGCCGCGCGCATCCTGGCGGGCCTCGGCTTCGACGAAGCGGCGCAGCACCGCCCGCTGGAAAGCTTCTCCGGCGGCTGGCGGATGCGCGTGGCGCTGGCCGCGCTGCTGTTCTCGCAGCCCGACCTGCTGCTGCTCGACGAGCCGTCGAACCACCTCGACCTGGAAGCGGTGCTGTGGCTCGAGGACTTCCTGCGCTCCTATCCGGCGACGATCCTGCTGGTCAGCCACGAACGCGACTTCCTCAACAACGTCGTCGACCACATCCTGCACCTGTCCGGCGGCAAGCTGACGCTCTATCCCGGCGGCTACGACCGGTTCGAGCGCCAGCGCGCCGAGCGCCAGGCCCAGATCGCCTCGGCCCGGGCCCGGCAGCAGGCCGAGCGCGAGCGGCTGCAGGACTATGTCGCGCGCAATTCGGCGCGTGCCTCGACCGCGAAGCAGGCGCAATCGCGCGCCAAGGCGCTGGCCAAGCTGCAGCCGATCGCCGAGATGATCGACGATCCCTCGCTGAGCTTCGACTTCCCCAATCCCGACGAGCTTCGCCCGCCGCTGGTCACGCTCGACCACGCCGAAGTCGGCTACGGCGAGACGCCGGTTCTGCAGCGGCTCAACCTGCGGCTCGATCCCGATGATCGCATCGCCCTGCTCGGCCGCAACGGCAACGGCAAGACCACGCTGGCCCGCTTGCTGGCGGCGCAGCTGGCGCCGATGGCCGGGGCGATGACCGCCAGCGCGCGGATGCGGGTCGGCTACTTCACCCAGTACCAGGTCGAGGAGCTCGACCGCTCGGAAACCCCGCTGCAGCACATGACCGTGCAGATGAAAGGCGCGACCCCGGCGGCGGTGCGCGGCCAGCTCGGCCGCTTCGGCTTTTCCGGACCCAAGGCGACGACCGAAGTCGGCAAGCTGTCAGGCGGCGAGCGCGCCCGGCTCGCGCTGGCGCTGATCACCCGCGATGCCCCGCACCTGCTGATCCTCGACGAGCCGACCAACCACCTCGACGTCGATGCCCGCGAGGCGCTGATCCAGGCGCTCAACGCCTATACCGGCGCCGTGGTCATCGTCAGCCACGATCGCCACATGCTGGAAATGACCGCGGACCGGCTGGTGCTGGTCGACGGCGGGACGGCGAAGGACTTCGACGGCGCGATCGACGACTACATCGCCTTCGTCCTCGCCAAGGACCCGGCCTCGGCGCGCAGGGATGCGGGAAGGGACGGTGCCGGCGACGGCGGCAGCCGCGGCGTCAACCGCAAGGACCAGCGCAAGGCCGCTGCCGAGGCGCGCGAGAAGGGCCAGGAACTGCGCAAGCGCGCCAAGAGCGCCGAGGCCGAGCTCGAGCGCCTCCAGGCGCAGCTCAGCGCCCTGGACCGGGCGATGTTCGATCCCGCCTCGGCCGAGCCCGCGCTCGCCGGCCTGACCATGACCGACCTCTTGAAGCGCCGCGCCGAGACCGAAGCCCGGATCGAAGCCGCCGAGGCCGCCTGGCTGGAAGCCAGCGAGGCACTGGAAGCGATCGTCGCGTAAATCCTCGCGATGGGCGATGCCCAGTTCCTCCCCGGAACGGGGAGGGGGACCACCGGCGTAGCCGGTGGTGGAGGGGCAGGTGAGCTACTCCGAACGATTGCAGGTCGCGCCCCTGCCCCACCGAGGGACGGAGACGAGGCAAGTGCCCCTCCACCACGCCGCTGCGCGTCGCGGTCCCCCTCCCCCTTACGGGGGAGGAACTGGGGTGCCGACGCCCCCGTCGTCCCGGGCTTGACCCGGGACCGCTGTGATCTGGGTCGAACGGTCCATCGAAGAGGCTAGCGGTCGGCTCTCGCCTGGGCATCGAGAAGCGTCACGGCGATAGGCGTTGTGCTGCAGCTGCGAAAAGCCTATCGGCGCCTCATGACGCCGGGGCCTGCCGCCCCGCCGGCGGCCGAACCGGCCGCTACCTTGCACGAACGAGACGATGTCCTTCCAGACCCCTTTCACGGCGCTTGCCGAAACATTGACGACACGCGGCTATGCCGCTCCCACGCCGGTCCAGGCCGCGGTTCTCGAGCCCGAGGCGGCCGGGCGCGACCTGATCGTCTCAGCCCAGACGGGTTCGGGCAAGACCGTGGCCTTCGGCCTGGCCATGGCGCCGCAGCTGCTCGACGCCGGCGGCGCCGCACAGCCGACCGCGACGCCGCTGGCCCTGGTCATCGCCCCGACTCGCGAGCTTGCGCTGCAGGTTAGCCGCGAGCTGGCCTGGCTCTACGGCGACACCCAGGTCCGCGTGGTAACCTGCGTCGGCGGCATGGATGCCTCGCAGGAGCGGCGGGCGCTGGGCCACGGTGCCCATGTCGTGGTGGGCACGCCCGGGCGCCTGCGCGATCACCTCGAGCGCGGGTCGCTCAACCTGCGCGGCCTGGCCGTCGCCGTGCTCGACGAGGCCGACGAGATGCTCGACATGGGCTTTCGCGAGGACCTCGAGGAACTGCTCGACGCCACGCCCGAGGGCCGCCGCACGCTGCTGTTCTCGGCGACCATGCCCAAGCCGATCGTCGCGCTCGCGCGGCGCTACCAGCGCGATGCCCTGCGCATCTCGACGGTGGATTCGGAACGCGGCCACGGCGACATCCAGTACCTGGCGATGGCCATTGCGCCCGCCGACATCGAAAATGCCGTAGTCAACCTGCTGCGCTTCCACGAAGCCGAGACGGCGATGCTGTTCTGCGCCACGCGCGACAATGTCCGCCACCTCCACGCCAGTCTGACCGAGCGCGGCTTCGCCGTCGTCGCGCTGTCGGGCGAGCATTCGCAGAACGAGCGCAACCACGCCCTGCAGGCGCTGCGCGATCGCCGCGCGCGAGTCTGCGTCGCGACCGACGTCGCCGCGCGCGGCATCGACCTGCCCAGCCTGAGCCTCGTCATCCATGTCGAAATCCCCCGCGACGCCGAGACGCTGCAGCATCGCTCGGGCCGGACCGGTCGCGCCGGCAAGAAGGGCACGGCGATCCTGCTGGTGCCCTATCCGCGCCGCCGCCGGGTCGAATCGATGCTGCGCGGTGCGCGCATCCCCGCCGAATGGGTCGCGGCGCCGGGAGCGGCTGAGATCCGCGCCGCGGACAGCGAGCGCCTGCTCGCCGCCCTGCTCGCCCCGGTCGAGGCGAGCGAGGAGGATCGCGCCCTCGCCGCCCGCCTGCTGAGCGAACGCAGCGCCGAGGAGATCGCCGTCGCACTGGTCCAGGCGCACCGGGCGCGGCTGCCCCAGCCCGAGGAACTGCTGGCCGGCGATGCCCCGCCGCCGGGGCGCCCGCGCGAAGGCTTCGAAGGCAGCGCCTGGTTCCGCCTCAACATCGGCCGCCGCCAGAATGCCGATCCGCGCTGGATCCTGCCGCTGCTCTGCCGCCGCGGCCATGTCGGCCGCAGCGACATCGGCGCCATCCGCATCACCGCCAACGAGACGCTGTTCGAGGTTCCCGGCCCGATCGCCGCGCGCTTCCTGGCCGCGGTGCAGCGCACGGCCGGCGACGACAACGACGTCGAGATCGTGCCGGTCGACGGCAAGCCGCGCGAGGAAGCGCGCGAGCGCCGCCCGTCGCTGACGGCCAGGAAGGGCCCGCCCGCGCCGAGAAGCGGTCCGCGCCCCGACCGGAAGTTCGAGCGCCGCCAGGGACCGCACCGCTCGCGATGAGCGCGATCCTCGTCGATGCCGATGCCTGCCCGGTCAAGGAAGAGATCTACAAGGTCGCCTTCCGCCGCGCGGTGCCGGTGACCATCGTCAGCAACAGCCGCATCCACGTGCCCGCGCACGCGCTGATCAGCCGGGTGGTCGTCGGCGACGGCTTCGACGCGGCGGACGACTGGATCGCCGAGCGCGCTTCCGCCGCCACGGTATGCATCACCGGCGACATCCTTCTCGCCGACCGCTGCCTGAAGGCCGGCGCCACGGTGATCGCGCCCAACGGCAAGCTCTTCACCGCCAGTTCGATCGGCGGGGCCATTGCCACCCGGGCGATCATGGCCGACTTGCGCGCCGGCGGTGCCGCGATCGGCGGCCCGCCGCCCTTCACCAAGGCCGACCGCTCGCGCTTCCTGTCCTCGCTCGACGAAGCGCTGGTGCGCATGGCGCGCGGCGCCTGAGCCGCGCCGCGCCTCACAGGTTGAGCAGGGCGGGATCGCCTCCCTGCGCGGTGATGTTGATCGAGAGCGCGCGCTCGGTGGCATAGCGCAGCAGCGCATGCGGCCCGCCGGCCTTGGGGCCGGTGCCCGACAGCCCCTCGCCCCCGAACGGCTGGACGCCCACCACCGCGCCGATGATCGAGCGGTTGACGTAGCAATTGCCGGCCGGGACCAGCGCCCTGACTTCGCGGGCGAAGGCTTCCACCCGGCTGTGGATGCCCAGCGTCAGCCCGTAGCCGCGGGCGGCGAGCCTGCCGGCCGCTTCGGCAAGCTCGCCGCGATCGTAGCGATAGACGTGCAGGATCGGCCCGAAGACCTCGCGCTCGAGGAAGTCGGGGGTCGGGATCTCGGCGATGACCGGGGCGAAGAAGGTTCCCCGCTCGCGCAGGTCGCCGATGTCCTTGACGTAGAGCACGCTCGCCTCGCGCCGCAGCCGTTCGACATGGAGGTCGAGCGCGTCGCGCGCCTCGCGGTCGATGACCGGGCCGATGTCGGTCGCCGGGTCGGCGGGATCGCCGACGACCATGGCCTCGAGCGCCCCGACCAGCGCCTCGATCGTCGGCTGGGCGGTCTCCTTCGGCAGGAACAGGACGCGCAGCGCCGAGCAGCGCTGCCCGGCCGATCCGAAGGCCGAGAGCACGGCATCGTCGACCACTTGCTCGCGCAGCGCCGTCGTATCGACGAACATGGCGTTGAGCCCGCCGGTCTCGGCGATCAGCGGCACGATCGGCCCCGGCCGTGCGGCCAGGCTGCGGTTGATCGCGGCGGCCGTGTCGGTGCCGCCGGTAAAGGCGACGCCGGCGATGCCGGGATGCGCGGTCAGCAGCGGCCCGATCGTGCCGCCTTCGCCCGGCAGCAGCGCCAGCAGCGCGGGATCGAGCCCGGCGCGGTGGAACAGCCGCACGGCCTCGGCGGCGACGAGCGGGGTCTGCTCGGCCGGCTTGGCGATCACTGCGTTGCCGGCGGCGAGCGCGGCGGCGATCTGGCCGGTGAAGATCGCCAGCGGGAAGTTCCACGGGCTGATGCAGGCGAAGACGCCGCGGCCGCGCAGTTCGAGCTGGTTGGTCTCGCCGACCGGCCCGGCCAGCGTCTCGAGCCCCGCGAACTGGCTTTCGGCGAGCGCGGCGTAGTAGCGGCAGAAGTCGATCGCCTCGCGCACCTCGGCGACGCCGTCGCCCAGCGTCTTGCCCGCCTCGCGCGCCAGCAGCGCGACGAGCGGGTTGATCTGGGCTTCCAGCGCGTCGCCCATGGCCCGCAGGACCGTGGCCCGGCCCGGCCCGCCGCGTGCGTCCCATGGCCTTTGCGCCCACTTCGCGGCGGCGACGGCCGCGTCGAGGTCGGCCGAGGTCGCGGCCTGGACGCTGCCCAGTCCCTCGCCGTCGGTGGGGGACAGGACCGTCGCCGTGGCACCAGAGCCGCCGGCTTCGCCGTCGACCAGGGGCGAGGCCGCGAACCTCGTGCCGCGGACCTGCTCCTCGGCTTCGGCAGCGACGCGCCGGGCGGCGACCATGCTGTAGTCGCGGCCGAGCGGATTGCGCCGCGCGGCGCCGTAGATGTCGGTGGGCGGCGGGATGCGGGGATGGCGGCCGGGTGCGGCCTCGACCAGCGCGACCGGGTCGGCGACGATCCTCTCGGGCGGCACAGCATCGTCGAGCAGCGCATGGACAAAGCTGGTGTTCGCGCCGTTTTCCAGCAGGCGCCGCACCAGGTAGGGCAGCAGCTCCTCGTGCCCGCCGACCGGCGCATAGGCGCGCAGGCGCAGCCGTCCGTAGCGCTCCTCCGCCGCGCGGTAGAGCGCTTCGCCCATGCCGTGCAGCCGCTGGTGCTCGATCGCGACGCCCGCCGCCTCGGCCATGTTCCGCACCGCCGCCAGGGTATGGGCATTGTGCGTGGCGAACTGCGGATAGAGCCCCGGCGAAGCCGCGATCAGCGCCCTGGCGCAGACCAGGTAGCCGAGGTCGGTCGCCGGCTTGGTGGTGAAGACCGGATAGTCCGGCCGGCCGGCGACCTGCGCGCGCTTGATCTCGCTGTCCCAGTAGGCGCCCTTGACCAGCCGCACCATGATCCGGCGCCCCGATGCCGCGGCCAGCTGCGACAGGTGCTCGATGACGGCGAGCCCGCGCTTCTGGTAGGCCTGCACCACGATCCCGAGCCCGCTCCAGCCCGCAAGCTCGGGCGCATGGGCGAGGCGATCGAACAGCTTGAGCGAGATCGTCAGCCGGTCCGCCTCCTCGGCGTCGATCGCGAAGTTGAGGTCGTGCCTGGCCGCCAGCGTCGCCAGCCGCAGCACGCGCGGGTAGAGCTCGCTCCACACGCGCGCTTCCTGCACCGCTTCGTAGCGCGGGCTCAGCGCCGACAGCTTGACCGAGACGCCGTGGCCCAGCTCCGGGCCGGCGCCGCCCGCCGCCTTGCCCACCGCCGCGATCGCCTCGGCGTAGATGCGTTCGTAGCGCGCGGCGTCGGCGGCGGTCCTCGCCCCTTCGCCGAGCATGTCGAACGAGCAAAGGAAGCCCTCCTTGCCCGCCCGCCTGAGCGCCTCCTCGATCGTGCGGCCGAGCACGAACTGCTCGCCCATGATCGCCACTGCCGTCGCCACGGCCTTGCGGACCACCGGCTCGCCGATCCGGCCGGCCAGCTGCTTCAGCCAGCCGGACAGGTCGCGGCGCGGTTCCTCGCCGAGGTCGACGAAGCGCCCGGTCAGCATCAGCCCCCAGGTCGAGGCATTGACGAACAGGCTGTCGGACTGGCCGAAATGGCTCGCCCAGTCGGCGGAGCCGATCTTCTCGGCAATCAGCCGGTCGCGCGTCTCGGCGTCGGGCGTGCGCAGCAGCGCTTCGGCAAGGCACATCAGCGCCAGGCCTTCCTGCGTCGCCAGCGAGAATTCCTGGAGGAAGCTTTCGACCACCCCCTGCCGCTGGGCCGAGGCGCGGGCGGCCTTGACCAGGGCGATCGCATCGGCGGCGATCGCCTGGCGCTGGCCCTGGTCGAGCGGCTGCGCGGCGAGCAAGGCGGCGACCGCCTCCGCCTCGTCGCGGTACTTGATCGCGTCGAGCGCATCCCAGTCGAGGGAAAGTTCGCGCAGCTGCGCGATGTCGGATCGGAGCGTCATCATCGTGCCGTGCAACTCGCCCGGGAGGGCATCTGTTGCATGTGCGATCGCGCCGGTCCAGCCGCGATGATCTCGCGCGCCATGCTGTCGGCGGCAAGGTTGGTCGGCATGCCGGCACTGTCGGCCTGGTCGAGCAGGTCGTTGAGGCGCTGCGCAATGCGGTCGATCCGCACGGCCGCCTCGTCGCTGCTCCAGCCGAGATGCTCGGCGGCGACATTGATGATGCCGCCGGCATTCACCAGGTAGTCGGGGGCATAGAGCACGCCCCTGTCGGCAAGCCGGGCGCCGTCCTCGGGCGTGGCCAGCTGGTTGTTGGCGGCGCCGCAGACCACGCGCGCCTTGAGCACGGCGATCGTCCCCTCGTGCAGCACGCCGCCCAGCGCGCAAGGCGCGAGGACGTCGGCCGGGGCGGAAAACAGCGCGTTGGCGGGAAGCAGCGTCGCGCCGAATTCGGCGACCGCGCGCTCGGCGACTTCGGCGCGCGGCTCGGCCACGAACAGGCGCGCGCCGGCGCCGTGTAGCAGCCGGCAAAGGGCATAGCCGACGTTGCCCAGGCCCTGCACGGCGACGGTGCTGCCCTCGAGCGAAGAGCCGAACTGGCGCTGCACCGCCGCTTCCATGGCCAGGAACACGCCCCTTGCCGTCCACGGCGCGGGATCGCCGCCCGCCCGGCCTGCCGCCGGCGGCAGGCCGGCGACATGGTCCGTCGCACCGGCGACCGCCGCCATGTCGGCCATCGACGTCCCGACATCCTCGGCCGTGACGTAGTTGCCGCCCAGCTTCTCGACCGCGCGGCCGAAGGCTGCGAACAGCCGGGCGCGATCGAATTCGCCGTGAGGCCGCTGCAGCACCGCCTTGCCCCCGCCCAGCGGCAGTCCGGCAAGCGCGTTCTTGTAGCTCATGCCCTCTGCCAGCCGGCGGGCGTCGGCGACCAGCGCCGCGCGGTCGGCATAGCGCCAGAACCGGCACCCCCCGGCCGCCGGACCGAGCCGCAGCGAATCGATCGCGATGACGCCGGACAGCCCGGCCGAAGGGTCCGAGACCTCGTGAACCGTCTCGAGCTCAAAATGTGCGGGATAGTCGCTGCTGCTCACGGCCTCGTCTCCTTCGCCCCAGGAAATGGCGGCCGTTCCGGCGCGCTCGAGCAAAGGCTAGCCAAGGAGGTGACGAATGTACTTCGTTTATCGGTGCTATTCGACGAGTTTTCGAGACGAAATTCGTGATCGTCCAAATTTATATGGAGAAAATCGTGAATATGCCGAATCGCTCGAATCCTGCCGCGGCCCGGGCAGGGAGCGGGGGGCGTGGTCTTCTCCAGCGATGGGATAGGATATTGGCGACGGCGGAACCGCGCTTCAGCTCGCCCGGCGCGCCTCCGCAGGGAGCGGGACGTAGGAGGTGTCGTTCAGCGCATCGCCGATGGTTCGCGAATCCAGCACCTGGCGGCTGGCGTCGTAGGACCGCGCAAACTCGCGCCGGATCTCGCAGCGTGCCTCGCTGACGCAGTCGTCGCACCTGCGGTAGGCCTGGCGCGACAGGCAGGGAAGCGGCGCCAGCGGCCCCTCGAAGATGCGGAGAACCTCGCCGAAACTGATGGTGTCTGCCGGCCGGAGCATGGCGTAGCCGCCGGTCTTGCCGCGGCGGCTTTCGAGGATGCCGGCTTTCTTGAGGTCGAGCAGGATCTGCTCCAGGAACTTGTGCGGAATGGCGTGCCGGCGGGCGATTTCGGCACTGGTCAGGGCAATGCCCTCGGGCTCGGCGGCGATCGCCAGCAGGGCCCTGAAGGCATATTTGGCCTTGTTGGAAATCATGATCCGCCCGCCCGGTTTCCCCATGAACGAGGTAGGAATTTAGGGCGCAAAGGCGGAAGTTTCAAGGCGGCGCCTCAGAGAAGCAGCGCGAGCGCGCCGATCGCCACGGCCAGGCAGATCACCAGCAGCGGCGCGCCGAAGCGCGCGAAGTCGGAGAAGCGATAGCCGGCCGCCCCCATCACCACCGCATTGTTGTGGTGCCCGAACGGCGTGAGGAAGTCGAGCGATGCCCCGATCGCGACGGCCATGAGCAGCGGCTCGAGCGGAACCCCGGTGCGGACGGCGATGCCGCCTGCGATGGGGCTGAGGACCACGGCGGTGGAGACGTTGTCGACGAAGGGGGTGATGGCGACGGTGATCAGGAGCATGAGCGCGCAGACCGCGACGGGATGGGTGCTCGGCAGGTAGTCGGCCAGCGTGTCGGCGATCACGTGCGCCGCCCCGGTTTCGCGCACCGCCATGCCGAGCGGGATCATGCAGGCGAGCAGGATGACGATCGGCCAGTTGAGGTCCTGCAGCGCCGTCCGCAAGTCGAGCCGCCGCGTTACCACCAGCGCGGCGACGACGGCGCCGAAGGCCAGTTCCGGGGGCACGATCTCGAGCGCGCAGAGCACGACGCCCGCGGCGAAGGCCAGGATCGCCGGGGCCGCCCGCTTCCCGACCTGCGCCGGCCGGCGGCGCGACAGCGGGAGCAGGCCGCACTCCGCGACGACCAGCCGCAAGGCATCGCGATCCCCGGCGAGGACGAGGACGTCGCCCATGCCGACCTGCAGGTCGCCGAAGCCGCCTTCGACCCGGTGGCGGCGGCTGGCGAGCGCGGCAACGGCGACGGCATGGTCGGCGAACAGGCCGATGTCCGCCACGCGCGAGCCGAGCAACAGGCTTTCGGGCATGACCACGGCCTCGATGCGCTCGCTCTCCGCGGCGGCGGCAGGAGGCAGGACCACGGCGCCGCGCTCACGCAGGTCGTCGATCCGCGCGAGATCGGCCTCGATCAGGAGCCTGTCGCCGGCGGCCAGGACGATATCGCCGCGCCGGGCGAAGACATGCGCGCCGTTGCGCACCACGCCGTGGATATGGATGCCGGCGTCGGCCTCGGCCTCGAGCAGCGCGCGACCGGCCAGGCGGGACCCTGCCGGCAGCAGCAGCTCGGCCAGGAAATCGGTCGGGCCCGCGTCGAACCCGGCGGGCGCTTCGGCCGCGTGGCCACGAAAGGTTCCCTGCGCGGTCAGGACGATCCAGGCGAGGCCCGCCAGCGCCACCGGCCCGCCGACCAGCGCCAGCTCGAAATAGGCAAAGCCGGTCCCGGTTTCCGCGATCTTCCACTGGTTGACCACCAGGTTGGCGGGCGTCCCGGTCAGCGAGCAGGTCCCGCCCAGCAGGGTGGCGAAGGACAGCGGCATCAGCATCTGCGCCGGCGGCATGTCCAGCCGCGCGCAGACCGAGAGTGCGACCGGGAAGAACAGGGCCAGCGCGCCGATGTTGTTGATGAAGACCGAGACCGCCGCCGCCATGCCGCACAGGATCGCCAGGGCCGCGGTCTTGCCGGTGGTGCCGGCGACGATCCGGCGGGCGACGTCGTCGATCACCCGCGTCTGCGCCAGCGCCGCGACGATCAGCAGGACTTCGACCACGGTGATCACCGCCGAGCTGGAAAAACCGGCAAAGACGGCCCGGGCCGGGACCGCGCCGGTCAGATAGCCGGCGCCGAGGCCGCCGATCGCCACGAGCTCCACCCGGAAGCGCTCGGACAGGTAGGCGGCCAGCATGGCCAGCAGGATCCCGACAATCGCCGCTTGCTCGAACGTCATCTGCTGCCCCGGCTGCACCTTGACCCGTCCTAGCTGTGCACGACACATGCCAGCAAGCGTCTATTCCCGATCGACGTGATAGAGATTTTCCCGCGAAGCCATTAGGAGTGCCGCAGAAGGAGACCGGACTTGGATCCTCAACTTGCCATCGTCTGCCTGCTGACCTTCAGCATCAACCTCATCGGGGCGCTGGCCTATGCCGCGCGGATCGCCGGCGTGCGCACCGGGCGCATCGCCATGTCCTTTGCCCTGTTCAACGTGCTGGTGCTGGTCTCGCGCGTTTCGAACAGCTTTCTCGGCCCGTTCCTCGCCAAGCGCATCGAGGATGCGCTGGCGGCCGGCACCGGCGATCACCTGGTCGACGACTTCCGTCTCGTCCTGCTGTCGGCAACGGTCGCGACGATCGTCGGCACGCTGATGATTCCCACGGTGCAGCGGTGGTTCTGCGCGGCGATCGGCGAGTTCCAGGAACACCGCTCGATCGTCAGGCTGCTGCTCCACGCCTTCTCGAAGGGTGGGCTCGGCTATATCCGCAGCACGACCACTGTCCCCCACCTGGCTCACGTCGCCGACCTGCGCAAGCCGCGGGGCGTCGCCACCCGCGTGATCGTGCTCAACGTGCTTGCCCAGGCGCTGCTCACCGTCGGCGTCGCCGCCTCGCTCTACGCCGGCTATCTCTATCCCGAATACCGGGTGACGGCCTCGCAGCTGTCGGCCGTGGTCAACGGCTTCGCGACGATCCTGCTGTTCGTGCTCATCGACCCGCAGCTCTCGGTGATGACCGACGACGTCGTCGCCGGGACCATCAGCGAGCCCGTGTTCCGCCGCACCATCGTCCTGCTGTCGCTCAGCCGCATCGCCGGCACCGTGCTGGCCCAGCTGCTGTTCCTGCCCGCCGCCTGGCTCGTCGTGTTCTGCGCGCAACTGCTCTGAGCGGCAGTGGGTGCGGCGCTCGAGCGCGGGCGCCAACGAAAACGCTTGACAATACAAACCATATTGGTTATATGACGCGCGTCACGGGTTGGTGGAGCGGTACCGGTCGTCTCCTCTCCCCCGACAGCCGGCGCCGCTCCAAGGCGGCCCACCAGGATGCGAGGACCCTCAAACTTCAGGCGGTCATGGGCGAGCCCGACCCGCCAACGCTTCGCACCTCAGGGTTCAAACCGCCAAGCCTGTCGTGACAGGCAATCCGAGGCGCCGGCTTTTCCGTGCGTTCGTCTCCCCAGGCGTAAGCCCGCATTCGCCAGCGGGGGTGAAGGTGTGTCTGCCAAAGATCCTCCCCCACAGGGGGAGGGGGACCGCCGGCGCAGCCGGTGGTGGAGGGGTGTTCCCCTCCGATCGAACGCTGACACCCCTCCGTCATTCGCTACGCGAATGCCACCTCCCCCTACGGGGGAGGATCTTTAAGTACCTCCCCGGAACGGGGAGGTACTGAGGGGCCCCTCCACCCCCGCCCCGGAATGGATCCAAGGCTTCCCCTGCCCCTACGCCTGGTGGTCGCTGCGGCCGAAGTCGGGGCGCGCATCGTCCTGGCCTTCCTCGATGATCGAGCGGCGGATGGCGCGGGTGCGGGTGAAGTGGTCGAACAGGGCCTGGCCGTCGCCGACGCGGATGGCGCGCTGCAGGGCGGTCAGGTCTTCGGTGAAGCGCTGCAGCATCTCCAGCACGGCGTCCTTGTTCGACAGGAAGACGTCGCGCCACATCGTCGGGTCCGAAGCGGCGATGCGGGTGAAGTCGCGGAAGCCGCCGGCCGAATACTTGATCACCTCGCTGCGGGTGACCTGTTCGAGGTCCGAGGCCGTGCCGACGATCGTATAGGCGATCAGGTGCGGCAAGTGGCTGGTGACCGCCAGCACGAGGTCGTGGTGCTCGGCATCCATGATCTCGACATTGGCGCCGAGCGCTTCCCAGAATTCGACCAGCCGGCTCAGCAGCACGAGATTGGTCTGCTCGGGCGGGGTGATGATGCACCAGCGGTTGTGGAACAGCGAGGCGAAGCCGGCGTCGGGGCCCGAATTCTCGGTGCCGGCGACCGGGTGGGCCGGGATCACCGCGTGGCCGGGCAGCGCCTCGCTCAACACCTTGGCGATCATCCGCTTGCTCGAGCCGACGTCGCTGACCAGGGCCTCGGCGGGGAGCACCCCGGCGATCTCGGCCGCGGCCTCGCCCATCGCGCCGGGCGGAACGCAGAAGATGACGAGATCGGCCTCGCTCACCGCCTCGGCGGCAGTCTCGCAGATGCGGTCGGCGAGGCCGCGCTCGGCGGCGCGCCGGCGGGTGGCGGGATCGCGGTCGTAGCCCGAGGTCGCCGACCCGGGCAGGTGCTGGCGGATGGCGAGGCCGATCGAGCCGCCGAGCAGGCCGAGCCCGATGATGGCGACGTGGCGGAAGGTCACTTCGCCGCCTCCGCCATCTCGCGCAGGGCGAGCGCGATCTCGTCCATCTGCTCGGCCGTGCCGATGGTGATGCGCAGCCCGTGCGGCAGGCCCTGGTTGGGCAGCCAGCGGGTGATGTAGCCGCGCTCGGCCAGGCCGCCGAAAGCCGCCTCGGCAGTCAGCCTGCCTTCGAACAGGACCAGCACGAAGTTCGCCTGGCTGGGCAGCGGGCGCAGGCCATGGTTGCCGAGCGCGGCCAGCGCCGCCACGAAGCGGGCGCGCTCGGCGGCATTGTGGCGGCGCGACTGCTCGACGAAGGACTGGTCGGCGACCGCGGCCAGCGCCATCGCCTGGCCGTTGCTCGACACGTTGAACGGGCCCCTGATGCGGTTGAGCGTGTCGACGATGCCGGCCGCGCCGGTGCCCCAGCCGATCCGCTCGCCGGCGAGGCCGTAGATCTTCGAGAAAGTCCGCGTGACCAGCACGTTGCCGTGCGCCGCGGCCAGGGCCAGGGCCCCGTCCTCGTCCTCGGGCGCGACATATTCGCCATAGGCCTGGTCGACCACCAGCAGGACGTCGCGCGGCAGCGCGGCATGGAGCCGCGCGATCTCTCCCCGCGGCAGGTAGCTGCCGGTGGGATTGTTCGGATTGGCGACGAAGACGACGCGAGTCCGCTCGTTGACCAGCGGCACGATGGTATCGACGTCGCTGCCGTAGTCGGCATCGGCGGCGACCACCGGCACCGCCCCGCAGCGCCGGGCGGCGATGTCGTAGACCGAGAAGCCGTAGCGGACGTAGATCACCTCGTCCCCCGGCCCGGCATAGCCCTGCGCGGCGAGGTGGAGCAGCTCGTCCGAGCCGGTGCCGCAGACGATCAGCGCCGGGTCGATGCCGTGCAGCGCGCCCAGCGCGGTGCGCAGCGCCTTGCAGTCGGGATCGGGATAGAGCGAGGGGTGCAGCGCATCGGCGCGCGCCGCCAGCGCTTTCGGGCTGGTGCCCAGCGGATTCTCGTTGGCCGAGAGCTTGACCAGCGGGCGGCCGCCGGCGAAATCCTTGGGGGACTTGCCGGGAACATAGGCATGGATCGCCGCGATCCAGGGCTTGGGGACAGGTGCTTCGGCCATCTTGCGCGTGCCCTTAGCCGAGCCGGGGCGGCTTTGACAGTCCCGCAATGACGCCGCGCGATTGACAGGGCAGGCGCCCTCCCCCAATTCGCGAGGAGCTATGGCTACCACGCAAGTTCTCGCCGGGCGCAGCATGGTGCTGCCGCAACCGCTGCCGCTGGACAGCGGCCAGGCGCTTGCGCCCGTGACCGTCGCCTACGAGACCTACGGCGAGCTGGCGCCCGACCGCGCCAACGCCGTGCTGGTGTTCCACGCGCTGACCGGCGACCAGTATGTCGCCAGCACTCATCCGATCACCGGCAAGCCCGGCTGGTGGGAACGCATGATCGGCCCCGGCAAGCCGATCGACACCGACCGCTTCCACGTCATCTGCGCCAACGTCATCGGCGGCTGCATGGGATCGACCGGCCCCGCCTCGCCTGCCGACGACGGCCAGCCCTACGGCATGCGCTTCCCGGTGATCACCATCCGCGACATGGTCCGCGCCCAGGTCGCGCTGCTGGCCGAGCTGGGGATCGACAGGCTCTATGCCGCGGTCGGCGGCTCGATGGGCGGCATGCAGGCGCTCAGCCTCGCCGCGCACTGGCCGCAGCTGACCGACCGGCTGCTGCTGGTCGCCTGCACCGCGCAGATGGGCGCCCAGAACATCGCTTTCCAGGAAGTCGGCCGCCAGTCGATCATGGCCGACCCGAACTGGCAGGGCGGCGCCTACTACGGCACCGGCAAGGCGCCCGACGCGGGCCTTGCCGTCGCGCGAATGGCGGCGCACATCACCTACCTGTCGGAAGCGAGCCTGACCGAGAAGTTCGGCCGCCGCCTGCAGAACCGCGATTCGAAAAGCTTCGGCTTCGATGCCGACTTCCAGATCGAAAGCTACCTGCGCTACCAGGGGATCAGCTTCATCAGCCGCTTCGACGCCAATTCCTATCTCTACATCACCCGCGCCATGAGCTACTTCGACCTCGCCGAGGAACACAGCGGCCGGCTGGCCGATGCCTTTGCCGGGACCACGGCCCGGTTCTGCGTGGTGAGCTTCGATACCGACTGGCTCTATCCCACCGAGCAGTCGCGGCGCCTGGTCCATGCGCTGAGCGCGGCCGGCGCAGCGGTGAGCTTCGTCGAGCTGTCGGCGCCCTACGGCCACGACAGCTTCCTGCTCGACGTGCCGGCGCTCGACCGGGTCGTGACCGGGTTCCTCGCCTGGTGAGCCGGCTGCGCCCCGACCTTGCCGTCATCGCCGAGCACGTCGCGCCCGGCAGCCGCGTGCTCGACATCGGCTGCGGCGACGGCGAGCTGCTCGCCAACCTGCGCGACGAGCGCCGCTGCAATCCCCACGGCATGGAGATCGAACCCGAAAACGTCGCGGACTGCGTCGCCAAGGGGCTGTCGGTGATCCAGGGCGATGCCGACGCCGACCTCGTCTTCTATCCCGACGCCTCGTTCGACTATGCGATCCTGAGCCAGACTCTGCAGACCACCCGGCGGCCCGACCGCGTGCTCGAGGAACTGCTGCGCATCGGCCGGCGGGCCTTCGTCAGCTTCCCCAATTTCGCCCACTGGCGCGTGCGGCTGTCGCTGCTGTGGAACGGGCGCATGCCGGTCACCCGGCTGCTGCCGGTCGCCTGGTACGAGACGCCCAACATCCACCACCTGACGATCTCGGACTTCCAGGCCCTGCTGGTGGAACGCGGAGTGAAAGTGGAGGAAGCCTGGTTCCTTTCCGGCGACAGGCGGACGAGCGCGGCAGCTGCGAACTTCCGCGCCGAGCATGCGGTGTTCCTGATTTCGCGGTAATTCCTCCCCCACGCGGCGAGGAATGTGGGGCACACTATCCTCCCCCTTGATGGGGGAGGGATACGCAGGCTTGTGAGCGCAGCGAACTAGCCGGAGTTGGGTGGGGGTGCGCTCTCCGCCGGACGCGGCGCCGGGGGCACGCTCACCCCCATCCAGCTGCGACTAGGCAGCGAGCTGCCAAGTCTTCGCATCCTTCCCCCATCGAGGGGGAAGGGGGTGCGTCGAACCTCCTCCGCTCAGGTCTCTGCCGCGCCGTTCACCAGCATCACGCTATCCCCCCGCGCCAGCGCCCAGAGGCTGAGCCCCGCGGCGCTCGCCCGTTCGACCGCGAGGCTGGTGGGCAGCGAGATCGTCACCAGCGTCGTCGCGCCGGCGCGGACTGCCTTCTCGACGATCTCGTAGCTGCAGCGCGCCGTCGACAGGACGAAGCCCGGGGCGAGCGGCCTGCCCTCGCGCGCCATGGCGCCGATCAGCTTGTCCATCGCATTGTGGCGGCCGACGTCCTCGCGCAGGCAGCCGATATGTCCGCCCGCATCGGCCCAGGCCGCGGCATGGGCGGCGCCGGTCGCCTGGCCGAGCACTTGCATGACCGGCAGCTCGGCCAGGGCGCGGAAGATCGCCGCGACGTCCAGCGGCGCATGCGGCGCGACTCTGGGCAGCGGCTTGGCCAGCGCGGCGAGGTTCTCCACCCCGCACAGGCCGCAGCTCGAATCGGCGACGCGCATGCGCACCCGCTCGCCGAGCTGCTCGACGCCCAGGCCCGACAGCGCGGCGCGGACGATCCAGCCGTCGTCGACTTCGGCGACGGCGACCTCGCCGACTTCGCCCCCGCCGGCGGCGAGCCCCTCGGTCAGCGCGAAGCCGGTGGCGAAGTCGACCAGGTCGGCCGGCGTCGCCATCATCACCGCATAGGACAGGCCGTTGAATTCCAGCGCGACCGGCGCTTCCGGCACCCATTCGCGAGCGACGGGAAGGCGGCTCCCATCGGGCAGGACGGTCACCGCCTTCGCCATGCGCGTCACCCCATGTTCAGCCCGTGGTACGCCGCCAGCTTGTTGCCGTCGGGATCGCGCAGGTAGGCGCCGAAAGCGCCCCGCGCCTGCGGCTTGGGCTCGGGCTGACCCTCGCAGGTGCCGCCGTTGGCCAGCCCGGCCGCATGCCAGGCCGCGACCTGCTCGTCGCTGTCGGCGGCGAACAGGATCGTCCCGCCGTTGGCATGAGTCGCCGCATTGCCGTCGCGCGCCGGCCCGACTGCGAAGTTGGGGCCGCCGGGCAGCTTGTAGAGGATGATCGGATATTCCCTCGGCGTCGCCGAAGGGGGCAGGCCCAGCGCGCCGAAAGTCGCGTCGTAGAAGGCGCGCGCCTTCTCCATGTCGTTGCAGCCGAGGCGCAGGTTCTGCAGGTGCATTGCCGTGTCTCCTTACTGGCCCATCGGGAACATGGCGCAAATCTTGTTGCCGTCGGGGTCGCGCAGGTAGGCAAGATAGAGCTTGGCGAAGCCGAGGTCACGCACGCCCGGGGGATCCTCGCAGCTCCGGCCGCCCGCGGCAACGCCGGCAGCGTGCCAGGCATCGGCCTGCTCGGGGCTGGCCATGGCGAAGCCGATCGTGCCGCCGTTGGCGAAAGTCGCCGGCTCGCCGTTGATCGGCTCGGTCACCATGAAGTTGGACCCGTTGTGGGCATAGGCCAGCCGGGTGCCCATATCCATGCCGGGGTTGCCGCCGACGGCGGTGAACAGGGCATCATAGAACTGCTTCGATTTCGCAAGGTCGTTGCTGCCGACGACGACGTGAGTGAACATGCCTCTCTCCTGGTAAGGTGGCGAATGGAACGCGGTTCATATCCATGCGTCCGGCGCGGTCAAATGGTCAATCTGCGCGGCGATGCGATTCCCGCCGCGGCGATCGGCCGGCTCCTGTTCAGCGCCGCGCAACCTCGCCTGCGCTAGGGCGAGTCTGCAAGGAGCACGCCCATGCCAATCCGTCCCCATCTGCTGGCTGCCGGGCTCGCGGGCCTGTCGCTCGCTTCCGCCCCGGCCTGCGCCCGCGACGGCCAGGCCGGCGAGGTCGCCGACAAGCTCTCCGACCCGCAGGCGCAGGTCGCCGCTTCGGCCGCTCTTGCCGCCATGGCCCAGACGATCCTCGATCTCGACGTGTCGAGCTATGTCCGCGCGCTGTCGGCGATGGGCGGCGACGAGAGCCTGCGCCACCTGCCCCCCGACGCGACGCTGGGCGATCTCGCCGGACCCGGGGCCGAGCGCATGCCACGAACCATCGCCCGCAACGTTCCCCGGGCCATGGGCTCGGCCGCGGAAATGGCCAGGGCGATCGACGAGATGATGCCGCAGCTCAAGGAAACCGCCCGCAAGCTGAAGCGCTCGCTGCCGCGCTACTGAGCGCGGCCGACTTATCCACGCCATTTGGATCGGCCGTGAATCGCGCGCGTCTGGACGCCGTGGCGCACCTCCGGCAATACCCGGGCCATGTGGCAGCTTTACCAGTTCCCGATTTGCCCGTTCAGCCGCAAAGTCCGCCTGCTGATGAGCGAAAAGGGCATCGCCTACGAGCTCTGGCGCGAGAATCCCTGGGAAGGCCGCGAGGAATTCCTGATGATGAACGCCGCCGGCCGCACGCCGGTGCTGCACGATCCCGAACGCGGCACCACGCTGTGCGACAGCCGGGCGATCTGCGAATATTTCGAGGAGACGGTCGACCGCAGCCCGCTGATCAACGGCACTGCCGCCAACCGCGCCGAGATCCGCCGCCTGATCGCCCTGTTCGACGAGAACTTCTTCGGCGACGTTTCCGGCCCCCTGCTGCACGAACGCATGAAGAAGCGGCTGGTGCTGCGGCAATCGCCCGATTCGCGCGTGCTGCGCGAGGCGATGAAGCTGGCGCACGAGCATCTCTATTACATCGACTACCTCGTCGATAACCGCCCCTGGCTGGCCGGCGCGACGATGAGCCTGGCCGATATCGCCGCCGCCGCGCAGATTTCCGTGGCCGACTACCTCGGCGGCATCGACTGGTCGTCGCACGAGCAGGCGCAAGGCTGGTACACCGCGATCAAGAGCCGCCCGAGCTTCCGCCCGCTGCTGTCCGAGCGGATGGAAGTGATCCAGCCGCCCAGCCACTACGCGGCGGTGGATGTCTAGAGCCCGGGCCGAGGCGGTCGGAGCCGAGTCGAGCCCCCTCGCCTGGGACGAGGCCGTTTACCCCGCACCCACCTTGTCGCCGAACCGCCCGTGCTTGCGGAAGCGCACCATCCAGCGGTCGAGGAACAGGCCGAGCGGCCGCGGCGCAATGCCGAGCGCCTTCAGTCCCGGGGCTTTTGGCGCGGCGACGTTGCCGGCCTTGAGCAGCGCCCACTGGTCGCTCGAGATCGGCGTCCCCGGCAGCGCCGCGACGACCGCCGAGACCGCGTCCGGCAGCGGCACGAACAGCCGCTTGCGATGCTGCGCGGCGGCGATCCGCTCGTTCAGCGACAGCATGGTCAGCACTTCGGGCCCGGCGATCTCGTAGGTCTTGCCGGCATGGGCGGCCGGATCGCCAAGGATCCGGGCCACCGCCTCGGCGGCGTCGTCGACGAAGAGCGGCTGCAGCGGGGCTTCGGGCGCGAAGACCGGCAGCACCGGGAACAGCGAGATCAGGCCGGCGAACATGTTCACGAAGCTGTCGTCGGGGCCGAACAGGATCGACGGCCGCAGGATCGTCGCCTGGGGGAAGGCCGCGAGCACTGCGTCCTCGCCCTCGGCCTTGGTCCGCGCGTAGTCGGTCCGCGATTCGCCGTCGGCGCCGATCGCCGAGACATGGACGAAGGCCTGCACGCCCGCGGCGCGCGCCGCCTCGGCGATGCGGCCGGCGCCGCGGCCCTGGACGGCATCGAGGTCGCCGTCGAAGGCGCCGACGAGATTGACCACCGCGTCGGCGCCGGCCAGCGCCGCGCCGAGGCTGTCCGGCCGGGTCACGTCGCAGCGCACGAGCTGGACCTGCCCGAGCCCGCCGAGCGGCTTAATCCGGAAGGCGCGCTCGGGATGGCGGCTGGCGATGCGCAGCCGCGCGCCGCGGCCGAGCAGCTCCTGCGCCAGGTGCCTGCCGAAGAACCCGCTACCGCCGAGCACGGTGACGAGCTTGCCGAAGAGTTCCTTGCCGTCCCTAGCCTGTGCCATGGGCCCTGCTTCCAATCGCAACCTAAGACCTGAGCGCGCCCCATTGCACGCAGTGGCCTTTGCGCACAATAGCCATGGACCGGCCCGGCGAACAGTATGGGCCGAACGACGATCCCGAGTTGACAAACCCGCCGCCCCCCCGCTATCGGCGCGCTCCTACCCGACGCCCGCCCCGGCGAAGCGTCCCGTGCCCAGATGGCGGAATTGGTAGACGCACCGTCTTCAGGTGGCGGCGCTCGAAAGGGCGTGGAGGTTCGAGTCCTCTTCTGGGCACCACTTTCCTGTTCAGCGTTGGATGTCAGCGGTTGCAAAAACCGCTGATTTCTGCCAAAAATCTCCGCGACTAGACCGACAGCGTCCGCCGTTGATCGCCATGGGGAAATCACCAATCGCCGAGATTTCGCCTCAGGAGCTGCTGGCCGCGCTGAAGAAAATTGAAGCCGCAGGTCACCGCGAGACCGCACGCCGGCTCCGTTCCTTCGCCAGTAGGGTCTTCCGGATTAGCGAAACGGGCGACAGAAATTACGCATTTCGTCGCTGAAAACCGCGGGCTGTTCCATCGCTGCGAAATGCCCGCCTTGGGGCAATTCGTTCCAGTACACGAGATTGGTATAACGCTCGGCTACCATCCTGCGCGAGGGCCGCAGTATTTCCTTTGCGAAGATGCTGCAGCCGGTCGGCAGGGCGATCTTGCGCTGGTCGGAGAAAGAGGCGGCAGCGCTGCGCCAATAGAGCCTGGCCGACGACGCCCCCGTCTGCGGCAGCCAATAGAGCATGATGTTGTCCAGCAGGGCGTCCCAGCCGAAACTCGCCTCGGGTGTACCGGGGCAATCGCCCCAGGCCTTCATCTTCTCATAGATCCACATCGCCTGCCCGATCGGTGAATCGGTGAGCGCATAGCCGATCGTTTGCGGGCGGGTGCCTTGCAACAAGGAATAACCGGTGCCGGTCGTTGTGAAATCGGCATGATCCTGCGCCGCTTTTTGTTCGGCGGGCGTCAGGCCGGGCGTGCCGGGCGGCGGCGGATAGGCCAGCGGCATGTTGAGATGAATAGCCACGCATTCGGGCGGCTGCCGGAGCGCCAGTTCGGTGGTAATCGCGGCCCCCCAATCGCCGCCCTGCGCCACGAAACGGGAATAGCCCAATCGACGCATCAGCGTGGTCCATGCTTCCGCGATATGGCTCACGCCCCAGTTCTGATCGCTGGGCCGATCCGAAAATCCGTACCCGGGGATCGACGGGATCACGAGATCAAAGGCATCCTGGGCCTGGCCGCCGTGCGCGCAGGGATTGGTCAGCGCCCCGATGACGTTGAGGAATTCGATGATCGAACCGGGCCAGCCATGCGTCAGCAACAAGGGCAGAGCATTCGCTTCAGGCGACCTGACATGCAGGAAATGAATGTCCAGCCCGTCGATTTCGGTCTTGAACTGTCCGACGCTGTTGAGCATGCGTTCGCAACGGCGCCAATCATAGTGGTCCCGCCAATAGGAACACAATGCTTTGGCCTGCTCCAGGGGAACGCCCTGCGACCAGTCGTCAACCGTTTCCTTCTCGGGCCAACGGACCTGCGATAACCGGCAACGCAACGCCTCCAGATCGTCGTCCGCAACAGACAGCGTGAACGGCCTTATCATCCGTGCCTCCCCATTTCGGGTTTTCTTGCCCAGTTCCATCGCGATGGCCATGACTTTGCGGCTAGCCAGCATCTGAGGCAGCATCGACTTCAACTACAGGCAGATTTCTTGCGTCGTCCCCTTGCGCAAACTGCATCGACGACTCGCATCCCATAGGGTCCATGCACGCGCCGATCGAGCAGGACCTGACCGGCGGCGCGAGCCTGGACCGATCCCACCCATGAGCCGTTTATTGTCCCAGCCTGCCATCCAGCTTGAAAGGGGCGGCCTTGCTGTTGGGCCTGGCTCAGCGATGCATTACGCTACCGATCAAGACGAACATCGCCCTTGGAGAGGATGCTGCCATGTCGAGCACAGAAACGCCGGTCATCATCGAGGCTGCCGTCTCGCTGGAAAAGGCGGGTGGCATCGAGGTTTTGGTGAACAGCTCTCCGACCTCGACCGGAGGATCCACAGGTTCAGGCATCAGCGAGCGGAGCCTGTATGGGCCGACGCTGGCGGGTGCGCGCGCATCGCTGGACGCGGGGGCGTCTATCATTCACCACCACCAGGACATCGACCTGCCCATGGACCAGCAGGTCGCGCAGGTCGTCCGGATCAATCAGGACATACTCGCCACCCATCCGCACGCGCTGATCTACCCTGCGCCGCTGCTGACGGGGACGACCCATGCCGAAGTCCACCAGCATTACCCGGCGCTTGCGCAAGCCGGTTGCCTGACCATGATCGCGGTCGAGTTGGGGCGCACCGTCTTCGCCGTCATGGACGAGACGGGGCTTCCCAGCAATTCATGGGTCAATGGCCAGACCTATTCCGAAGCGCATGATCTGGTGATGTTTGCCAACAAGCACCAGGCGCCGCTTGCTCTGGGCATCTACACGCCGTCCATGTGCTACTGGATCCGTGAATATGCCCAGCGCGGCTTGCTGCCCAAGGGCACGATGGTAAAGATCTGGTTCGGCGGGCGCTACAAGGTCTGGACGGACAGGGAGCCTACGGTGCGCAATGCCCTTGCCCCCACGGTCAAGGCGTTGGACGCCTATCTGGAGGCGCTGGAGGGCGTTGATCTGCCCTGGCTGATCGCTACCCAGGGGGACAATGTCCTCGACACGCCGGTGGCCCGCTATGCGCTGGAAAAGGGCGGGCATATTCGCGTCGGCGAAGAAGACATCAGCGGAACCACCCAATTGCGCAACAGCGAACTCGTCGAAGCAGCGATCGAAATGGCAAGAGCCGTGGGGCGGCCCGTCGTCAGCGGGGCCGAGGCACGAAAATTCCTCGGCGTGAAGGAACGCAGTCCCCAACCGGCGTGATCCGGGCTCGATGCCGGACGCCACAGCCCGCCGCCGGCCGCGCGGACGGAGAGGCCGAGGACGCTTTACCCCTGCTGCCCGAACCATCGCCGCTCGAACCACAAGGCCAGGTTGACCAGCGCGATGAGCGCGGGAACTTCGATCAGCGGTCCTATGACCGCGGCAAAGGCTACCGGCGATGCCAGTCCGAACGCGGCGATCGCTACCGCGATCGCCAGTTCGAAGTTGTTTGAAGCCGCCGTGAAGGCAAGCGCTGCCGTGCGCGGATAGCCCGCGCCGATGGCCCGCCCGCAGGCAAAGGCCAGCACGAACATGACGACGAAGAACAAGACCAGCGGCACGCCGATCCGCAGTGCGTCGAGCGGCAAGGCAAGGATTTCCCCGCCTTTCAGGCTGAACATGGCGACGATGGTGAAAAGCAGTGCGACCAGCGTCATCGGTCCGATGGCGGGGAGGAACTGGCCTTCGTACCACTCCGCTCCGCGCGCCTTGATCAGCGTCCGGCGCACGAGGAAGCCGGCCAGGAACGGGACCCCGAGGTAGGTCAGCACCGCCTTGGCGATCGTGCCGAAGTCGATGTTTACGACATGCGATTCCAGACCGAAGACGGGCGGCAGCACGGTCAGGTAGAACCACGCATAGGGTACGTAGAACACGATCTGGAACAGCGAGTTGAACGCGACAAGGCCGGTGACATATTCGGCGCTACCCTTGGCCAGCTGGTTCCACACCAGCACCATGGCGATGCACGGCGCGATGCCGATCAGGATGAGGCCGGTGAAATATCCCGGCTCGTTCGGGAGCAGCAGCGCCGCGAGCGCGAACATGAACGCAGGCGCGACGATCCAGCACAGCACGAACGACAGGGCGAGCACTTTGCCGTCGCGAAACACTTGCCCCAGTTCCTCGTAGCGGACCTTGGCCAGAGGCGGGAACATCATCAGGATCAGGCCGATGGCGATGGGTATGCTGGTCGACCCGACCGACATGGCCCCCAGCGCCTTGGGTACGGCGGGGACCAGCGAACCCAGCGCGATACCCAGCGCCATCGCCGCGAATATCCACACCGTCAGGTAGCGGTCCAGGAAAGATAGGCGCTGGTGCGGCGCGTTCATTGCCAACGTAGCCATCAGGCGGCTCCTTCCATCTGCCCAATGCGGGCCAGTTCGCTTGCAAGGGCCTTGCGGTCCATCGTCTCGAACGGCAAGTCGAGAAACGCGCGAACCCGCTGCTCC
This sequence comes from Pseudomonadota bacterium, assembly GCA_963205265.1. Lineage (GTDB taxonomy): Bacteria > Pseudomonadota > Alphaproteobacteria > Sphingomonadales > Sphingomonadaceae > Novosphingobium. Next base: position 40,907 of record CAUJJI010000171.1, read on the forward strand.
AGCCAGCGCCAGATCTGCTCGAACGCGGCATCGACCTCGGCTTCGGTACCTATCACGTCGGCCGGATCGGGGAGGCCCCAGTGCGCCTTCAGCGGCGCGCCCATGAACACCGGACAGGCTTCACCTGCCGCGTTGCCGCAGACGGTGATCGCCAGATCGACCGGCGGGGCAGCAGGGCCGGTAAACTCGTTCCAGCTTTTCGAGCGGAACTGCGCCGTGTCGATCCCCTTGCGCGCCAGCAGTCGCAGCGTGCCGGCGTGCGGCACTCCCTTCGGCTTGCTCCCGGCGCTATGACTGGCGATCCGTCCTGCGCCCAGCTGTCGGAAGATCGCTTCTCCCAGGATCGAGCGGGCGGAATTGCCGGTGCACAGCACCAGCACGCTGAATGGCCGGTCGGTCATGGAGCGCTCTCAGCAGCAGGAAGTCTTGGCCGTCGCTGCCACCGGCGGCGCGCAGCAGGCATTGGCGGCGGCCTTGTCGGAGGCGAGGCCGGCGAAGTCCGGGACCACGCCGTAGTCCGTGCTTGCGCCGGTCGTGAGGAAAGCTTCCCACACCACGCCGTCCGGGTCGGCGATCCAGCTCTTCTCCGACCGGGCGTAGCAACAGGTCGTCGCGCCTTCTTCCATGACCGGTCCCTTGGCGGCTTTCAGGCGGCCGTAGATTTCCGCGAGTTCAGCCTCGTCTTCGACCTGGAAGCCAAGATGCTCGACCCCTTTTTCGGCCCCGCTCTTCTGGGAGATCGCAAAGTTGATGCGCGGGTCGTCAAGCATCCACTTGGCGTAGTCGGATTTCGTAACCGTGGGCTCGGCGCCGAACAGGCCGGCGTAGAAGGCGATCGAGGCATCGAGGTCGGCGACCCCGACGTGGACATGGAAACGCTTCATGCGACATCCTTTGCTTCGGAAACGGGAGGGCTACAGTCGGCTGCCGGCACGCAAGCCGCACCGCCGCAGCAGTTTTCGGTCAAGTAAGCCATCAGGCAATTCATCGCGGCGTAGTCTGCCGAGTAGATGATCGAGCGGCTCTGCCGCCGCTGCGCCACAAGACCGGCGTTGGCGAGCTGCGCGAGATGAAAGCTCATCGACGAGGCGGGGACCCCGATCGCTTCAGCCAATGCGCCGGCGGGCATGCCCTCCGGCCCGGCCTGGACGAGAAGGCGGAATACCGCCAGGCGGTGTTCCTGAGCCAATGCCCCCAATGCGCGGATGACCGATCCAGCTTGCAATGCCATATTCCTATAATTCGAATAATGTTGAAATAACGTCCCGGACACGCTTGTCAATCCGCTTTGGACGATCGGCACCCCCCTGGGGTGCTCGCTGCATTCCGCGAGGATCTGGGGTATATAACCATTTAGGTTCGTATTGTCAAGCTTCTTCGTCGTCCCGGGTCAAGCCCGGGACGACGATATGCGCACCGTTGCGATTGCATTGGCGCGACGAAATCCCCAATCTAGGGCAATGACCGCCACGCGCCTGTTCACTCGCGCCATCGTCCGTATCGCGCCCAGGGACCAGGCGGCCGACGGCGCCGGCGATGTCGTCGAATTCCTCCAGGGCCTCGTCACCAACGATATCGCCCATGCCCTGCCGGTCTGGGCGGGACTGCTGACGCCGCAGGGCAAGGCCTTGTTCGATTTCATCGTCTGGCCGAGCGGCAGCGACCTGCTGCTCGACTGCGAGGCCGAGGCCGCCGACGCGCTGGTGAAGCGGCTGTCGATCTATCGCCTGCGCCGGGCGATCGAGATCGCGCGCGACGCGTGCCTTGCCGTCCACTGGCGCCCGCATGCCGGCGACGGCGCCGCCGCCGACCCCCGGCTGCCGGCGCTGGGCGAACGCTGGATCGCCCCGGTGGAGACCGGCGACGAGAGCGCCGACGAGGAATGGCGCGCGCATCGCCTGGGGCTCGGCGTCTGCGAGGGCCGGGCCGAGCTGGGCGACGGCGAGACGCTGTGGCTGGAGTGCAACGCGGTGGAACTGCACGGCGTCAGCTTCAGCAAGGGCTGCTATATCGGCCAGGAGAACACCGCGCGGATGAACTGGCGGCAGAAGGTCAACCGCCGGCTGCTGGTCGTGCCGCTGGACCGGTCCGATCCTGCCCGGCAGCGCATCGCCTATCCGGAATTCGGCCTCGCGGTCGATCACCTGCGGGTGGAGGACATCGACCCGCAGCTGCTGCCGGCATGGCTGGGCGACAGCTGATCCCGGCGCCAGCCGGGGCCCCGCTCACGCCGCGCGCATGACCCTGGCGTCGTTCCCGCCGTCGTCGCCGCAGCCGCCCGGGGCATCGAGCTCGAGCGCATAGGTCATGGCCAGCGCCACGCCTTGCCGGCCGGCGCTGTAGCGGACGCGGCGATCGCCGCTCGGGCAGAAGCCGACCTTGCGCAGCACCCGGCCCGAAGCCGGATTGTCGACGAAGTGGCTCGCCACCAGGCGCCGGTGGCCGATCGCGCGAGCCTGGCTCAGCACGGCGCGCGCCGCTTCGGTGGCATAGCCCTGGCCCCAGTGGGCGCGGCCGATCCAGTAGCCGAGCTCGACCTCCTCGCCGCTGCGGCTGAGACCGATGCTGCCGATCAGCCTGGCCCCTTCCGCCGTGGGAAGCGTGACCAGGAAACGCGGCAGCAGCCGCTCCTGCGGGAGCAGGGCGAAGGCGCGCGCATCGTCGGCGGTATAGGGCCACGGCGCCGAGGCGAGGTTGCGCACCACGCCTTCGTCGTCGATCGCGGACAGCAGGTCGCTCCAGTCTTCGGGCCAGACCGGGCGCAGGAACAGCCTCTCGCTGCGGATGAACATGGTCATTCTCCACTCGTCGGCATCGTGAGGACCAGCTAGGCCCGTCACGTTGCAATGGCATTACGGCTTGCGTCGGACCGCGCGGCTGGCGGGCTGTCTCGACGAAAGCGGCTGAGGGAGAACGCAAAAAGGGAGACGGGTCGGGCCCCTCTCCCTCGGTCGGCCGGACTTCGCGAGCCCGGCGGGGCCATCCCGTGAGGATGGCCCATTATCGGCCATCCGGCTATTCGGCTGCGGCTGCCATGTCTACGGAGACATATTTGCGGCCGAGCTTGCCCTGGTGGAAGCGGACGCGGCCTTCGGCGAGCGCGAACAGCGTGTGGTCCTTGCCCATGCCGACATTGGCGCCCGGATAGACGCGGGTGCCGCGCTGGCGGACGATGATGTTGCCGCCGACGACCTGCTCGCCGCCGAACTTCTTCACGCCGAGGCGGCGGCCGGCCGAGTCGCGACCGTTGCGCGAAGAGCCGCCAGCTTTCTTGTGTGCCATCTCGATCTACTCCGGATTCTTATTCGGCCGAATCGGCCGCAGGTGCTTCGGCAGGAGCCTCCGCCTTCTTGGCGGCGGCCTTCTTCGCGGCGGGCTTTTCGTCGCCGACGGCAAGGATGCGCAGCAGCGTCATCTGCTGGCGATGGCCGTTGCGGCGGCGATAGTTGTGCCGGCGGCGCTTCTTGAAGACGATGACCTTTTCCGACTTGGCCTGGGCGATGATCTCGGCCGAAACCACGACCTTGCCGGCGTCGGCGAGGCTGCCCTCGTCGCCTGCGAGCAGGACGTCGCCCAGCGTGATCTTGTCGCCGGCTTCGCCAGCCAGCTTCTCGACCGCGATCTTGTCTCCGGCGGCAACCCGGTATTGCTTGCCGCCCGTGCGCACTACTGCGAACATGGTGCCCTTACCTATCAAGCTCTGTTGTGTCGCCCCGGCCGCACTCTCCAACAAAGGAGCATGGGCGGGCGACGCGCCGACGTCCGCCGGGTGGCGGGGCCGGAAAGAGTGGTGCCGTTAATCGAAGCCCCCGCCGCTGTCAACCGAGGATCGCCCCGCCCGCGCGACCCGGGCCGGCGAAGATTTGCCGCTCGCCGCGGCGGCGCGCCATGCTATGGCGAGGCCATGATCCGCGCATCCACTTCGCTGCCGCCGCTGGCTCTGCCGCTGGCCCTGGCGCTTGCACTTTCGGCCTGCGCCGCGACCAAGGATTACCCCTCGCTCGCCCGCCGTCCTGCCGAGCGCGTCACCGGTACCGCCGAAGTCGTGGCCCCCGATCTCCGGCCCGCCCCGCCGCCCGCGCCGCCCAGCACGCAGTTCACCGGGCGCCTCTCGCAGCTGGTCGAGCAGGCGCGCGGCGGCCATCGCCGCTTCGCCGACCGCCGCGGCGCGGCTGAGCGGCTGGTCGCCGCGGCAAGCGGCGCCGCCCAGGCCAGCGAGAGCTGGGCCGTGGCGAACGTCGCGCTGGGCGATCTCGATTCGGCCCGCAGCGACGCCCTCGTGGCGCTGGGCGAACTGGACGCGCTCTATGCCGCCGAATCGGTCAGGGCCTCGGAAACCGGCGAAAGCGGCAATGCCGATGCCGCCTCGGCCGCCCATGCCGAGGTCGGGGCCCTGGTGGCCGAGGAAGAGGCCTTGCTGGCCGGATTGCGCAGCCGCCTGCGCTGACGGGTGGTAGCGGGCCTATCGAAGGAACGTTCAGCGTGGAGGCCCGCGGTCCCGGCTTTCGCCGGGACGACGAGCACTTTCAACGTCGTCCCGGGCTCGACCCGGAACCGACCCGCCCCAAAAAAACGGCGCGGGGCGGTCTGGTGACCACCCCGCGCAGGCGGGAGAAGCTGGAAGGGTCAGGTGAACGCGTAGATCACCGCCACCGAAAGGCCCCAGAACAGGATCAGCACCGGCAGGATCAGCACCTGGACCACGGCCGCGCCGCCATCGAGGTGGCCGCTGCCGGTCTCGATGCCGCGGCTGTGCAGGTTGCCCCAGGTCAGCGGAAGCTTGCGGTTCTCGGGGCTCATCCGCACCCACAGCGTCGGCACGGCGAAAGCGGCGACGATCAGCAGCACGATCACCGCCATCGGGATCGCCAGGCTCGGGTTCATGAAGCAGGTGGACATCACCGCCAGGAAAGCCAGGTAGATCCCGACCGTCGCGGCATAGAGGCCGGTCGGCAGCTCGAAGCTGCGATCGATCGAATCGCGGACGACGGGATGCTCTTCGCCGGGCGACTGGCGCACCGAGGCTACGACGAGAATCTCTTCACGGGTGACGAATTCGGACATGGCTGCCTCTCCTGTGATTGACCACAGTTTGAGGCGCGGCGGAATCGGGCGCTTTGATTTCGATCAAACCTGGGCGGGATCGCTCCAGCGCGCGAGATCGGCGAAGTCGACGTCGCGCGGCTCGACCCAGTGCCAGGCCCCGCCCACCTTCTCGCGCTTCCAGAACCAGCTCTCGCTCTTGAGGTGGTCCATGGCGAATTCGGCAGCGGCGAAGGCGTCGCGGCGGTGGCGTGCGGCGGCCGCGACCAGCACGATCGGATCGCCCGGCCGCATGGTGCCGCTGCGGTGGTGCACCAGCAGCCCGTGCAGCGGCCAGCGCCGCAGCGCTTCTGTCGCCAGCGCCTGCATCCCCGGAAGCGTCAGCGGCGCGTAGTGCCTGAGCTCCAGCGCCTCGACCCCGCCGCCGGTGCGGACCTGGCCGAGGAAGCTGACGATGCCGCCCGCTTCCTCCTGTCCGGCGGTGAAGGCGGCCAGCTCCGCGGCGGGATCGAAGGGCCCTTCGAGCAGGCGGACATCGGCGCCCATGTCAGCCGCCGCTGACCGGCGGCAGGAAGGCGAGCTCGTCGCCGTCCGCGAGCCGGAGCCTCCGCGAGTCGGCGACGAGTTCGCCGTTGAGCGCCAGCTTGATGCGATTGCCGGCGAGAGCCGCGGCCAGCGGCGGCTCCAGCGCGGCCAGCAGGTCCTCGAGACTGGCGACGGCCGCCACTTGCCGCTCGCTCGCGCCGGCCAGGTCCTCGAGCCGACCGATGAACACCAGCCTGAGCGGCATCTTTCAGCCGCCGGTCGTCGACATGTGCCGGGCCAGCGCGGGAGCGGCGCCCGGCCGGTCGATCGCGAAATGGTGCCGCTCGGGCTTGATCCGCATCGCCAGGTCGAGCGCTTCGCCGAGCGCTTCCTCCGGCCGGTCGGAGCGCAGCGCCGCGCGCAGGTCGACGCGCTCGTTGCCGCCCAGGCAGGCGTAGAGCTGGCCGGTCGCCGTCACCCTGATGCGGTTGCAGCCTTCGCAGAAATTGTTGGTCAGCGGCGTGATCAGGCCCAGCCTGCCGCCGGTCTCGGCGATGTCGAAGTAGCGTGCCGGGCCGCCGGTGCGGTGGCCGCTGGGCGTCAGGGCCCAGCGCTTGTCGAGCCGGTCGCGCACGGCCGACAAGGGCAGGTAATGGTCGAAGCGGTCCTCTTCCACCTCGCCGAGCGGCATGACCTCTATCAAGGTGATGTCGAGGCCCTGCCCGTGCGCCCAGGCGACGAGGTCGGGGATCTCGTCCTCGTTGATGCCCTTCAGGGCGACGGTGTTGATCTTGACCGCCAGCCCCGCCTCGCGCGCGGCGGCGATGCCTTCCAGCACCTGCGGCAGCGAATCGCGGCGGGCCAGCCGGGTGAAGCGATCGCGGTCGAGCGTATCGAGCGAGACGTTGATCCGCCGTACTCCGGCCGCGGCGATATCGTCGGCGAAGTCGGCCAGCCGGGTGCCGTTGGTCGTCATCGTCAGCTCGTCGAGCCCGGCGCCGATCCGGCGGCCGAGCGCCTTGACCAGCTCGATCACGTCGCGCCGCACCAGCGGCTCGCCGCCGGTCAGCCGCAGCTTGGTGATGCCGCGCTCGATGAAGCCGAGCGAGAGCTCGTGCAGCTCCTCGAGGCTCAGCACGTCGGCCCGCGGCAGGAACACCTGCCGCTCCGGCATGCAGTAGGCGCAGCGCAGGTCGCAGCGATCGGTCACCGAAAGGCGAAGATAGCTGATCCGCCGGGCGAACTGGTCGACTAGGGGGGCCTTGCTGCTCATCAGACCCTAGATAGTAGGCCACCTGCCCCATTGCCATCAAGGGGCAGATATTGGCCTGTTACGCCCGGCGCCGAAGCGAGGTAGGCTTCCGCCGCGGCGACCGCCGCATCGTCTTCGGCGGCAAGGGCATTCACCCGCAGCGGCGCATGTTCGCGCGCCAGCTGCTGGACCACGGCAAGGCGCCAGCCGCGATGGGTGTGGTCGGCGGGAGCGAAGACCAGGACGAGGTCCTCGCCGCGAGCCAGTTCCGCCAGGACCCGGGGCAGCACTTCGCCGTGGAACCGCGCCGCCGCCGCCAGTGCCCCATCGGGCAGCGGGCCGACGCGGAACAGCGCCATCAGCGCCGTTCCCGGGTCAGGGTGATACCGATCTTCTCGCCGTACTCGCTGATCGCCAGCTTGACGATCTTCACCGTCACCGCCTCGACCCGGCGATCCTGGACGAACAGCGTCTCGCAGATGTGATCGGCGACCGCCTCGATCAGCTTGAAGTGCAGCCCGGCCGGCAGCGCCTCGGTCGCGGCGAACTTGAGGTCCATGTAGTTCTTGCTGGCACTTAGCGGCGTCTCGGGCGCGTAGTGCTCGATCGGCTTCATCCGCACGGCGATGGTGATTCGCAGCGGCTGCGGCTTGCCCGTCTCCTCGGAATAGATTCCGGTGAGCACGTCGACTTCGAAATCGGCGACTTCAAGGATCAGGCTGTCGGCCAAGGCGGTGGTCCTGCGGCGATGGAAGGCGCGGGGGATGGCATTTCAGGGGTAGATTGGCAAGGCGGTTGGGACGGCGGATCATCGCCGCCAGCGCGCGAAGATCGCCGTCGGCAGCAGGCGGCCGCCCTCGCCCTCCTCGCGCACGGCGAGGTCACCGTGCTCGACCGTGCCGGCCATGTCGCCGAAGACCTCTGCCAGCAGCCCGGCGATCGCCAGCGACGACATGCGCACGGCATAGACCGTCAGGAACAGGAACCGGCTGTCGGCATCGAGCAGCCTGCGGCAATCGGCGACGAGGCCGGGAAGGTGCTCCTCGAGCCGCCAGACCTCGCCTTCCGGCCCGCGCCCGAACTTCGGCGGATCGAGGATGATCCCGTCGTAGCGCTTGCCGCGGCGGACTTCGCGGGCGGCGAATTTCGCCGCATCGTCGACGATCCAGCGGATCGGCCGCTGGTCCATGACCGACAGTGCGGCATTGGCGCGCGCCTGCGCCACCGATTTCTTCGACGCGTCGACATGAGTGACCGGGCCGTGGTCGGACAGTGCCAAAGTGCCGACGCCGGTATAGCCGAAGAGGTTGAGCGTCGCGGCCTCGCCGGTGCCGCGAGCAGCGAGCTGCTCTCCCATCCAGCTCCACACCGGCGCCATGTCGGGGAAGAACCCCAGGTGCCGGAACGGCGTGCACTGCGCGGTGAAGCGGACGTCGCCCCAGCCCAGCTCCCAGCCCTCGCTCGGGACCGGCTTGTCGAAGCGCCAGCGGCCGCCGCCGTCCTCGTCGGAGCCCGGCACGAATTCGCCGTGCGCGGCCCAGTCCGACAGCCGCGGCGACCACAGCGCCTGCGGCTCGGGCCGGACGAAGCGATAGGGTCCGTAGCGCTCGAGCTTGCGGCCATGCCCCGAATCGACGAGGCCGTAGTCGGCCCAGCCCTCGCCCGCCAGGATCAGCGGGTCCGGCGCCAGCGCGGCCATCAGCCCTTGGGCACGGCGCGCCCGGCGACATATTCGGCGATGGCCGCATAGTCGCCCGGCAGATCGACGCAGCGTTCCTCGCGCTCGAACAGGTCGCCGACGCGCGAAGGCAGCGACGGGCGCTGGCCGGTCGCGCGCTCGACCGCGTCGCGGAACTTGGCCGGATGGGCCGTCGCGAGCGTCACCACCGGCACCTCGCGCGGCAGTCCCGAGGCGCGGGCGGCATGCAGGCCGATCGCGGTGTGCGGATCGATCAGCTCGCCGCAGTTCTCCCAGGCCCAGCGGATCGCATGGCTCATGTCGTCGGGTTCGGCGCGGGCGCTGGTGAACAGGGCGGCCGCGCCCTCGCGCTGCGCATTGGTCAGCTGCATGGTGCTCGACGCCTCGAACCCCGCCATCTGCGCGGCCAGCGCCCGGCCGTCGCGGCCGGCGAGGTCGAACAGCAGCCGCTCGAAATTCGACGAGACCTGGATGTCCATCGACGGCGCCGCCGTCGGCGTGACCGTACCGGTCGAATAGTCGCCGGTGGACAGCGCCCGGTGGAGGATGTCGTTGACGTTGGTGGCGACGATCAGCCGCGCCACCGGCAAGCCCATCTGCGCCGCGACATAGCCGGCGAAGACGTCGCCGAAATTGCCGGTCGGCACGGCGAAGGCGACCGGCCTGTGCGGCGCGCCGAGCTGCAGCGCGGCGGCGAAGTAATAGACCACCTGCGCCATCAGCCGCGCCCAGTTGATCGAGTTCACCGCGCCGATGTTGAACCGCCCGGTCATCGCCGGATCGTTGAACATCCGCTTCACCATCGCCTGGGCATCGTCGAAGGTGCCCGAGATGGCGATGTTGTGGACGTTGGGCGCGAGCACCGTCGTCATCTGGCGGCGCTGGACTTCGCTGACCCGGCCCTTGGGATGGAGCATGAAGATGTCGACCTTGGCGCGGCCCGCCACTGCGTCGATCGCCGCCGAGCCGGTATCGCCCGAGGTGGCGCCGACGATGGTCAGGTTCTCGTCGCTGCGCGCGAGGAATTCCTCGAACAGCAGGCCCAAGAGCTGCAGCGCGACGTCCTTGAACGCCAGAGTCGGGCCGTGGAACAGCTCGAGCAGCCAGTGCTGTTCGTCGAACTGCTCGAGCGGCGTCACCGCCTTGTGCGCGAAGCGGCCGTAGGCGACGCGCGTCAGCTCGAGCAGGCGCTCCGCGCTCAGGCTGTCGCCGACGAAGGGCTGCATGATCCGCTGCGCGAGCTCGGCATAGGGGAGCCCGGCCATCGCCGCGATCTCGCTGGTCGAAAAGCGCGGCCAGGCGCGCGGCACGTACAGGCCACCGTCCGATGCCAGTCCGGCCAGCGTGGCGCCGGCGAAATCGAGCGCAGGGGCGCTGCCTCTGGTGCTGATGTACTCCATGGGAATGCGCGGTTAGCCGGGCGAGGCGCAGGAAGCAAGCGAAGCGGGTCTGTGCCCGAACCGCGCGCAGTAGATCCTCTCATAGCGGGAGGATCTGTTCGGCGTCAGCCCACTCCCCTCACCGCAACCGCTTCCGCACCGCCACGGCATAGATCACCAGCGCCGTGGCGGCGAAGAGGAACCATTGCACGGCATAGGCGAGGTGGTTGTTGGGAATGTCCGAGGGGTCCGGCCGGGCATTGGGCTGCAGGCCGGCGAGCGGCGGGTCGGCGACGAGCCGCGGCCCGGGCGCGACGATGCCGCTGGCGAGGCCGCCGCGCCAGTCCGGCGCCGACGGGTCGCGCGACCAGCCGAGCACGACGACCGCCGTGCCGCCGTCCGCCGTGCGGCAGCTGGCATAGTGCGCCATGCCGGCCTCGCCCGACCGGTTGCTGCCCGCCTTGGTCGTCCTATCGGTAACCGCGCGGCAATCGACCCGGGAATGGCGATAGAGGTGCTGCTCGGCCTCCTTGGCGCTGCGCGGGAAGGGCACGTCCGCCGACATGCTTTCGGCGGCGGCGTAGCGCGCGATCAGCGCTTCCTTTTCCTGCTGGCGGTCGAGCTGCCAGAGGCCGAGGCGGATCATGATCCCGACCGCGACCAGCACCAGCAGCGTCGGTACGATCGGCAGGCGGCGGATCATGGCTCTTGCGGCGGGTCGGCCTGCCGCCCCTCGCCGGCGCTTCGCTGGTACTCGATGGCCAAGAGCGCGCTCTTGCCGGCGCGCAGGCCCCAGATCACCGCCAGCGTGGTCAGCGGCACCCACAGCACGACATGGACCCAGAACGGCGGCTCCCAGGCGACCTGCAGCCAGACGGCCAGGATCGTGATCAGCGCGCCGATCACCAGCGTGAGGAAGGCGGCCGGTCCGTCCCCCACGTTGAACGCCGAGAAATCGAGCGCGCAGGCCCGGCAGCGCGGGGCGAAGCGCGCCACGCCGTCGAACAGCGTGCGCGCGCCGCAGCGGGGGCAGAGACCGAAAAGGGCAGCCGAGGCGATCCCCGGCTGCCCTTCGCTGTCTGGTCGTACCTTTGTCTGGCTGTCGTCGTCCGCCATCAACCGGTCAGTGAATCGGAGCGCCCCAGCCGCCCCAGATGTAGATCGAGATGAAGAGGAACAGCCACACCACGTCGACGAAGTGCCAGTACCAGGCCGCCGCTTCGAAGCCGAAGTGCTGGCGCGGCGTGAAGTCGCCGTTGTAGGCGCGCTTCAGGCAGACGATCAGGAAGATCGTGCCGATGATGACGTGGAAGCCGTGGAACCCGGTCGCCATGTAGAAGGCCGAGCCGTAGGTGTTCTCGCCGAAAGCGAAAGGCGCGTGCGCATATTCGTAGGCCTGGATCGAGGTGAACAGCAGGCCGAGCAGGACCGTTGCCCACAGGCCCTTCTTCAGCCCGTCGCGGTCGCCGTGGATCAGCGCATGGTGCGCCCAGGTCACGGTGGTGCCCGAGCAGAGCAGGATCAGCGTGTTGAGCAGCGGCAGGTCGAAGGGATCGAGCACCGCCTCGACGCCCTTGGGCGGGAATTGGCCGCCGACCACCTCGGCCAGTTCCGAGGGGAACAGCGAGAAATCGAAGAAGGCCCAGAACCAGCCGACGAAGAACATCACTTCCGAAGCGATGAACAGGATCATGCCGTAGCGCAGGTGCAGCTGCACGACCGGGGTGTGGTGGCCCTGGTGCGCTTCCTTGACGACATTGGTCCACCACGAGAACATCGTCAGCAGGACGCCGGCGAAGCCGATGGGCAGCACGAACTTGCCGGCGGCGATGTCGTGCATGTAGAGCACGCCGCCGCTGGTCATGATCAGGGCCGACAAGGCGCCGAGAAGCGGCCAGATGTCGGGCGGCAGGATGTGGTAATCGTGGTTCTTGGTTCCGGCCATGATGCCTTCCGTCCCTGTTATTGCCATCGCAGCCGATAGGCCGCGATCGAGATTCTGAGCCCCTTAACTGGCCCCGCCGGTGCGGTCCAGTGCCTTCGCATTGTCTTCCGCCACCGGATGGAAGGTGTAGCTGAGCGTGATCTGCTCCACATCCTTGGTGTCGGGATCGGTGAGGATTTTCGGATCGACGTAGTAGAGCACCGGCATGCGGACTTCCTGGCCGGGCTGCAGCGTCTGCTCGGTGAAGCAGAAGCACTGGACCTTGTTGAAGTAGACCGCCGCCTGCTCGGGCTCGACGTTGAAGCTGGCGCGGCCGGTCATCGCCTTGCCGGTGAGGTTCTTCGCCGTGTAGACGGCCATGTCGCGCCCGCCGATGGTCACCGTGTCGACGTTCTGCACGGGCTTGAACTGCCAGGCCATGCCGCGCTCGACATTGGCGTCGAAGCGGACCGATATGGTCTTGCCCACGGCAGAGACGGTCGCCGCCTGCGCCTCGCTCACGCGCTGGGTAGTGCCGCCGAAGCCGGTGACCTGGCAGAACAGGCGATAGAGCGGCACCGAGGCGAAGCCGAGCGCGAGCATCGCGCCGGCCAGGCCAAGGGCCAGGAGCGCCACCTTGCGATTGCTGCCGTTGGCCGCCACTGCCGTCATCAGCCCATCTTCGCGATCGAAATGAAGTAGACAAGGACGGCGAAGCCGGCCAGCAGCAGCCCCACTACGAGATTGCGGCTGCGCTGGATGCGCTTGCGTTCGGGTTCGGGGTCGACGGGGTCGGTCATGATGCGCTTCCCGGGACGAGCAGCCAGTGGTCGACGACCAGTGCCGCGAACAGCGCGAAAAGATAGATGACCGAATAGGCAAACAGCTGCTTCTCGGGCTTCATCGTGTCGCCGTCGGGATGGCGGGTCCGCAGGCCGACGCGCAGCGACAGCGCGAGGAAGACGCCGGACAGCAGGGCGGCAGCCGTACCGTAGACCGCTCCCGCGCCGCCGATCCACCAGGGCAGCAGGCTCAGCGGCAGCAGCAGCGCGGCATAGGTCAGAATCTGCCGGCGCGTGACCGTCTCGCCCGCCACCACCGGCAGCATGGGGATGCCGACCTTGGCATAGTCGCTCTGCACGAACAGCGCGAGCGACCAGAAGTGCGGCGGCGTCCAGAAGAAGATGATGGCGAACAGGATCACCGGCATGGCGGTGATGTCGCCGGTCGCCGCGACCCAGCCGATCAGCGGCGGAAAGGCACCGGCGCCGCCGCCGATGACGATGTTCTGCGGCGTCCGCGGCTTGAGCCAGATCGTGTAGACCACGGCGTAGTAGACGATCGAGACGGCCAGGATCGCCGCAGCCAGCCAGCCGACGGCGAAGCCCATCAGGAAGACCGAGCCGGCGGAAAGGATCCCGCCGAAGTCGCGCGCCGAAGTGCGGTCCATGCGGCCGGCGGGCAGCGGCCGGCCGGCGGTGCGCTTCATGCCGGCGTCGAGATCGGCTTCCCACCACTGGTTGAGCGCGGCGGCGCCGCCGGCGCCGATGGCGATGCACAGGATCGCGGTGAAGCCGAGCACCGGGTGGATCGGCACGGGCGCGGCCAGCAGGCCGCAGAGCCCGGTGAAGATGACGAGGCTCATCACCCGCGGCTTGGTCAGCGCGAAGAAATCGCGCCAATCCGCGGGCATCCCGGCCGCGAAGCCGGAGATCTTCTCTCCCCCCGCCAGCGGGAGGGGTCGGGGAAGGGCCTGTTTCATAAGTCCAACTTAGCACGCCAGAAAGGAGGGCGACAGGCCCTCCCCCCGACCCCATACGCAAGCGGAAAGGGTCTATAGAGCCCGGGGCGCCCC
>CAUJJI010000172.1 GCA_963205265.1 Pseudomonadota bacterium
CGGCGCGCTGCGCCACGCGCTCGACGGCGCCAGTCGGCGCAGCGCCCAGGCTCCCGCCGCTTCGGCCATGGCCAATTGGCAAGTCGAGCCGACTTCGCCGGGTCCGCTCCGGCCCGGCTCGCCCGGCCTGTTCGCCTTCGACCGTCCCCGCGTGAGCGAAGCCGGGCAGGCCTGGCGCGGCTACGAGCAGTCGCTGCTGGCGCCGCCCTCGGCCCGGGCCGAGGCGGCAGCGGATATCGGCGCGGAGGCCATCGGCTATCCGCTCGGCGTCGCTCGCGGCCAGGTGGCTGGCACTTACGTGGTCGCCGAAGCGGCCGACGGCCTGGTCATCGTCGACCAGCATGCCGCGCACGAGCGGCTCGTGCTCGAGCGGCTGCGCGCAGCGGGCGCGGGCGAGGCCGCCGCCGCCGCCCAGGCCTTGCTGATCCCCGAAGTGGTGGAACTGGACGAACCGGCCTGCGACCGCCTGGAGGAACATGCCGAGCGGCTCGCCGCGTTCGGCCTGGCGATCGAGCGCTTCGGCCCGGCAGCCGTGCTGGTGCGGTCCGTTCCCGCCGCTTTGGCGGCCAGCGACGTGCAAGCCCTGGTCGGCGACGTCGCCGACGACCTCGCGCAGCACGGCGACGCCCTGCTGCTGGGCGAAAGGCTCGACCACGTGCTGGCGACCATGGCCTGCCACGGTTCGGTGCGGGCCGGGCGGTCGCTGTCGGTCGCCGAGATGAACGCGCTGCTGCGCGAGATGGAGGCGACGCCGCGCTCGGGCCAGTGCAACCACGGCCGACCGACCTGGATCAAGCTGGCCCACGGCGACATCGAAAAGCTGTTCGGGCGCAAATGACGGGCCGCCTCGCGCTTCTCGCATGGCTCCTGCTGTCGGCCGGATGCAGCAAGCCCGCCGACAGCAAGGCGCAGGCGGCAGCCGACGCGCGCGATATCGCGTGGGTCGAAGCCGCGCAGAACACCGCGCCGCCGGCCACACCGCTGACACCGGAAGCGATCACTTTTGCCGACATCGAGCGCAACAAGCTGTTCGGCGCGAGCTGCATCTTTCTTCCGGAAGCCGGCAGCAAGCGCTTCGTGGTCCTGGCCATGGCGGAAGCCGCCTATCTCAAGCTCGACGGCGACATCCACCTCTATGCCGCCGACAGCGGCAGCCCGCCGCTCCCTTTCGACACCCGCAGCCGCTACGTCGGCCGCGACCACGTCATCGACCTGCAGACTTCGGGTGGGCAAGGGCGCGCCTCGGGCGAGGAGACCGTCGACTGGCCGGGACGGCTGACGATCCGCGATGCGCACGAGCGCGTGGTCTTCACGGCCGCCGGCACGGTGCAATGCGGGGTGTGAGGCGGGCGCTGGCGGGTCGGGCCTACAGCCCGGCCGCCAGCGGTCCCGGCTTTCGCCGGGACGACGTGCAGAGGGATCGCCCCGGAATCCGTCATCCCGAGCTCGACCCGGGACCGCCCTCCTCCGGGCTGAACGTTTCACCGACAGGGCCGGCGGTCCCGGGTCGAGCCCGCGACGACGAAGGACGCTAAACGCCGTCAGACATTGAACTTGAAATGCAGCACGTCGCCGTCCTGCACGACATACTCCTTGCCTTCCTGGCGCAGCTTGCCGGCATCCTTGGCGCCGGTCTCGCCGCCCAGCGCGACGTAGTCGTCGTAGGCGATGGTCTCGGCCCGGATGAAGCCGCGCTGCATGTCGGAATGGATCTCGCCGGCGGCTTCCGGGGCCTTGGCGCCCTTGTGCACGGTCCAGGCGCGCGCTTCCTTGGGGCCGACGGTGAAGAAGGTGATCAGGTGCAGCAGCTCGTAGCCCGAGCGGATGATGCGGGCTAGGCCGGTCTCGTGCAGCCCCAGCTCCTCAAGAAATGCCAGCCGCTCCTCGACTTCCATGCCGACGAGGTCGGCCTCGATCGCCGCCGAGACGATGACCGCGTTGGCGCCTTCGGCCGCGGCCTTTTCGAACACGCGCGCCGAGAAGGCATTGCCTTCGGCCGCCGATTCCTCCTCGACGTTGCAGACGTAGAGCACCGGCTTGGCAGTCAGCAACTGCGCCTGGCGGAAGATGCGGGCCTCTTCCTCGTCCCTGGGCTGGGTGAGGCGCGCCGGCTTGCCTTCGCGCAGCAGGTCGAGCGCCTGGCCGAGGACGCTGGCGGTGATCTTTGCTTCCTTGTCGCCGCCGGTGGCGCGCTTCTGCGCGGCCGGCACGCGCTTCTCCAGGCTTTCGAGGTCCGACAGCATCAGCTCGGTCTCGACCGTCTCGGCATCGGAGATCGGATCGACGCGGTTGTCGACGTGCTGGATGTCGTCGTTCTCGAAGCAGCGCAGGACATGGATGATCGCATCCACCTCGCGGATGTTGCCGAGGAACTGGTTGCCCAGCCCTTCGCCCTTGGACGCGCCGCGGACCAGGCCGGCGATGTCGACGAAGCCGAGCTGGGTGGGGATGATCTTGGCCGAGCCGGCAATCGCCGCCAGCTTGTCGAGCCGCGGGTCGGGCACGCCGACCTGCCCGACATTGGGCTCGATCGTGCAGAACGGATAGTTCGCCGCCTGCGCCGCCTGCGTCTCGGTCAAGGCGTTGAACAGCGTGGACTTGCCCACGTTCGGCAAACCTACGATCCCGCAGCGAAAACCCATCCGACCGGCTCCTGAAATGCGTCGCCTGCGCTCGCTGCAGGCCGCCTGAGCCGGCGCCCATAGCCGGGGGAGGGCGCTTTGGCCAGTTGTCGCTTGCCGGCGCGGCCATGCCGGCCGGAAAAGCTAAGGCCGCCGCCGGTTTCCCGGCGACGGCCTCGCTTGTGGGCTACTATCGGTCGTTAATCTATCAGTCGCGGGTCCTGCGCCGACGGGCGACGGCAAGACCGATCAGCGTGGCACCCATGAGACCGAGCACGCCCGGCTCGGGTACCTTGGTTCCGCCGGTCGAGGTGCTGCTGGTGGGCTGCGGCGCGCTCGACGACGAACCACCGTACCAGGTGCCCGGACCGAAGGCGAAAGCCGGTGCGGCCGCGGACAGGCTGGCGGCAAGGCCCGTCAGGAGGATCATCTTGCGCATCATCGTTACACCTTCCCCTATGCAAATGGTTTACGCTTTTGAAAGCATGGGGCGTGCCAAATGCGGAAATCCGCGGCTTTGGCTGGTTAACGCGGCTGCGCGCCGCGCATTCTTGTAACGATTTCCGACAGCGATCGCGCCGTCCTGCGGCTAAACCTGCTGGCGCAGGGCCACTTCGTTCATGAAGCGGGCATCGTCGCCGCGGGCCAGCCAGTCGGCTTCGGCGCCGATCGCGCCGAGCATGTCCGCCAGCGGGTCGAGCTCGGACTTGGCGTAGTTGCCCAGGACATAGCCGGTAACGCGGTCCTTGTGGCCGGGATGGCCGATGCCGAGGCGCACGCGGCGGAAGTCGGGACCCAGGTGCTGGTCGATCGAGCGCAGGCCGTTGTGCCCGGCGGTGCCGCCGCCGCGCTTCACCTTGACCTTGAACGGCGCGAGGTCGAGCTCGTCGTGGAACACGGTCAGCGCCTCGGTCGACAGCTTGTAGAAGCGCAGCGCTTCGCCGACCGACCGGCCGCTTTCGTTCATGAAGGTGGCGGGCTTGAGCAGCAGGATCTTGTCGCCGCCGATGCGGCCTTCCTGCAGCCAGCCGAGGAACTTCTTCTGGACGGGGCCGAAGTCGTGCATCTCGGCAATGGTGTCGACCGCCATGAAGCCGACGTTGTGGCGCTGCATGGCATATTGCGGACCGGGATTGCCGAGGCCGACCCAGAGCTGCATGGCTCCCCCTCAGACGAGGCGTGGCCCCCCGGGCCGGCCCGGGCGCCCGAAGGAGCCACAGATGCGTAGCCCGGCGGACGTTAGTCCTTGTGTGCG
>CAUJJI010000173.1 GCA_963205265.1 Pseudomonadota bacterium
AAGAAGGCGCGCGCCCGGGCCGACCTCTACGCCAAGGCCCTGGGGCTGAAAGTGGTGCGCGTGGTCTCGATCAGCGAGAGCGGCGGCTATTCCCCGCCGATGCCGATGTACCGCATGGAAGCGGCTGCGGCCGCACCCGCGCCGCCGATTGCCGCCGGTGAAGTCGCTCTGGAAATGAACGTCACCGTGCAGTTCGAACTGGCCCCCTGAGCCGCTTCCATGCCCCACGCCGCCATCAAGATCTGCGGGCTGTCCGACGCTGCCGGCATCGACGCCGCCATCCAGGCGCGCGCCGACTATGCCGGCTTCGTCTTCTTCCCGCCGAGTCCGCGCCACCTCGACCTTGCCGACGCGGCCGGCCTGGCGGCGCGGGCCGAAGGGCGGATCCGGCGCGTCGGCCTGTTCGTCGACGCTTCCGACGCGACCATCGCCGAAGCCCTCGCCGCGGCCCGGCTCGACGCGCTCCAACTCCACGGCAAGGAAAGCGCCGAGCGGGCGGCGCAAGTCAAGGCGCGCTTCGGCCTGCCGGTATGGAAGGCCCTGCCGGTCACCACGCGCGACGACGTCGACCGTGCCGGCCTTTACGCCGGTGCCGCCGACCTCGTGCTGTTCGATGCCAAGACGCCCGGCGATGCCACGCGTCCCGGCGGCATGGGGTTGAGCTTCGACTGGAGCCTCGTCGCCGGCTGGAAGGGCTCCCTGCCCTGGGGCCTTGCGGGCGGGCTGACTCCGGACAACGTGGCCGAAGCGGTGCGCATGACTGGCGCCCCGCTGGTCGATACCTCCTCGGGAGTCGAGAGCAGCCCCGGTGTGAAGGACCGCGAGCGGATCATGCGTTTCGCTGCGGCGGTGCGCGGAAGCTAGCAACCATCCTCCCCAGTATGGGGAGGGGGACCGCGACGCATAGCGGGGTGGTGGAGGGGGCTCTCCCCTTGACGCGGCTTCGATGAGGCGGGCCCCCTTCCACCACCGCCTGCGGCGGCGGTCCCCCTCCCCGTTACCGGGGAGGATGTACCTGCAAAAAAGAAGCGGCCGGTCGCCCGGCCGCTTCCCCTTTTCGAACCGATCGGCAATCGATCAGAAGCGCAGGCCCAGGCCCGCGACGACTGCATCGGGATCCGATACGCCGCTGTCGACGAAGAAGTGCCGGTATTCCACCTTGCCGTAGAGGCTCTGGCCGAAATTGTGCTGGTAGCCGGCGCCGAGATGCACCGAATCCTCGCAGGCACCGCAGGGCTTGGTCGAATAGCCGCCGATCGCATAGAGCTTGCCCGCTTCCGACAGCTTCGCGCCGAGACGCCCGCTGATGCCGAAGGAGATTCGCGTATTGGATTCAAGGATCTTGTCGGCGGAAACCTCTGCGCCGACGAAAGCGGCGCTACCCAGGTCGAAGTCGTAGCCCAGGGCCACGCCGGCGATCGCTTCGGAATCCCCGCCGTCCCAAATCACGCCGCCGCGGGCTTCGACCCGGCTTTCGTTGGCGAGTGCGGGCGAGGCAACGGCCAGCGACGCCAGCAACGGGAGAAAAACCTTACGCATAATCAACTCCTTGCTCATTCATTCCCCCGACAGGGGGACGGCGGCAGGTAGGCAGCGCAGGCTTGCGTGTAAATGAACCGATGCTTCGGATATGCTCAATTTGTGATCACATGTTGCGTATGAGCAACATATAATAATCATATTTAGTAGTTTTCTTGCACTGCCCGAAAGGCCGTAAGGGCACCGAAGTGCTGGACTTCGCCAGCCGGCTCTGCCAATCGCGCAGCCGTCATGGACAAGACGACCACTCCGAACAGTTTCCGCACCTTGCCCGACGAATCCGGCCACTTCGGCCAGTTCGGCGGCCGCTATGTCGCGGAAACGCTCATGCCGCTGATCCTCGACCTCGAGCGCGAATATACCGCTGCCAAGGCCGATCCCGGGTTCCGAGCGGAATTCGACGACCTGCTCGAACATTACGTCGGGCGGCCGAGCCCGCTCTACTATGCCGAGCGGCTGACGGATCACTTCCGCGAGGCGGCGCCGGCAGGGAAGGGCCCGAAGATCTATTTCAAGCGCGAGGAGCTGAACCACACCGGCGCGCACAAGATCAACAACTGCATCGGCCAGATCCTGCTCGCCCGCCGCATGGGCAAGACGCGGATCATCGCCGAGACCGGCGCCGGCCAGCACGGCGTCGCCACCGCCACCGTCGCCGCGCGCTTCGGCCTGCCCTGCGTGATCTTCATGGGGGCCAAGGATGTCGAGCGGCAGCGCCCCAACGTCTTCCGCATGAAGCTGCTGGGTGCAGAGGTGCATCCCGTCACCAGCGGCGCGCAGACGCTCAAGGACGCGATGAACGAGGCGCTGCGCGACTGGGTCGCCAATGTCCACGACACCTTCTACATCATCGGCACTGCCGCCGGCCCGCATCCCTATCCCGAGCTGGTGCGCGACTTCCAGTCGGTGATCGGCATCGAGACCCGCGAGCAGATCCTCAAGGCCGAGGGCCGCCTGCCCGACATGCTGCTCGCGGCCGTCGGCGGCGGCTCCAACGCGATCGGCCTGTTCCACCCGTTCCTCGACGACCCCGGCGTCGCCATGATCGGGGTCGAGGCGGCGGGCCACGGGATCGAGAGCGGCCAGCACGCCGCCAGCCTCACCGGCGGCGGCCCGGGCATCCTTCACGGCAACAAGACCTACCTGCTGCAGGACGAGGACGGGCAGATCACCGAAGCCCATTCGATCAGCGCCGGGCTCGACTACCCCGGCATCGGCCCGGAACACAGCTGGCTGCACGAAAGCGGCCGAGTGAACTACGTCCCGGTCACCGACGACGAGGCGCTCGCGGCATTCCAGCTGTGCTGCAAGCTCGAAGGCATCATTCCGGCACTGGAAAGCGCCCACGCCCTTGCCGCCCTGCCCGAGCTGACGAAGACCATGGACAGCGACAGGATCGTCGTCGTCAACGTGTCCGGCCGCGGCGACAAGGACATCTTCACTGTCGCCGAGGCACTGGGGTTCGAGCTGTGAGCCGGTTCGCCAAGGCATTCCGCCAGGACCGCCCCGCTCTCGTCGCCTTCCTCACCGCGGGCGATCCGACGCCCGAGGCGACTCCCGCGATTCTCGACGCGCTGGTCGAAGGCGGCGCCGACCTGATCGAGCTGGGCATGCCATTCACCGCTCCCATGGCCGACGGCCCCGCGTTCCAGGCGGCCAACCTCCGCGCTCACGGCGCCTGCAGGCGGTCGGCGGACTTCCTGCGCATCGCCGCCGGGTTCC
>CAUJJI010000174.1 GCA_963205265.1 Pseudomonadota bacterium
ATCGCTTCCTCGACCGCGATCTCGTCGAACGGGTTCATGCTCATCTTGACGTTGGCAAGATCGACGCCGGTGCCGTCGGACTTCACCCGCGGCTTCACGTTGTAGTCGATGACCCGCTTGACGGGCACGAGGATTTTCATCTCAAAAGTCCTTCCTCTGACGGGACGGTGGAGAATTTAGTCGAGCGATTAAACGGAATCGCGGAACGCCATTGCTGCAAGTGCAGCGAAGGTCAAGCCCCCGAAGGTGCATATCGCTTTCCTGCGCGCGGAGCCGAGGCCCCGCGCAGGGCAGGGACCTCAGAGCTTCGCACAGGTGTACCTGCGCGGCCGACCGAGGGGCCCCCGGTCGGCGTCAGGCCGCCTGCTTGACTTCGGCCACGATCTTCTTCGCAGCGTCGCCCAGGTCGTCGGCCGAAACGATGCGCAGGCCCGACGCTGCGAGGATCGCCTTGCCCTGTTCGACATTGGTGCCTTCGAGCCGCACGACCAGCGGCACCGACAGGTTCACGTCCTTGGCCGCTTCGACGATGCCTTCCGCGATCGTGTCGCAGCGCATGATGCCGCCGAAGATGTTGACGAGAATGCCCTCGACCGCCGGGTCGGACAGGATGATCTTGAACGCCGCGGTCACCTTCTCCTTCGAGGCGCCGCCGCCGACGTCGAGGAAGTTGGCCGGGAAGGCACCGTTGAGCTTGATGATGTCCATCGTCGCCATGGCGAGGCCCGCGCCGTTGACCATGCAGCCGATGTTGCCGTCGAGCTTGATGTAGGCGAGATCGTACTTCGAGGCTTCGACTTCGGCCGGATCTTCCTCGGTCTCGTCGCGCAGCGCCTCGATGTCGGAGTGGCGGTAGAGCGCGTTCGAATCGAAGCTGACCTTGGCATCGAGCACCAGCAGCTTGCCGTCCGTCGTCTCGATCAGCGGATTGATCTCGAGCATCGACATGTCGGTAGCGGTGAATGCCTCGTAGAGCTGGGCGGAAAGCTTCTGCGCCTGCTTGTTGAGGTCGCCGGTCAGCTTGAGGCCGAAAGCGACGGCACGGCCGTGGTGCGGCTTGAAGCCCTCGGCCGGGTCGATGGTGATGGTAACGATCTTCTCGGGCGTCGAATGGGCGACTTCCTCGATGTCCATGCCGCCTTCGGTCGAGACGATCATGGCGATGCGGCCGGTCTTACGGTCGACCAGCATCGACAGGTAGTATTCCTTGGCAATGTCGGCGCCGTCGGTGACGTAGAGGCGGTTGACCTGCTTGCCGGCCTCGCCGGTCTGGATCGTGACCAGCGTGTTGCCGAGCATGTCGCGCGCGTTGCTTTCGACTTCCTCGATCGACTTCGATAGGCGCACGCCGCCCTTGGCGTCGGGACCGAGCTCCTTGAACTTGCCCTTGCCGCGGCCACCGGCGTGGATCTGCGCTTTCACGACATAGAGCGGCCCGGGCAGCTTCTTCGCGCCCGCCACGGCCTCCTCGACGCTCAGCGCGGCGTGTCCTGCAGGAATGGCGACGCCGAACTTCGCAAGCAGTTCCTTCGCCTGGTATTCGTGGATGTTCATAGGAGAATCGCTTTCCGCTAGTGGCTGGGGAGGCCCGGTTGTGCGCTGCCGCATAGGCGAACGCTCGGCGCTTGAAAAGTCCCGGTTGCGGGCGCAAGTGGACTCAATGTTTGCTTCTCCCTGCAGCGCACCGGCTTCGGCATGATCGACCGCGCGCGTCTCCAGGCCATCGTTCGAGAGGCCGGCCGGATCGCCAAGGACAGCTGGCCCGGCGACGGCCACGCCCCGGAGGTCTGGGAGAAGAAGCCGGGCGATCCGGTCTCGGAGATCGACCTGGCCGTCGATGCCTTCCTCAAGCGCGAGCTGAAAGCGCTGCTGCCGGCCGCCGGCTGGCTTTCCGAGGAAACGGTCGATGCGCCCGAGCGGCTGGCGGGCGGGCTCGTCTGGCTGGTCGATCCGATCGACGGCACGCGCGACTATGTGCGGGGGCGCGACGGCTGGGCGATCTCGGTGGCCTTGATCAGCGCCGGCAGGCCGCTGTTCGGCCTGCTGTGCGCCCCGGCGCGCGGCGAGTTCTGGCATGCCGAGGCCGGCCAGGGCAGCTGGCGCAACGGCAAGCGGCTGCAGGCCAGCAAGCGGCAGGAGCTCGTCGGCGCGCGCGTCCCGGCGCGCATCATGCCGAGCGAGGAGACCGACCTGGTGCCGGTGCACCAGCCCAACAGCATCGCCCTGCGCATGGCCATGGTCGCCGCCGACGAGGCCGATCTCTGCGCCACCGTGCGCTGGGGTTTCGAATGGGACATCGCCGCCGCCGGCCTGATCGCGCGCGAGGCCGGAGCCGCGGTCACCGACGCTTTCGGGGCGCCGCTCAACTTCAACAAGCAGGATCCCCGCGCCTTCGGCGTCCTGGTCACCGCGCCGGCAATCCACGCCGCCGCGGTAGAGTGGCTGGCTGGGCGGGCACGGCTGGCGGGGGGATAGCTAGCGTCGTTCGCTCGATAGCCGTCGTCCCGGGCTTGACCCGGGACCGCTCTCCGCTTGGCAGGCCGTTCCGTCGACGAGCCCCGCGGTCCCGGGTCAAGCCCGGGA
>CAUJJI010000175.1 GCA_963205265.1 Pseudomonadota bacterium
CCCAGGGCCTTGGCGTAGAGGTCGGCCCGGGCGCGCGCCTTCTTCGTCGCCGCGATCCGCGCCTCGTCGAGCGCGGCGTCGGCTTCCTCGACCTGGAAGCTCGGCCCGTTCACCTGGTTGGCGCCGGCGCTTACCAGGGTGTCGATCACTTTGCCGAACTGCGCGAGATTGCGCTGCCTGACGCTCACCGTGTTGCTCGCCTGGTAGCCGATGATCCGCGGCATCTGCTGCTCGAGCGCGCCGGCCGGCTGGCGCGAGGTGTCGGCATAGACCGGATTGACGCTGAGGTTGCTGGTCTGGATATCACGCTCGGCAATGCCGGCGCGCTTCAGTGCCGCGATCACTTGCGCCATGTCGGTGGAATTGGCGCCGAGCGCCTCGCCCGCGGTCTTGCCCGAGCTGGCGACGCCGGCGGTGAACAGGGCGAGATCGGGCTGGCGGCTGGTGCGGCCCTCGGCGCTGATCGTCAGCAGGGTGTGGCCGGCTTCAATCGTCGGAACGGCCTGCTGGGCGGCGCCGGGCTGGGCGAGAGTGGCAAGGGCCAGGGCGGAACCGAGGGCTAGGCGCTTCATTGTTAACCTCCAACGTTCGTTTGATGAACGAAATGGCACGGCGAACTTGTCTCCGCAATGAACGAACCTAGCCGCATGATCCCGTCGTCAGCCTGGGCGTGACCCGGGATCGCATTGCCTGGGCGGCACTTTCAAAGCGTAGCCTCGATCGCGCGCGCGGCCTCGAGCGGGTCCTCGGCGCGGCTGATCGGCCGGCCGATGACCAGCACGCTGGCGCCCGCATCGCGCGCCTCGCGCGGGGTGACGGTGCGCTTCTGGTCAGCGATGTGGCCGTTGGCCGGGCGCAGCCCGGGAACGACGAGGAAGCCGTCCTTCCACTGCCGGTGCACGGCGGCGACTTCCTGGCCCGAGCAGACGATGCCGTCGAGCCCGGCGGAATGGGCCAGCTCGGCAAGGCGCAGCGCCTGGTCGTGGGGCGTGCCTGAGACGCCGCTGCGCGCGAGATCGCTTTCGTCGAGGCTGGTGAGCACGGTTACGCCCACCACCTTGCAATGCTCGCCGGCGGCGGCCTTGGCGTCTTCCATCATCGCCCGGCCGCCCGAGGCATGGACGGTGACGATCGCCGGTTCGAGGACGTGGATCGCCTGCATCGCCGCCGCGACGGTGTTGGGAATGTCGTGCAGCTTGAGGTCGAGGAAGATCGGCAGGCCGATCTTGGCGATCTCGTGCACGCCGTGGTGGCCATGGGCGCAGAAGAATTCGAGGCCGAGCTTCAGCCCGCCGACATGGCCGGCGACCTTGCGGGCCAGCGTGCTGGCCGCCTCGAGGCGGGGGAGATCAAGGGCAAGGAAGATGGGATTGTGATTCATGTTATTCTGTCGGTCTCTCCAGAGGGGGTCGCCAGTTCCGTATCGGCCTCGGCCCGGGCTTCGAGCTGGCTCGAGGTCGCCGGGGGCGGGGCAATGGCTGCCGATCGCACGCTGTTCTCCAGCGAGGCGATCCGGCGATTGTACCGCCAGCGCTCCGCGCGCCGGAGCAGCCACATCGGTCCCAGCCCCAGGATGAAGAACACCAGCGCGATGATACCCACCGGCCAATCGAAATGGAGGTAGCCCACTTCCAGCGGCCAGATGTTCACCGGCGCCCGTTCCCAGTTCATCGCCACGAAGGCGACGAGCACTGCCGTGACGACGATCCAGGCGATAGTGCGCAGGATCTGCATGGTTTCCTCCTGATCCCCCGGCAAATCTAAGCGACGCTAGGCAAGAATGCGGGGAAAGGGAAGGGGATTGGCGGGGAGGAGAGGGTTTGGGCACGTCGCCGCATCTGGATGGCCTTGCCTCCTCCGTCATGCTGAACTTGTTTCAGCACCCATCGCTCTTCCAGGTCCCTTCGCTCGTGGGGAAAAATGGGCCCTGAAACGAGTTCAGGGTGACGAGTGACGAAATGACGCACCTGGGACGGCGCTTCGACAATCTCGGCGCAGACCGCGATCGCTACGCCCCGAACACCCGCGCGAAGATGCGGTCGATGCGGGCGAAGTGGTAGTCGAGGTCGAAGCAGGCTTCCAGCTGGTCGGCGGAGAGGCTGGCGGCCACTTCCTCGTCGCTCTTGAGCAGGTCGAGCAGCGACAGCGCGCCGTCGGATTCCCAGACCTTCATCGCATTGCGCTGGACCAGGCGGTAGGAATCCTCGCGGCTGACGCCGGCCTGGGTGAGAGCCAGCAGCACCCGCTGCGAATGGACGAGGCCGCCCATGCGGTCGAGGTTCTTCTGCATCCGCTCGGGATAGACCAGCAGCTTGTCGACGACGCCGGTCAGCCGGGCGAGCGCGAAGTCGAGCGTGATCGTCGCGTCGGGCCCGATGAAGCGCTCGACCGAGCTGTGCGAGATGTCGCGCTCGTGCCACAGCGCGACGTTCTCCAGCGCCGGGGTGACGGCGGACCGGACCATGCGCGCCAGGCCCGTCAGGTTCTCGGTCAGCACCGGATTGCGCTTGTGCGGCATGGCCGAGCTGCCCTTCTGCCCGGGCGAGAAATATTCCTCGGCCTCGAGCACCTCGGTGCGCTGGAGATGGCGGATCTCGACGGCCAGGCGCTCGATCGAGCTGGCGATCACGCCCAGCGTCGCGAAGAACATCGCATGGCGGTCGCGCGGGATCACCTGGGTAGAGACCGGCTCGGGCGCAAGGCCGAGCTTGTCGGCGACATATTCCTCCACCGCAGGGTCGATATTGGCGAAAGTGCCGACCGCGCCCGAGATCGCGCAGGTGGCGATCTCGGCGCGGGCGCTGACCAGCCGTGCGCGGCAGCGGGCGAATTCGGCATAGGCTTCGGCCAGCTTCTTGCCGAAAGTCGTCGGCTCGGCGTGGATGCCGTGGCTGCGGCCGATCGTCGGCGTGTGCTTGTGCTCGAAGGCGCGGCGCTTGAGCGCGGCGAGCAGCGCGTCGAGATCGTCGAGCAGGATGTCCGATGCGCGGGCGAGCTGCACCGCCAGCGTGGTGTCGAGCACGTCGGAGCTGGTCATGCCCTGGTGCATGAAGCGCGCCTGGTCGCCGACCTGTTCGGCCACCCAGGTCAGGAAGGCGATGACGTCGTGCTTGGTCACGGCCTCGATCGCATCGATTGCGGCGACGTCGATCGTCGGCCCGGTCGCCCACCAATCCCACAGCGCCTTGCCGGCGCTGGCGGGGACGACGCCCAGTTCGCCCAGCTTGTCGGTCGCATGCGCCTCGATCTCGAACCAGATGCGATAGCGCGCCTCGGGCTCCCAGATCGCGGTCATCGCGGGGCGGGCGTAGCGGGGGACCATGGTTCGACTCCGGATTGCTTCGACGCGGTGCCGCTAGGAGGCGGGGGCGCGGAAGGCAAGCGCGGTTTCCCCGGTGCAGTCGCCGGCCGCCGAGAAGCGGCGCTCGACGATGCGGCCCTCGCCGTCGTGGCCGACCGCGACGACCGTGCTGCAGCGGGTGCCGTATTCGCCGTCGCGGATGAACACCGGCGTCTCGGGCGCCTCGCGCGGGATGTCGGAAGGCTCGCGCGGGTGCAGGCCGATGGCGGCGAGGTCCTCGTCGGCGAGCGCGGCGAACAGCGAGGCGAAGTCCTCTGCGGGACCGTTCAGCCAGTCCAGCAGCGCGGCCTTCAGCTGCAGCGTCTTGGGCCAGGGTTCGTCGAGCGCGCCGTTCGACAGGCCGTAGATGCCGTGGACCAGCGTCGTGCGGATCGTCTCGGGCCGGTTGGACAGGAAATGGGCGCCGCGGCCGTCGGCAAGGATCAGGTTGAACGGGTTGAAGTCGTCGAGCGGGGCCGTCTGCGGATCCGCATAGGCGCCGGTTCCGGTGAGCAGGTCGCCGACCAGCGTCCCGCGCGATGCCTTGTCCGGCGCGCGCTCGCCGAAGCCGCGGCGATTGGTGACGAGCGCGAAGCGGCCCGCCGGGCCGACGCCGAGCCAGGTCCCGCCCGACTGCAGGTCGCGGCCGGCGATGATGCCGCTGTCCCAGGCGGCGAGCGCCGCCGCCGGGCGAGCGTGGTATTCGTCGCGATTGCCGATGGCGACCAGCCGCCAGCGCGGATGCGCCTGCCAGGCGAAAGCGGCTACGCACATGGGGCGTGGCCCATAATTCCTCCCCGGCACGGGGAGGGGGACCGTCCGCAGGAAGGTGGAGGGGGCCCCGTTCGAGGCGCGGCGCTGGTCGCTCGGCGCGCTTCCGCACCCGCTGCCTTGATGAGGCGAACCCCCTCCACCACGCCGCTGCGCGTCGCGGTCCCCCTCCCCTTCCAGGGGAGGATCCTTTGCGCACCCATCAAATCAGCCCCTTCGCCTTGAGCGAGACATAGCCCTCGCGCCCGATGATCACGTGGTCGTGCACGGTGATCCCCAGCAGCCGGCCGGCCTCGGCGATGCGGCCGGTGATCTGGATGTCGGCGCGGCTGGGCTGCGGCGAGCCCGAGGGATGGTTGTGCACCAGGATCAGCGCCGTCGCGCCGAGGTCGAGCGCGCGGCGGATGACTTCGCGGGGGTGGATGGCGGCTTCGTCGATCGAGCCGTCGCCGACGTGCTCGTCGTGGATCAGCATGTTCTGGGCGTTGAGGTAGAGCACGCGCACGCGCTCGACCGTCAGGTGCGCCATGTCGATCGTCAGGTAGTCGATCAGCGCCTGCCAGCTGCCGAGCACGGGCTGGGCGCGGACTTGCTCGCGAGCGAGGCGGCGGGCGGCGAGAGCGACGATCTTCAGGGCCGCGGCGGTAGTCTCGCCCATGCCGGGATGCGCGGCGAGCGCGCGCGGATCGGCATTGAGCACCCCGGCCAGCGAGCCGAATCGCCTGATCAGCGCATGGGCCAGCGGCTTCACGTCGCGGCGCGGGATCGCCGTCATCAGCAGGTATTCGACGACTTCGTGATCGGCCAGCGCCTCGGCCCCGCCGTCGAGCAGGCGCTTGCGCAACCGGGCGCGGTGGCCTTCGCTCGCCCCGGCACAGGCCTGGGGCTTCGGTTCAGGGAACAGTTCGTCTGTCTCTGGCATCGGGTCTCGCAATGGAGCGACGCCAGTCCATTGCCTTTCATCGGTGGGCGGCGCAAGTGTGAGACGAATGGCCCAGGACGAAGCGGAGCTGGCGGAACGCGAAAGCGCAGGCGAGGCCGAGGCCGAACCGGCGCGCGTCCGCTCGCGCCGCCTGCGCCGGGCGGCGCTGGCGGGAGGCGGGATCGTGGCGCTCCTGCTCGGCTACGGCTGGCTCCAGCGCGAGAAGATCGCCGACGACGTGATCTCCGGCCAGCTGGAGTCGCTCGGCCTGCCGGCGAGGTACGAGATCGTCTCGATCGGGCCGCGCCGTCAGGTGCTGCGCAATATCGTGATCGGCGATCCGGCACACCCCGATCTCACCATCGAGCGGGCGGAGATCGGCGTGAGCCTGGGCTGGGGCGCGCCTCGCATCGGCAGTGTCTCGCTGCTGCGGCCGCGGCTCCACGGCAGCTACCGCAACGGCAAGCTGAGCTTCGGCAGCCTCGATCCGCTGATCTTCACCGGCAGCAAGGAGCCGTTCCGCCTGCCCGAGCTGGATCTCGCCGTCACTGACGGGCGCGGCCTGCTCGATGCCGATTTCGGGGCCGTCGGCTTCAAGCTCGACGGCAGCGGCGGCTTGCGCGGGGGCTTTGCCGCGACCGTCGCCGCGATCGCGCCGCATGCGCAGCTGGCCGGCTGCCGGATCGAGCGCGCCAGCCTCTACGGCCGGCTTGCGGTGACGGCGGAGAAGCCGCGGTTCACCGGGCCGCTCCGGCTGCGCCGGCTCGATTGCGGCGCGGGCGGGCTCGCGCTGGCCGGTGCCGGGCTGGAGCTCGACGCCGTGGCCGATCCGGCGCTGGACGGCGGCGAGGGCAGCGCCGGGTTCCGCTCGGGCAGGCTCGCCCTGGCGGCGAACAGCATGGCCGGGGCCGCAGGCAAGCTGCGCTTCAACTACCGCAAGCAGGCGTTGATCGCGCACTACGCGCTCACCGGTTCGGCGATTGCGACGCCGCAGCTGGCGGCGGGGACGCTGAGCCTCAACGGCGTGCTGCGCGGCTCCGGCGACCTTGCCCGGCTGGAAACCGAAGGCGAGGCGACGGGCAGCCGGGTGACGACCGGCCGGGGCCTCGACGCCGTTCTCGCCGACGGGGAGCGGAGCGGCGCCGGCACGCTGGTCGCGCCGCTGCTCGGCCGGATGCGCGCCGCGCTGGCGCGCGAGGGGCAGGCGAGCACCTTGAGCGGCAGCTACGTCCTGCGGCGCTCGCCCGGCCGGCTCGACCTGGTCGTGCCGCAGGCGGCCCTGCGCGGCGGCAGCGGCGCGACTTTGCTGGCGGTCTCGCGGCTGCAGTACACGACCCGGGGCGACGGCCCGCCGCTGCTGGCCGGGAATTTCGCCACCGGCGGCGAGGGACTGCCGCACGTCGAAGGCCGGATGGAGCGTCGCCAAGGCGGGGCGCTGGCAATGCGCATGGCCATGGCCGAATACCGGTCGGGCGATGCGCGGATCGCCGTGCCGCGCTTCTCGCTCGTCCAGCTCGGCGGCGGCGCCTTAGGCTTCAGCGGCGAGGCCAGGCTGGCCGGCGCACTGCCCGGCGGGCGGGCCGAGGGGCTGGTCCTGCCGATCGAGGGCAACTGGTCGCCGCGGGCGGGCGTCTCGCTGTGGCGGCGCTGCACGGTGATCGGCTTCGAGCGGCTGACGCTTGCCGACCTCAGCTTCGACCGGCGCCGCCTGCCGCTGTGCCCGCCGCCGGGGACGGCGATCGTGCGCAGAGACGGGCGCGGGACTCGCATCGCCGTCGGCGTGCCGTCGCTCGACCTGACCGGCCGGCTCGGCGCGACGCCGATCCGCATTCGCAGCGGGGCCGCCGGCATGGCCATGCCCGGCACGCTCGACGTCCGCGACGTCGACGTCGCGCTGGGGCCGGCCGCAACCGCCTCGCGCTTTCGCATCGCCCGGCTCGGCGCGCGAATCGGCAACGAGGTCGCCGGGCGGTTCGCCGGCTCGGAAGTGCTGCTGGCGGCGGTGCCGCTCGACATCCGCGAGGCGAGCGGCGCCTGGCGCTTCGCCGACGGCAGGCTGACGCTGTCGCAGGCCGGCTTCCGGCTGAGCGACCGCGCGGTCGATTCGCGCTTCCAGCCGCTCGTCGCGCGCGATGCCGCGCTGGTCCTGGCCGACAACCGCATCGTCGCCGATGCGATCCTGCGCGAGCCTGCCAGCGACCGCGAGGTGGTGCGCGCCGCGATCCGGCACGACCTGGCCAGCGGCAGCGGTACGGCCGATCTCGCGGTGCCGGGGATCCTGTTCGACGACAAGCTCCAGCCCGATACGATCTCGCGGCTCGCGCTCGGCGTCCTGGCCAATACCTATGGAACGGTGCGCGGCGAGGGCCGCATCGCCTGGGACGATCGCGGTGTGACCAGCACCGGCCGCTTCACCACCGATTCGCTCGACTTCGCCGCTGCCTTCGGGCCGCTGAAGGGCCTGTCCGGCACAGTCGCCTTCACCGACCTGCTGGGGCTGGTGACCGCCCCCGACCAGCAGCTGCGCATCGCTTCGATCAATCCCGGGATCGAGGTGACCGACGGGCTGGTCACGTTCGAGATGCAGCCGAACAATGCGCTGCTGATCAAGCAGGGCAGCTGGCCCTTCCTCGACGGCCGGCTGACTCTGCAGCCGGTGCGGATGAACATCGGCGTGGCCGAGACCCGCCGCTACGTCCTGGTGATCGAGGGCCTGAACGCCGCCCGCTTCGTCGAGCGCATGGAGCTCGCCAACCTCGCCGCCACCGGCACTTTCGACGGCGCCCTGCCGCTGGTCTTCGACGAGAACGGCGGCCACATCGAGGGCGGACTGCTGCACTCGCGGCCGCCGGGCGGCAACGTCTCCTACGTCGGCGCGCTCAGCTACAAGGATCTCTCGGCCATGGCCAACTTCGCTTTCGATGCGCTGAAGTCGGTCAATTACCGCGAGATGTCGATCGGCATGGATGGCGCGCTGGACGGCGAGATCGTCACCCGCGTGCGCTTCGACGGGATCAGCCAAGGGGAGGGGACCAAGCGCAATTTCCTGACCGACCGCATCGCCAAGCTGCCGATCCGCTTCAACATCAACATCAAGGCGCCGTTCCAGCAGCTGATCACCTCGTTCAAGTCGCTCTACGATCCGGCCTATGTGCGCGATCCCCGCACGCTGGGGCTGCTCGACGCCGCCGGCCGGCCGGTCGCCCGTCCTGCCGCCGCGCCTCCGGGCGGCCGCCCGTGACCCATTCAGCCCTGCGAAAGCGAACCTCTGCGATGAAGCCGACCAGATTGACCAAGCGTTGCCATGCTGCGAGAACCGGGACCATGCGGATCGAACAGGGGGACGGGCGGTCAGGCCATCGTACGCTGCGCACGGTGGCCTTGGTGCTGGGCGGCGCGGCGGCGCTTTCCGGAGCGTTGTCGGGATGTATCTCGGTCAACGCGCCGGACAAGCCGATCGTGATCGAGCTCAACATCAACATCAAGCAGGAGGTGATCTATCGGCTTGCCGATGATGTGAAGCAGAACATCGAATCGAATCCGGAGATATTCTGACAATGGCCCATGCCTCGAACCCGAAGTCCCGCCGCCGGGCGATCGCCGGAGCGATGATCCTGGCGCTGGCCACTGCGGCATTGCCGCTGCAGGCCCAGCAGCGCGACCCGGCCTATGCGGCGGCGCGGGCCGCCGGCCAGGTAGGCGAGAAGACCGACGGCTATCTCGGCATCGTCGGCGCGAGCACGCCGGAACTGCGGGCGCTGGTCGACGATCTCAACATCAAGCGCCGCGCCAACTATACCGAGCGCGCCCGCGCGCAGAGCGCCACGCTCGAGGAATATGCCTTCACCCAGGGCTGCGTGCTGATTCTGCGCACGGTGCCCGGGGAAAAGTACCAGGCTCCCGGCGGCACCTGGCAAACTCGCGGAACCGGCGCGCCGGAACGCGACAGCCGCTGCCCGTAACGGTCTTCCCGGGATCCCGGCCTCGTCGGCGGAACATCCTGCACGGTAAGAGCGGTTCCGGGTCGCGCCCGGAACGACGAATTGGGTGCCGCTCCCGGACCACCCCCACACCATTCGCAGCATTGCGTCTGCCAGTCGGTTGACTCGGGCACCCCCCTTGCCTAAGGGGGCGGCGCCCTCGGCGGGCGGCGGTTGGAGCCTCTCATCTGTATCCTTTAGGGAGCCTGAGATGGGCGACGACCCCCCTGCACGAGAAACGACCAGCGAGGATGCGCGGATCGACGCGCTCGACAAGCGGCTGCAAGCCGCCAAAGAGCGCGAAGACGAACGCAGCCGGACGGCAGCAGGGGCGGAAACCGATGCGAACTATCGCATGGGTAACCGCGTGCTGGCGGAATTGCTGGGCGGAATCGGCGGCGGTGCGTTCATCGGCTGGGTCATCGACCACTTTGCCGGAACCTCGCCCTGGGGCCTGTTGGTGGTGATGTTCCTCGGAATCTTCGTCGCCTTCAGAAACATCATCCGGATTTCGAACCGGCGTCCCGATTGAACCCCCGCACGCTTCGGGGAACGAACGGGGCGCTGTCGCGCATGTGAAGAGGCAGGAACGTGGCAGCCGAAGAAGGCAAAGTCGATCCGATGCACCAGTTCTCGATCCACCCGATGTTCGGGACGGATCACTGGGAAATCGCGGGCTACAACATCGCCTTCACCAATTCGACGCTGTGGATGGCGAT
>CAUJJI010000176.1 GCA_963205265.1 Pseudomonadota bacterium
TCGCACATGATAAAGGAGAATTATCTGCAAACGTATCCGGCGGAAACGGGTACGCCCGGGCTGCCCGCTAGCGGCTGAAATCCGGCAGAAACTTTGCCCGAGCCGATCTAGCGTTTGGGCGGGATCTATGTGCAACCATCCTAACTCATCGGTTTGCGATTATGGCCGCGACAGCGTTCTACAAACTCGAACGCGCCGACCAAGAAAGCCATCTACTCTAGGGCTTCGCCTTCGTCATCGGCGGCGCGCCAGAGGTCCAAATTCTGGCGCGCGCGCGAGCCTGCCCATACTGTCAATTGGCTAACCGATTCGATCATTGTTTGGCTGAAGCCGCAGCATAGTGTAGCGCGACGATCTGGATGAGAAGTTAGCGACGATCAGGATGAGAAGCGCTGATCGCGACGAGGTCGTTTTGGTGTGTTTGATTGCCGCTGGCAAGACCTATGTCTCAGGTTGATTGTCGGGGAGCGACACATCGGTATTTTTGGCTGTGGCGACCTTGGCGGGGCGACCTGCCCCCTGCTGTTTTCGCTCGATAGCCGTGCGCCGCCGATAGCTTTCGACATTCATCTCGAAGATGGTGGCGTGGTGCACGAGGCGGTCGACGGCGGCCAGCGTCATTGCGGGATCGGGGAAGACCCGGTTCCATTCGCCGAACGGCTGGTTGGCGGTTATCATCAGCGAACGCCGCTCGTATCGCGCGCTGATCAGCTCGAACAGAACCGAGGTTTCAGCCTGATCCTTGGCGACATAGGCAAGGTCGTCGAGGATCAGAAGGTCGAAGCGATCAAGCCGATTGATCGCGTTCTCGAGCGCGAGCTCGCGGCGCGCGACCTGCAGTTTCTGGACGAGGTCGGAGGTCCGGACGAACAGCACCCGCCAACCCTTTTCGATCAGCGCGAGCCCGATGCCCGACGACAGATGCGATTTTCCTCCGCCGGGCGGGCCGAACAGGATCAGATTTGCGCCATTTTCGAGCCAGCTGTCTCCGGCGCAGATCGCCATCACCTGCGCCTTCGATATCATCGGAACCGCGTCGAAGTCGAACGTATCGAGCGTTTTTCCCGGCAGCAGTTTCGCCTCCGCCAGATGCCGCTCCATGCGGCGGCGACCGCGTTCGGCGATCTCATGCTCGGTGATCGCGCTGAGGAACCGCGCCGCCGGCCAGCCCTCCTTGTCGGAACGCTCGGCGAACGTCGGCCAGAGCTGTTTGATTGTCGGCAGTCGCAGCTCGTTGAGCATCAGCGTGAGCTTTGTGACATCAATACCCTGGTTCATGCCATTTCCTCCGCGCGAGGAGCCAGGAGCGCTTCATAGGCGCTCAGCGGGACGAGCTCGACGATGACCTCGGGCAGCGCCGCGGGGTCGGGCGCGAACCGCGCCCTAAGCATTGCCATGTCCGGCATACCCTGCGGCGTCGCTAGCAGGGTTTCCAACACAGCGGCGAGTTCGGCCTCGCAGGCCCGCTCATGCGCGAGGCTAAGAAGCTCGACCATTGTCCGGCACGCGACCCGTTCGGCGAGCCGCTCCAGCAGCCGATCGAACATGCGCCGGTAGGCCTCGCGCGGGAAGAGCTGGTGGCGATAGACAAGATTCAGCAGCGCCATCGGTTTGCGCCGAAGCGCATGGATGACATGGCGATAATCGACGACATGGCCATGTTTGCCGCTGCGCTCGGCGCGGCCGCGCGGAAGCGTAAAGAGCGGTGTGCCGCCGAGGAACAGCTCAAGCCGATCGTCGTAAAGTCGCACTCGCAGTCGATGGCCGATCAGCCGCGACGGCACGGTGTAAAACACCTTGCGCAGCGTGAACCCGCCCGAGGAGGTCACCATGACAAGCACCTCTTCATAATCGCTGGTGCGCATGCTCGGTAGCGACTGAAGCACCGCCCGTTCGGCGTCGATCCGCTTCGCGCACCGTGCATTCTTGCGCGCGACGATCTCGTCGACGAAGCAGCGATATTCCGCAAGATCGTTGAAGTCGGTCGATCCGCGCATCAACAGCGCGTCGCGCACCGCCGCCTTCAGATGCCCGTGCGCGCTCTCGATCGCACCATTTTCATGCGCAACACCGCGGTTATTGCGGGTCGGCTCCATCCGGTAATGGCGACACAGCGCGTCATATCTGTGCGTCAGATCCTCGCGCGCCGATGCATCCAGATTCCGGAACGCCGCCGACAGACTGTCGCTGCGATGCTCGCGCGGCGCGCCGCCCAGCGCCCACAGGGCATTCTGCAGCCCTTCCGCCAACGCGACATAACTCTCGCCGCCCAGGATCACATGGGCATGCTCGAAGCCAGAACAGGCGAGCCGGAAGTGGTACAGCCGGTGATCGAGCCCGACCCCGGCGATGTGTACGCCCAGATCGGCCATGTCGGTAAAATCCGACAGCCCCATCCGACCCGGCTCGTGCACCTGGCGGAAGATCACGTCGCGATCCGGGCCTTGCAGCGCCCGCCAGCTTCGAACCCGACGCTCCATCGTCCGCCGCACCCCATCGGGAAGCTCAGGATGACGACGCTGCATTTCTTCGAACACCGCGACAGCCCGGAGTCCCGGCGCCGCCTCCAGCAGCGGTACAACTTCGCTATCGAAGATATCCGCCAGCGGATCGGGGCGCCGGCGACCGCGCGGCTCTTTCTTCTGCGAGGGCAACTGCGCATCCCGCTCCAGCCGATACGCCGTTGCCGTGCTGAACGCCGCGCACGCCGCCGCCGAGCGCGGCGACACTGTCTGTCTCATCTTCATATATAATCTCACCTGATGATCGTTGATATGTCTCCCGGGCACCGCATCTCCCCTTCCAAAGGAGGCGCCACCTGGCAGGTCACGATCACCAAAAGCGCCATTCCAAAAGAAAAGACGCTTGCGGGGGTGTGTCTGTCGCTCCTCGGGGCTTCGCCCCTCGTCCCGACAGACACACCCCCGCCATTCTCATCTAGATTGTCGCGCTGTTCTCACCTTGATTGTCGCGCAGCACCGATCACCCCACGAAGGGGGTGCCTATTGCACGCTGATCCTCACGCCGTGATCCCGAACAACCCGTCGCGCACCCGGAAATATCCGCTCGACAAGCATCTCTATGCCCAGCGCCATCTGGTCGAATGCTGCTTCAGCAAGCTCAAGCAATTCCGGCGCGTCGCCACACGCTACGAAAAGACCGCACGGAACTATCGCGCGATCATCACGCTCGC
>CAUJJI010000177.1 GCA_963205265.1 Pseudomonadota bacterium
CCGGGCTTGACCCGGGACCGCAGGCCTCGTCGACGGAACGTCCGGCCCAGATCACAGCGGTCCCGGGTCAAGCCCGGGACGACGGGGTTTGTTCGCCTCCCACACTCCACCCCCGTCATGCTGAACTTGTTTCAGCACCCATTTCTCCCCAAGCTCCGAAGCTTAGGGCCGAGACGCAACGGCGCCGTTGCCCGTCCATGCAGGGCTCCGGCGCCTCGAGGCGAAATGGGCCCTGAAACGAGTTCAGGGTGACGAATATGAAGCGTCCGCCCAAGATCACAGCGGTCCCGGGTCGAGCCCGGGAGGACGAGAGGATCCTGGACGGCGAACGGGGCCGGAGACCACTCCCGCTCAGGCTGCGGCGGTGCGTCGCGGCGATGCCGGCGCGAGTGCGGCGTATTCGGCGATCTGCGCGAGCGTGACCGCGCGCGCATCTTTGCCCGAGCCGACCGCCTTGTGCCAGGCGACGATCCAGTCGAGCGCTTGCTCCAGCGGCAGCGAGGGTCGCCAGCCGAGCGCCGAGCGGGCTTTCGCGGTGTCGAGCCGCAGCAGCCCGGCCTCGTGCGGTCGCAGGCCGGTGTCGGGCCGCGGCTCTGTGGCATTGCCGCCCCAGGCGGCGCGCATCCGCTCGACGATCCAGCCGACCGGCCGGGCGTCCTCGTCCGCGGGGCCGAAATTCCAAGCCTCGGCCAGAGTCCGATCGCCGGCGGCCAGCCGTTCGGCGAGCAGGAGGTAGCCGCCGAGCGCTTCCAGCACATGCTGCCAGGGCCGCACCGCGTCGAGCGAGCGGATCAGCGGTGCGGCACCGGCTTCGAAAGCGCGGACCAGGTCGGGGACCAGCCGGTCGCTCGCCCAGTCGCCGCCGCCGATGACGTTGCCGGCGCGCACCGAGGCCAGCGCCGGGCCGGCGTCGCGGAAATAGGAGTTTCGCCAAGCCGCGACCGCCAGCTCGGCGCACCCCTTGCTGCTGCTGTAGGGATCATGGCCGCCCATGGGATCGCTTTCGCGATAGGGCCAGACCCATTCGCGGTTCTCGTAGCATTTGTCGCTGGTGACGCAGACCACCGCCTGGACTTCCGGCACCTGCCGCACCGCTTCGAGCAGGTGGACAGTGCCCATGACATTGGTCGCATAGGTCTCGACCGGCTGCTCGTAGGAATAGCGCACCAGCGGCTGGGCAGCCAGATGGAAGACCACGTCCGGCCGCGCCTCGGCGACGACGGCGGCCAGCGCCTGCGGGTCGCGCACGTCGCCCTCGACGTGGCGCAGCAGCTCGCCGATGCGGGCGGCGTCGAACAGGCTGGGATCGGTCGGCGGCGGCAGTGCGAAGCCCGTCACTTCGGCACCCAGGCGATGCAGCCACAGCGACAGCCAGGCGCCCTTGAAGCCGGTATGGCCGGTCACCAGCACCCGGCGCCCGGCCCAGGCGAAGCGTGGAGCCATTGCGCTCACCACCGCTTCCACGGCGCCTTGCCGGTGTTCCACAGGTCCTCGAGATAAAGCTTGTCGCGCAGCGTATCCATCGGCTGCCAGAAGCCGTCGTGGCGATAGCCCATCATCTCGCCCTGGCGGGCCAGAGTCTCGAGCGGGCCGCTTTCCCAGATCGTGTCCGGACCGTCGATCAGGTCGAGCACCGACGGGTCGACGACGAAGAAGCCGCCGTTGATCAGCCCGCCGTCGCCCGCCGGCTTCTCGCGGAAATCGACGACCCGCCCGCCGTCGAATTCCAGCGCGCCGAAGCGCCCGGGCGGCGTCACCGCGGTGACCGTCGCGCTCAGCCCGTGCTGCGCGTGGAAGGCCACGAGGTCGGCGATGTCGATATCGGCGACCCCGTCGCCATAAGTGAAGCAGAACGGCTCGTTTGGCTCGAGATAGGAGCGGACGGCGCCCAGGCGCCCACCGGTCATGGTCTGCTGCCCCGTGTCCACCAGCGTGATCCGCCAGGGCTCGCTGTGCGAGGCGTGCACTTCCATGCCGTTGCCGTTGCGAAGATCGATCGTAACGTCGGAAGTATGCAAAAAATAATTGGCAAAATATTCTTTGATCATATAGCCTTTATAGCCAAGGCAAATGACAAAATCATTGAATCCGGCTGAAGAATAGATCTTCATTATATGCCAAAGAATCGGCTTTCCGCCAATTTCAACCATCGGCTTCGGCCGCACTGCGGTTTCTTCGCCGAGCCGGCTGCCGAGGCCGCCGGCCAGAATCACCGTTCGCATGACGTCTCCATGTCCGGGCCCACGCCGCTGTGACGGCTACGCCGCCCGAGAGCCGTAACCAGCCTCGCCCAAGTCGGTTCCATCGGGTCGGCTTGCCGGCGGTGCTGGCCGCCGCGGCCGGGCTGCGCCTGCACGGGGTCGGATTCGGCCTGCCCGCGCTCAACGACCCCGACGAACCGCTGTTCATGATGACGGCGTTCGAGATGCTGCAAAGGCAAAGCCTGAACCCGCAGTGGTTCGGCCATCCCGCGACGACGACGCTCTACTGCATCATCCTGGTGCTGGTCGCGGTGGCGGGAATCGGCATTGCCGGCGGCCGCTACGCCGACCTCGCCGCCTTCGGCAGCGCCGCCTATTTCGACCCCGGGCTGGTCTGGCTGCCGGCCCGCCTGTTCTTCGTCGTCTGCGGGATCGCCTGCGTCTATCTTACCTATCGTCTCGGCCGGAAGCTGGCGGGCGAGCGCCTGGGCCTGATCGGCGCGGCCTTCCTGGCGGTGAACCCGATCCACATCGCCACTTCGCAGGTCATCCGCAGCGACGTCCAGGCGAGCCTGTTCATGCTGCTCTGCCTGCTGTCGACGCTGTCGCTGATGCGCACCGGCCGGTGGCGAAGCTACCTTGCCGCCGGGATCTTCGTCGGCCTGGCCTGCGCGACCAAGTGGCCGGCGGCGATCGTCGCGCTGAGCCCGATATGCGCAGGCGCCTGGCGGCTGTCGCAGGACCGGCGCGAGCTGCCGCGGCTGGTGCTGTTCGGCCTGGCGGCAGCGGCCACGCTGCTGATCGTGTCGCCCTACCTCCTGCTCGACTACCCGACAGTGCTGCGCAATCTCAGCAGCGAGGCCCGGCCCTACCATCCCGGCGGGACCGGGGGCGGGTTCCTGGCCAATCTCGGCTGGTACTTGCGGCAGCCGCTGCTCGGCTCGCTCGGCTGGGGCGGCATGGCGCTGGCGACGATCGGGCTGTTCTGGCCCTGGCGCGGCGCGCGCGAGTGGGGCCTGGTCGTCTGGCCGGTGTGCTTCGCCTATCTCGCCATCGCCAGCGCCGAATCGCTGCGCTGGGAGCGCTGGATGCTGCCGCTGCTGCCGCTGCTCGCACTTGCCGCGGCGCGCGCGCTATGCGCCCTGGCCGACCTGCTGCGCGAGCGGCTGCAGCACCCGCTGCCCGGGACCGAACTGGCCGCCGCCGTCCTGCTGGCCCTGCCGATGCTGCAGGTCTCGCTCGTCCGGGCGGTCGAACGCGGCCACGATACCCGCCAGATGGCGACCGCCTGGATGCATGCGCAAGTGCCGGCCGGCAGCACCGTCCTGGTCGAGCATGCCGGCATGGACCTGCTGCAAGGCCCCTGGTCGTTCCGCTACCCGCTCGGTTCGGCCGGCTGCATCGACGCGCGCGAGGCGCTCGCCGGGCGGATCCGCTATTCGGACGTCGAGAGCCACCGCCAAGGCAGCCCGGTCGTCGACCTCGGCCATGTCGACCTGAAGCGCCTGCCCAGCTGCCGCGCCGACTATGCCGT
Organism: Pseudomonadota bacterium; assembly: GCA_963205265.1. Classification (GTDB taxonomy): domain Bacteria; phylum Pseudomonadota; class Alphaproteobacteria; order Sphingomonadales; family Sphingomonadaceae; genus Novosphingobium. The sequence goes on from CAUJJI010000177.1 coordinate 3,736, forward strand.
CATCAGCCACTACGACGGCTACCTGGCCGAACCGCAGCACTTCGGCGCCGAGCTGGCGCGCTATCGCGCCGTCCTGCGCGGTGCGCGCCAGCTGGTGGTCTTCCGCCCCGAGCCGGGCAAGAGCAGCGGCCCGGTGGTGCGGATCATGGCGTTCTAGCCGCCACCAGCGCGACCAGGCTGTCGGGCGTCAGCACCTGCGGCAGCTGCCGCGGCGCGCCCGAGCCGGCGGGATACCAGACGTAGAGCGGTACGCCGGCCGCGCCCTGGGCCGTAAGATAGCGGGTGATCGCCGGGTCGCGCCGCGTCCAGTCACCGCGCAGCACGACCACGCCGGCCCCGGCGAAGGCGTCGCGGACTTCGGGCCGTTCGATCGCCACTTCCTCGTTGACCTTGCAGGTCAGGCACCAGTCGGCAGTGAACCAGGCGAAGACCGGCTTGCCCTGCGCGCGCGCCTCGGCAAGCGCGGCCTCGCTGAACGGAGTGGCCGGGAGAATGCCGACGCCCGCCGCTGCGGGCGCCGCGACGGTGCGGGGCAGCAGGATCACCCCGGCCAAAGCGATCGCCGCCAGCCCGGCGAGCATCGGCGTGGTGGCCGACTGCCCACGCCGCTGGCGACGACCGGCCACGGCCAGCGCCGCCACCAGGCCGAACCCCAGCCCGGCCGCGGCCAGGGCGAAGGCCGTACCGCCGAGGCGGCTGGCCAGCCAGACCAGCGCGATGGCGGTCAGGCCCATCGGCACGGCGAGCCAGTGGCGGAAGCGGACCATCCACGGCCCCGGCTTCGGCAGCCTCCGGCGCAGCGGCGGAACGAAGGCGACCGCCAGGAACGGCAGGGCTATGCCCAGGCCCAGCGCCAGGAACAGCGCCAGCGCCAGCAGCGGCGGCAGCAGCAGCGCCGCGCCCATCGCCGCCGCCATGAACGGCCCGGTGCAAGGCGTCGCGACGAAGGCCGCCAGCAGGCCGGTAGCAAAGGCGCCTTGCGGACTGCCCTCGCGGGCGAAACCGGGCACGGCGAATTCGAACAGGCCCAGCAGGTTGGCGGTGATCGCCACGGCCAGCAGCAGCAGCACCGCGACGACGCCGGGCTCCTGCAGCTGGAACGCCCAGCCGACTTCCTCGCCCGCGGCGCGCAGCACCAGCAGCAGCCCGCCCAGCGCGGCGCAGGCGACCATCACGCCGGCGGCATAGGCGATGCCTTCGGCCCGCGCCTGGGCTTCGCTCTCGCCGGCGCGGGCGAGGCTCAGCGCCTTGAGGCTGAGGATGGGGAAGACGCAGGGCATGATGTTGAGCAGCAGGCCGCCCGCCAGCGCGGCCAGCAGCAGCAGCGGCAAGCTCTGGGCCGGTGGGGCGGATGCAGCCGCCAGCGGCTCGCCGCCGACGGGCACGGCGCCGGGCTTCGCTTCGATCTGCAGGCCGTCGCCCGCAGCGTTCAGGCGCAGCACGCCCGTCAGCCGCTGCGGCTGGCCGGCGGCCATGCGGGCACGGTCGAGCGTCACGACAAGGAGATCGCCCTGGCGCGCGAAGCCCTGCGGCGCGGCATAGGCGACGACGCGATCCTCGGCCGCGAAGAAATGCGGCTCGGCCAGCGGCACGCGTTCCGGAAGCGGAATGCCTATCCGAATACGGTCGCCGGCGACTTCGAAGCGCGCCTCTGCGCCGAGCGGCGCGGGCAGTCGCGCGCGCCAGGCGTCGAAGCGGAGGTCCGGGGCGCCGCGTGGTCCCAGCACGACCGAAGTCTGCAGCCGGGCGCGCTCGGGCACGCAGACCTGGTCGGTGCAGGCCAGCCACTGCGCCTCGACCGCGATCGGCAGCACCGTGCCCGGCTTGCCGTCGACCGGCAGGCCGAGCGGCACCAGCACCGCATAGTCGCCCTTGTAGACGTGGTTCATCAGCCCGGCGACGAGCAGGGTGGTCGGCACCGGATAGCGCATCTCGCCCGGCCGGGTGCCGTAGGGCACCGACCATTTCAGCGTCATCCCGAGACCGGCGTCGCCCGGGTTCTGCCAGTAGCCATGCCAGCCCTCCTCGGGCCGCATGGCGATGGCGAGGGTGATCGTCTCGCCCGGCATGCCGGTGGTCTCGGCGACGAGTTCCGCGGCGATGTGGTTCGGCGCGGCCAGCGCCGGGACGGCCAGCAAGAGGACGGCACAGCACTGCAATAGCACCGCAACAAGCAGGCGATAGCAGCGCATCGTCACGAAGCTCCCGCGGAGGTGGCTTGCGTCCAGACCGCAAGCCGGCAAATAAGCCTGTGCCGTTATCGCGAACGTTTTTCAAGGACAGCCAATGCGCCGCCAGCTTGCCGCCCTTCTCGCCGCACCCGCCCTGGCCCTCGCGGTCGGTCTTCCCGCCGCCGCGAAACCGCGCGAGCAGCCCACGGCCGAGCCGCCCGCCGCCGATGCGCCGCGGCTGATCGTGGCGATCTCGGTCGACCAGTTCTCGGCCGACCTGTTCGCGCAGTACCGGCGGCGCTTCACTGCCGGCCTCGCCCGGCTGCAGGAAGGGGCGGTATTCCCCTCGGGCTTCCAGTCGCACGCCGCGACCGAGACCTGCCCCGGCCACTCGACGCTGCTGACCGGGGCGCGGCCGGCGCGGTCCGGGATCATCGCCAACACCTGGTTCGAGCCCGGCGGCCCGCGCGGCAACCGGCCGATCTACTGCGCCGAGGACGAGCGCGACCCGGCAAGCACGGCGCGCGAGCCGGTGGTGTCGGCCTGGCATCTCCTCGTGCCGACGCTCGGCGAGCGGATGAAGGCGGCCTGGCGCACAAGCCGCAACGTCGCGGTCTCGGCCAAGGATCGCTCGGTGATGATGATGGGCGGCCAAGCCATCGACGCCGCCTACTGGTGGAAAGGCGGCGGCTTCATGACCCTGCCCGGCCGCAAGCTCGCGCCCGAAGCGGCGGCGATCAGTGCCGCCGGGGCCGCGACGATCCGGTCCGGCGCGCCGGCCTATCCCCTGCCCGAATGGTGCGCCGCGCGCGACCGGCCGGTCGCCGCCGGCAAGGCCAGCGTCGGCGACGGGCACCTTGCGCTGGAGCCGGGCGTGGAGCGGGGCTTCGTCGCCTCGCCGCGCGCCGATGCGGCGGTCGCCGATCTCGCGCTGGCGCTGGCCCGCAGCATGAAGCTCGGCAGCGGCAAGGCGCCCGACATCCTCTCGGTCAGCTTTTCCGCGACCGACTACATCGGCCACGGCTATGGCACCGAGGGAGCCGAGATGTGCATCCAGATGGCCGAGCTCGACCGGACCGTCGGCCACCTGCTCGCCGGCATCGACGCGCTCGGCGTCGACTATGCGGTGGTGCTCACGGCCGATCACGGCGGGCTCGACCTGACCGAGCGGCTCGACCAGCAGGCCTTGCCCGCGGCCACCCGCGCCACTGCCGAGCTGCTCCCCGCCCGCCTGTCCGAAGCGGTCAAGGAGCGCACCGGCATTGCCGCCGCCGATGCGATCGTCCTGGCCGACGGGCCGGCCGGCGACTTCTACATCTCGCGCGCGCTGCCGCCCGAGGACCAGGCCAGGGCCAAGGCGGCGCTGCTCGATATCCTCAAGGGGCAGCCGCAAGTCGCGGCGGTCTTCACCGCCGAGGAACTTGCCGCCACGCCCGCCCCCACCGGCTCGCCGCAGGACTGGAGCTTGCTCGAACGCGCTCGCGCCTCGTACTTTCCCGGCCGTTCGGGCGACCTCGTCGTGCTGCTCGGGCGCGCGGTCATGCCGATCCCCGATCCCGGCCGCGGCTACGTCGCCACCCACGGCAGCCCGTGGGACTACGACCGCCGGGTGCCGATCCTGTTCTGGCGGCGCGGCCTGGCCGGCTTCGAGCAGCCCGCCCCGGTGGAGACGGTGGACATCGCCCCGACGCTGGCGGCGCTGCTCGGGCTCAAGGTACCGGCAGGGGAATTCGACGGGCGCTGTCTCGATATCGACGGCGGGGCGGGGGATATCTGCGGCGACGGAACTTAGCGCGCATTCGCGTCGATACAGTCCAAACTCCCGCTACCATCGCGCCCCGATCGCGTCTAAAAACCGCCGCATGAGCACTCCAGAACGTCGAGACCTCGTGATCCTGGGCGGCGGGCTCGTCGGCATGACGCTGGCGCTGGCCGCGGCGCGGGCCGGCATTACCAGCCATGTCGTCGACAAGGCCGATCCCGCCGAGCTGACCGCCGAAGGGGTCGACGGCCGCGCTTCGGCGATCTCCACCGCCAGCTGGAACCTGTTCGTCAACATCGGCCTCGGCGAGCGGCTGGAGCCGCTGGGCTGCCCGATCGACGCGATCGCCGTCACCGACGGGCTCAAGCCGGGCCGCATCGATTTCCGGCCCGAGCCGGGAGACGGTCCGACGAAGGATTCGCTCGGCCGGATGTACGCCAACCGCGACCTGCGCCTCGCCCTGTTCGAAGCCGCGCGCGAGGAGCCGGCGATCGCCTGGCACACCCGCGCCGAAGCGGTCGAGCGCGAGCGGGGAGCCCACGGCGTCGCGGTGACGCTGGACAACGGCGCGGTGCTCCGCGGCAGCCTGCTGGTCGCCGCCGAGGGCCGCCAGTCGCCGACGCGCGACGAGGCCGGCTTCGCGCTCGCCCGCTGGGAATACAACCACCGCGCATTCGTCACCGCCCTCTACCACGACAGGCCGCACGACAACGTCGCCTGGGAAATCTTCTACCCCGCCGGGCCTTTCGCCCTGCTGCCGCTGCTCGACACTGCCGACGGCCGCCACCGCAGCGCGCTGGTCTGGACCGTGGCGGAAAAGGACGCGAAGGGCGTCACCGGCTTGTCCGACGCCGCATTCCTCCAGGAAGTCGCCGCGCGCATGGGCGGGGTGCTCGGCGGCATCGAGCTGGCGGCGCCGCGCATGTCCTATCCGCTGCGCTTCCACCACGCCGGCAAGACCATCGGCGAGCGGCTGGCGATCATCGGCGACGCCGCCCACGGCATGCACCCCATCGCCGGCCAGGGCCTCAACCTCGGCCTGCGCGACGTCGGCGCCCTGGTCGAAGTCCTGAGCGACGGCATGCGCCTCGGCCTCGACCCCGGCGACGCGCAGCTGCTCGCCCGCTACGAGCGCTGGCGCAGCGTCGACGCCTTCACCGTGATGTTCGCCACCGACAGCATCAACCGCCTGTTCGCCGTGCCCGGCCGCCTGCCCAGCGCGATCCGCCGCCTCGGCATGGGCGCAGTGCAGCGCCTGCCCGCACTGAAGCGCTTCTTCATGGACGAGGCGCGAGGCGTGTCGGGCAAAGTGCCGGCACTGCTGCGGGGGTGATGCCGGGGGTCTTTCTGGTGTGAGCGCGCCTGCCTGAAGAACCTCCCCGTTCCGGGGAGGTTCTGGGGCTCACCCTCTTCCAGTGTAGCGAGCAGGAACGGTCTTTGCCGCGTCAGCGATTCGCCGCCGGCGCCAGCGGGCTCGGCTGGTCGACGGCGAGGCCGGTGCCGTCGCGCAGGCCGCGCGGCTCGAGCATGGCGGCGGTTTCGATCACGTCGAGCGCACGCTGGGCGTCGGCATAGCGGCGAGCCGCGGCGATCCAGTCCTGTGCGTCGTCGGCACCGGGCAGATGCTCGACCTCGGTGATCGCCTCGTCGATCTGGCCTGCCTTGAGCAGCACCTGCGCCCGCTCGGCCCTGTCGAGGACCGTGGTGGTCGGCGACGGCGTGCGGCGCACGACGAACAGGCTGGCGAGCTCGCGGCTGAAACGATCCCAGGCGCCTTCGTTGCGCCGCTCGCCCGAAAGCGCCGGCGCCGCGGCCGCCAGCTGGCTGCTGAGCAGGTAGAGCGTCACCGGGTCGCGGGCAGCATTGACGATCGTCTGCACCGCCTGCGGCTGGGCGCTGCCGAAGCGCAGCTTGAGCTGGTATTCGACGAAGCCCAGCGGCTGGCCCTTGTCGATCAGCCGGCGCGCGGCGAAGGCGATCAGCAGCGCTTCCGCGCGCGCGGCGTTGGCTGAGGCCGCCTGGGCCTGCTGGTCGATTCTCGAGAAGCGGGCTTCGAGCAGGGCGAGCCGGGTCTCCACCCCGCCGACGGCGAGGCTGGCCCGCTCTACATCGAGCGTGCCAGTCGATCCCGGCTTGGCGGACGCGGCGTCGGGAAGATTGCCGGCAGCCTGCACGGGAGCGGCCGCCCCCTGGGCGTGGCGCGGCAACAGGCGGTCGAGCTCGCCGTTCCAGACCAGCCAGCCAGCCAGTCCCCCGCCCAGCAGGAAAGCGACCAGGGCCGACAGCAGGATCGGCTTGGCACTGCCCTTGCGCGTGGGCGGCATGGCCAGTGGGGGCGTAGCCAGGTCCGCCTGCTGGCCCACACTTGAATCTGCTCCGTCCTGCATCAGGCCCTATCTTGCTGTTCCTGCGAGCTGGCGGCTATTTGGCACATCTCACCGGCCAACGCCAGCAATGCCGCGTCCGCCGGCAGCGCGGCCCAGGCCACGGTTCGCCAGCCATCGCCCGCCGCTGCCGCCACCCGCGGGCCGATCGCGGCGAGCGAAATGCGCCGGCGGTCGATGCCCACGCGATCGCACTGCCAGGCGAAATGCCGCGCCGCCTCGCCCGAATGGAGCAGGACGACGGCGGGTTCCTGCAGCAGGGCCGCAAGCGCCGGCGGCATCGGCTGGCCTTCGCTGGCATAGACCAGCCGCTCGACGATGCTCACCTCCGGCGGTGGCGCCAGGTCGACTCTCGCTTCGCCGCTGAGGCGCAGCAGGCGGCGATGGTCGGGACGAAGCTCGGCCAGCAGCGCCTGCAGGTCGCCCTTGCCCGTGGCCACGACTTCGAACCCGGCGGCGCGCGCCGCGTCGGCCGTGGTCTGCCCGACGGCATAGACGGGCTTGCCGCGGCAGGCGGCCAGGCCCGCGCCGCCGTGGCGCAAGGCATTGGCGCTGCCGATCAGCAGCGCATCGAAGCTGTCGGCATCGGGCGCTTGCCAGGGCAGCGCGCGCACGTCGAACAGCGCGAAGCCCCGTGCCTCCAGGCCGAGCGCGCGGGCCGCGGCGACGGTGGCGTCGCAACCGGGCTGCGGGCGGATGACGATGACCGGCGTCACGCCGACTGCCGGCCGGCGCCGGCGAAATGGGCAGAGATCGCCGGCACGGCACGCGCCAGCAGCTCGCCCGCCAGTTGCGCCGGGCCGTCGCGATCGCCCGGCGCGAACCGGGCCTCGCCTTCGATCCGCTCGGCGCCGTCGGGGCTGAACAGCGCGGCGCGCAGCCGCAGCTCGCCGCCGGCAAGCGTGGTCAGCACCGCCACGGCGCTGTGGCAATTGCCGCCCAGCGCCGCCAGCAGCCCGCGCTCCGCCAGCACCGCATGGCGCGTCGGCGCATGGTCGACTTCGGCAAGCAGGGTGCGCATGCGCGCGTCGTCGCCGCGGCATTCGATGGCGATGGCCCCCTGCCCCGGCGCCGGCAGCCAGTCTTCCGGTGCCAGCGGATGGCCGGTGCCGGTCTCGCCCAGGCGGTTGAGGCCGGCGGCGGCGAGGAAAGTCGCGTCCGCTTCCCCCGCCGCCAGCTTGGCGAGGCGGGTGGCGACATTGCCGCGGAACGGCAGGACCGTGCAGTCGGGCCGGGCATGGAGCAGCTGCGCGGCGCGGCGCGGCGCGCTGGTGCCGACGCGCGCGCCGGGCGGCAGGGCGGCAATGCTCGCCGCGCCGACCAGCACGTCGCGCACGTCCTCGCGCGGGAGGAAGGCGGCCAGGGCGATGCCGTCGGGACGGATGGTCTCGACATCCTTGGCCGAATGGACCGCGAAGTCGATGTCGCCGCCCAGCAGCCAGGCGTCGAGCTCCTTGGTCCACAGCGCCTTGCCGCCGATCTCGGCCAGCGGGCGGTCCTGGATGCGATCGCCGCTGGCGGTCACGGCGACCAGCTCGACGTCGCCGTCGGCAAGGCCGTGGGCGGCGATCAGGCGGGCCTTGGCCTCCTCGGCCTGGGCCAGAGCGAGAGGCGACTTGCGGGTGCCAAGGCGTAGTGGACGGTCGAGCATCGCGGCTTGTGCTACTCGCCATTGTCGTTCAGGAAAAGTCCGGGATGGAGACTGTTCTAGGGATTGAATCGTCCTGCGACGAAACCGCGGCTGCCCTGGTGACGAGCGGCCGGGTGATCCTTGCGCAGCGCATCGCTTCGCAGGACGATGCGCATCGTCCCTACGGCGGCGTCGTGCCCGAGATAGCGGCGCGCGCCCATGCCGAGCGGCTGGCCCCGCTGATCGCGGCGACGCTGGCCGACGCGGGCATGACTCTGTCCGATGTCGATGCCATCGCCGCGACCGCCGGGCCAGGGCTGATCGGCGGGGTGATGGTCGGGCTGGTGACCGGCAAGGCGCTGGCCATGGCGGGCGACAAGCCGCTGATCGCGATCAACCACCTCGAGGGCCATGCCCTGTCGCCGCGGCTGGCCGATGCGTCGCTGGAGTTTCCCTACCTGCTGCTGCTCGTTTCGGGCGGCCATTGCCAGCTGCTGCTGGTCGAAGGCGTCGGCCGCTACCGGCGGCTGGCGACGACGATCGACGACGCGCTGGGCGAAGCCTTCGACAAGACCGCCAAGATGCTCGGCCTCGGCTATCCCGGCGGCCCGGCGGTCGAGCGGCTGGCGGCCGAGGGCGATGCGCGCAAGGTCCCGCTGCCGAGACCGCTGCTGGGAAGCGCGGAGCCGCACTTTTCCTTCGCCGGGCTCAAGAGCGCGGTATTGCGCGCGAAAGAGGCAGGGCAGCATGCCGATGCCGACATCGCCGCCTCGTTCCAGCAGGCGGCGATCGACTGCGTCGTCGACCGCACGCGGCGGGCGATCGGAGCGGCGGGGGACGTCGATGCGCTGGTCGTCGCCGGCGGCGTCGCCGCCAACCGGACGATTCGCGCGGCGCTCGAGAGACTGGCCGGCGAACACGGAATGCGCTTCGTCGCGCCGCCGCTGTCGCTGTGCACCGACAATGCCGCGATGATCGCCTGGGCCGGGATCGAGCGCCTCGGCCAGTCGGACTCGCTCGACTTCGCCGCCCGGCCGCGCTGGCCGCTCGACGCCGCGGCCGAGCCGGTGCGCGGCGCGGGCGTGAAGGCATGAGCATCGGCGTCATCGGCGCGGGCGCCTGGGGCACGGCCCTGGCCCAGGCGCTGGCCAGCGACGGCAGCGAAGTGCTGCTCTGGGCGCGCGAGCCCGAGTTGGCCGAAGAGATCAACGCCAGCCGCAGCAACAGCCTGTTCCTGCCGGGCGCGCCGCTCGCCGCGACGATCCGCGCCACCAGCGACATTGCCGGACTGGGCGCGCTGTCGGCGCTGCTGGCCGTGGTTCCCGCGCAGTTCCTCGGCTCGGTCCTTGCCGGCCTGCCCAGGTCGCCGCGCGACCTCGTGCTCTGCGCCAAGGGGATCGAGGCGGGCAGCGGCCGGCTGATGGCGGAAGTGGCGGCCGATGCCGCGCCCGACGCCATGCTCGCCGTGCTGTCCGGCCCGACTTTCGCGCACGAGGTCGCCGCCGGCCTGCCGACGGCGGTGACTCTCGCCTGCGCGGGCGGCGAAGCGCAGTGGCAGCGGCTGGCGCCGGCCATCGCCCGCCCGGCGCTGCGGCCCTATTACTCGGACGACCTCGTCGGCGCGGAAATCGGGGGCGCGGTCAAGAACGTGCTCGCCATCGCCTGCGGCGTGGTCGAGGGGCTGCAGCTGGGCCAGAACGCCCGCGCCGCGCTGATCGCCCGCGGCTATGCCGAGATGCTGCGCTTCGGCCAGGCGCGCGGGGCCCGGGCAGAAACCCTGGCGGGGCTTTGCGGGTTGGGCGACCTGGTGCTGACCTGTTCCTCGACCTCCAGCCGCAACTTCTCGCTCGGCAAGGCGCTGGGCGAAGGCCGCAGCGCCGCCGAGGCGCTGTCGGGCAAGCTGAGCGTCGCCGAAGGCGCGGCGACGGCGCCGGTGCTGGCCGAGCTGGCGCAGCGCTGCGGCGTCGAGATGCCGATCGTCCGCGCCGTCTGCCGCCTGCTCGCCGGCGAGGCTCCGGCGCGCAGCGTCGTTTCCGAACTGCTCGCCCGTCCGCTGCGCGCCGAGCAGGAGCCGGGCGCTTGACCCAGGCCGCGGCGCTCGACGACACTGCCGTGCTGGCGCGCGGCGGGCGGACCAACCTGTTCGGCTTCTTCCTGCGCCTTGCCGCCCGGATCCCTTTCCTGTTCATCGCCGGACGCGCCGAATCCTACGGCGCCGCCGCGCTGGGCCGCTTTGCCTCAGCGCTCGTGGTCATCGAGCTGACGGCGATGGTCTGCACCCTCGGCGAAAAGCGCGGCCTGGCGCAGCGGCTGTCCGAGGCCGACGACCACCACGCCAACGTCGTCGCCGACGGCACCCTGGTCGCGCTGATCGCATCCTCGGCCATGGCGCTGCTGTTCTGGCTGTTCCCGGCGCCGTTGTTCCCCGGCGGCCATTACACCGAGCTCGACCGGCTGATCGTCATCGCCATTCCGCCGCTGGCGCTGACCGAGATCTGGCTGGCGGGCCTGGCCTATCGCTACAACGTCGGCGCCACGGTCCGCGCCCGCGCCGTGGTCGAGCCCTGGACGCTGTCGATCATGGCGCTGGCGATGATCTACGTCGCGCCGGAAAGCGGCCTGTCGCTGGCCTATATCGTTTCGATCTTCGCCGCCGCCGCAGCCGCGCTGGTCCCCTTCCTCAAGGCCTATGGCCCGCCGGTCGGCTGGCGGCCGAAGGCGACGGTGATGGGGCGCCTGACCCTGCGCAGCCTGCCGCTGGCCGCCGCCGACGCGATCGAGTGGGGCACGCGGCGCATCGACATCCTGATCCTCGGATTTTTCGCCGCGCCGGCGGCGGTCGGCGTCTACTACGTCGCCCAGCAGGTGGCGAGCCTGCCGCAGAAGCTGAAGACCAGCTTCGAGCCGATCCTCGGCCCGGTGATCACGCGCAACCTCAAGGAAGGCAACTACGCGGCGATCGCCCGCCAAGTCTGCCAGGTCGGCTTCTGGATCACCGCCGCGCAGGCGGGCATCGCGCTGGCACTGGGCATACCCGGCGAAGGCGTCATGGGCCTCGTCGGCCCGGCCTTCGTCGGAGGCACCGGCGCGCTGAGCTTCCTGCTCGCCGCTGAAGTGGTGGCGGCGACGGCCGTCGTCAGCGAGGCCGCACTGATCTATGTGGCCAAGCTGCAGAACCTCGTCATATCGATTTGCACGATCAGCCTGCAGGCGCTGCTGACCATCGGCGGCATCCTGCTGATCGACCGGTTCGGCCCGGGCGGCGAAACCGCCCAGCTCTACCGCGCCGCCGCCGCCGCGGCCGCGCTGATGCTGGCGCTGGCGATGGCTTCGCTGGTGAAGTCGCGGCTGCTCTCGCGCATTCTCGACCAGCCGATCAACAACTGGCGCTGGCCGCTGGTCTGGGCAGCGGCGCCGGCAGTGATCCTGGGCTGGGCGGCAACGCGCTACCTGCCGGAGTGGGCCGAGCTCGCTTTCGGCGTTCCGGCGATCCTCGGCGTCTATTGCTGGGTCATCTGGACGCGGGGCTTCGGACCGGAGGACCGGGTGCTGTTTCGCAAGGGGGCGGGGTAGCTAACCAACCTGGGCTGATTTCCACGTTGTCCCGAGGCAAGCCCGCGACGACGTCAGCCACATCCCGCCGCACGCCAGCACCATTCAGTCGCCATTCACGGCCGGAATGGCCTCTTCGCTTCGGGAATAGCGAATGGAGGGAATGCCATGCGTCTGGTTGGAACGATCACGGCCACCTGTGTCCTGGCCCTGCTGGCCGGATGCGCCACGTCGAAGCAGGCGCCGATCTCATCGCGGGACGGGCCGGCCTCGAACGCAGTCGCCGATGCGACCGTACCGCCGCCCGCTCCGCCCCCGCCGCCGCCGTCTCCGGTCATGGTCGCGCCTTCCGCACAGGGCCGGGTCGCGGCCGAGAGCGCGCACAAGCTGGCCCGGCCGGGCTACATGATCCCGCCGGTTATGGTCGCGACCGACCCCGGCCGCGAGCGCTACGAGGGCAAGGAGGTGAGCCCCGTTCACCTTACCCGGGCCGAGCCGGTTTCCACGTTCTCGGTCGATGTCGACACCGGCGCCTATGCCAATGCCCGCCGCTTCATCAGCGGCGGCGCACTGCCGCCGCGCGACGCGGTGCGCAGCGAGGAGCTGATCAACTACTTCCGCTACGACTACGCCCGGCCGGCCACGCGCGAGACGCCGTTCACCGTCACCACCGACGTCGCGGCGACCCCGTGGAACCCTGCGACGCGGCTGCTGCGCATCGGCCTGCGCGGCTACGACCTGCCGAGCCGCGGTCGGCCGCCGGCGAACCTGGTGTTCCTCGTCGACGTGTCGGGATCGATGTCGAGCGAGGACAAGCTGCCGCTGGTCAGGACCGCGCTCGCCGGGCTGGCGGGCGAGCTGGGGCCGCAGGACCGCGTCTCGATCGTGGTCTATGCCGGCGCCGCCGGGCTGGTGCTCGAGCCGACCAACGACCCCGCCAGGATCCGCGCCGCGCTCGACCGGCTGAGCGCGGGCGGTTCGACCGCGGGCGGCGCGGGGCTGCAGCTCGCCTACAACGTGGCGCGCGACAACTTCGTCAAGGGCGGGGTCAACCGCATCCTGCTTGCCACCGACGGCGACTTCAACGTCGGCATTTCCAACAACAAGGCGCTGATCGAAATGGTCGAGCGCGAGCGCGACAGCGGCATCACGCTGACCACGCTGGGCTTCGGCACCGGCAATTACAACGAAGCGATGATGGAGCAGATTGCCGACCACGGGAACGGCAACTACGCCTACATCGATTCGGCGCTCGAGGCGCGCAAGGTGCTCGGCGAGCAGATGAGCTCGACGCTGTTCACCATCGCCAAGGACGTCAAGATCCAGGTCGAGTTCAACCCGGCCCAGGTCAGCCAGTACCGCCTGCTCGGCTACGAGAACCGCGCGCTGCGCGAGGAGGACTTCGACAACGACCGCGTCGATGCCGGCGACATCGGCGCCGGGCACCAGGTCACCGCGATCTACGAGATCGTCCCCGCCGGGGCGAAAGGCTGGATCGCCCCGAGGCGCTACGACGACCCGCTGCCAGCAGCGGCCGCATCGCGCGCGACCGAGCTCGCCCAGGTCAAGCTGCGCTACAAGCTGCCCGACGGCCAGACCTCGCGACTGATCGAGCGCGTCGTGCCCGCCGGCCTGATGGCGCGCGCCGCGCCGCCGACGGGCGACTTCGCCTTCGCCGCCGCCGTCGCCGCCTTCGGCCAGACGCTGCGCGGCGACGAGATGATGAACGGCTTCAGCCATCGCGACATCGCCGCCCTGGCCGGGCGGCAGCAGGACTTCTACCGGCAGGAATTCATCCGCCTCGTCGGCGTCGCCGATTCGCTCAAGGGAGGGTAGCGCCGCTTCCTGGCCGAACGCCTGCACGGGGAGCACGCGCGTTAGCCGCTTTCCCCCGCGCCGCCGGGCCGCTATCGCATCGGGGTGAACCCCTATCGTCTTGCCCTCGTCCTGGCCGGAGCCTTCGCCACCGCCGTCATCGCCCTCGGCGCGGTCATGGCGCGGGGCCCGGCCCTGGTCGCCTCGCTCGAGCAGCAGGCCGCGGCGGCGCGCGACAAGGCCGGCGGCCAGGGCATCGTCATCCGTTTCACGACCGCGCAGGGCTGGCTGACGCGGCACCCGGCCTTGACCGGCGGCGACAAGCTCGACGACACGACCCGCGCCCGGGCCGCGGCGGCAATCGCCGATGTCCCGGGCATCGGCGGCGTGCGCTGGCAAAGCGGCAGCCGGCGCACCCGCACTGCCGCCGATATCGCCGACGAACAGGGCGCGATGCATTGCCAGGGCGATGTCGAGGGCATCCTCAAGGCCCGCTCGATCCGCTTCTCCGAATCCAGCGCCGCCATCGATCCCGCCAGCGAGACGCTGCTCGACGAAGTGGCGGCAGCGCTCAAGCCCTGCCTCGGCAGCATCATCGCGGTCACCGGCCACACCGACCGGCTTGGCGACGAAGGGGCCAACCGCGCACTTTCCCGGGCACGGGCCGACGCGGTACGCTGGGCGCTGATCGGCCGCGGCATCCCGGCTGACGGCCTCCGCGCCGCCGGCTACGGCTCGTCGCGACCGCTCGAGGGCCTCGATCCCGGGGATTCCGCCAATCGCCGCATCGAGTTCTCGGTGATCGAGAAAGTGCCGATGCGCCCCACGCCGATCGATACTCCCGGGCCGGGATAAGGTAAGGACGAATCATGCCGCTTTGGCTTGAGATGCTGGTGCTTTTGCTGCTTACCTATGCCGTGGGCCTCGCCCTGGGCTGGGTGCTGTTCGCGCGGAAAGGATAGCTGATGCTGCAAATGATCGAAGCCAATTGGGTCGCTTTCGCGCTGGCCCTGGTCATCGGCCTGCTGGTCGCCTGGTGGCTGTTCGGGCGGGCATCGGGCATCGAACGCCGCGAGCGCCGGCCCGACGTGCTCGACGAGGGCGTGGCACCGGCGCAGCGCAACCAGGCGCTGATCGATGCCCCGCCTGCCGCCGCTGCGGCGAGGGCAACGCCGCAAGCGACGACGGCCGCGGCTTTCGCCGGCACCGGCCCTGACATCCTCGGCGGCCTTGGCGAAATCGTCGGCGCCGCCGCCGGCGAGGAAGCCGCGGCAGCCACTCCTCCGCCCGCTCCAGCAGTGGCCGCTCCGGCGGCAGGCGAAGGCGACGACCTGCGCCGTATCAAGGGCGTGGGGCCCAAGCTGGTGACGCTGCTCAACTCGCTCGGCATCACCACTTTCGCCGAGATCGCCGCCTGGAGCGAGGCGGATATCGACCGCATCGACACCCAGCTCGGCGCCTTTGCCGGGCGCATCAGGCGCGACAACTGGATCGAGCAGGCGAAAATGCTGTCGGCTGGCGATACGGCCGGATTCGAGGCGAAGTTCGGACGGTTGTAGGCTTCGCCCACGCGCAATGCCGGCACTCTTCGTCGTCCCGGCGCTAATCCCTCACCGCCCCCACTTCCGCTGCGTCTTGCCGTAGCGCATCTTGCGCGTCCCGGGCTTGCCCTCGTTGCTGCGCCCGACCATCGGCGCCTTCTTCTCGCCGTCGGGCAGGCCGAGCTCGTCGGCCTCGAGCCGCCGGATCTCGTCGCGCAGCCGGCCGGCTTCCTCGAACTCGAGGTCGGCGGCGGCGGCGCGCATCTTCTTCTCCAGCTCCTCGATGTAGCTCCTGAGGTTGTGGCCGACGAGGTTGTTGGTCCCTTCCGCGTCGACCTCGACCAGCACGCCGTCGCGGCTGGCGGTGTCGGCGATGATATCGGCGATCTGGCGCTTGATCGTCGCCGGGGTGATGCCGTGCTCTTCGTTGTAGGCGCGCTGCTTCTCGCGGCGGCGGTCGGTCTCGGCGATGGCGCGCTCCATCGATCCGGTCATGCGGTCGGCATAGAGGATCACCCGCCCGTCGACGTTGCGCGCGGCGCGGCCGATGGTCTGGATCAGCGAGGTCTCCGAGCGCAGGAAGCCTTCCTTGTCGGCATCGAGGATGCAAACCAGGCCGCATTCGGGAATGTCGAGCCCCTCGCGCAGCAGGTTGATGCCGACCAGCACGTCGTAGACGCCGAGGCGCAGGTCGCGGATCAGCTCGATGCGTTCCAGCGTTTCGACGTCGCTGTGCATGTAGCGCACCCGCAGCCCGGCCTCGTGCATGAATTCGGTGAGGTCCTCGGCCATGCGCTTGGTCAGCGTGGTCACCAGCGTGCGGTAGCCCTGCCTGGCCGTCTCGCGGCATTCGTTGATGCAGTCCTGGACCTGGTCCTCGACCGGGCGGATCAGCACCGGCGGGTCGATCAGGCCGGTCGGGCGGATCACCTGCTCGGCGAAGACGCCGCCCGCCTGCTCCATTTCCCAGGGCCCGGGCGTGGCCGAGACGGCGACGGTCTGCGGCCGCAAGGCGTCCCAATCGATGAAGCGCAGCGGCCGGTTGTCGATGCAGCTCGGCAGGCGGAAGCCGTATTCGGCGAGGGTCAGCTTGCGGCGGTGGTCGCCGCGCGCCATGGCACCGACCTGCGGCACGGTCTGGTGGCTCTCGTCGACGAAAAGCAGCGCGTTGTCGGGCAGGTATTCGAACAGCGTCGGCGGCGGCTCGCCCGGCAGGCGCCCGGTGAGGAAGCGGCTGTAGTTCTCGATCCCCGCGCAGGAACCGGTGGCGGCGATCATCTCGAGGTCGAAGTTGGTGCGCTGCTCCAGCCTTTGCGCTTCCAGTAGCCGCCCTTCGGCCTCGAGCTCCTTCAGCCGCTCGGTCAGCTCGAAGCGGATAGCCTGCGTCGCCTGCTTCATCGTCGGGCCGGGGGTGACGTAGTGCGAATTGGCGTAGACGCGCACCTTGTCGAGGCTCGCCCCCTTCTTGCCGGTGAGCGGGTCGAATTCGGCGATCTCCTCGATCTCGTCGCCGAACAAGCTGACGCGCCAGGCCATGTCCTCGTAGTGCGAGGGGAAGATCTCCAGGTTATCGCCGCGGACGCGGAAATTGCCGCGCGAGAAGGCGGCGTCGTTGCGCTTGTACTGCAGCGCCACGAGCTTCCGGATGATCTCGCGCTGGTCGACGCTCTCGCCCTTCTTCAGGTCGAAGATCATCGCCGAATAGGTTTCGACCGAGCCGATGCCGTAGAGGCACGAGACCGAGGCGACGATGATCACGTCGTCGCGCTCGAGCAGCGACCGTGTCGCCGAGTGGCGCATGCGGTCGATCGCCTCGTTCACCGAGCTTTCCTTCTCGATGTAGGTATCCGACCGCGGCACGTAGGCCTCGGGCTGGTAGTAGTCGTAGTAGGAGACGAAATACTCGACCGCGTTATCGGGAAAGAAGCTGCGGAACTCGCCGTAGAGCTGGGCGGCGAGGATCTTGTTGGGCGCCAGCACCAGCGCCGGGCGCTGCAGCTCCTCGATCACCTTGGCCATGGTGAAAGTCTTGCCCGAGCCGGTGACGCCGAGCAGCACTTGCGTCTTCTCGCCCTCGCGCGCCGCCTGGACGAGTTCGGCAATGGCGGTCGGCTGGTCGCCCGCGGGCTGGTATTCGCTGACCAGCTGGAACGGCCGGCCGCCGTCGCTCTTGTCCGGCCGCAGCGGCTTGTGCGGGACGAAGGCGCTGGACGTGTCGGGTTCTTCGAGTCCCCGGCGGATGACGAGTTCGGCCATGGGAGCGGATATGGAGAACCGGCGGACGAGGTGCAATGCCACGTTGGCTGGGGGGTGCGCTCTCGGCCGGGTGCCGCGCCTGGCAGCATCACCCCCATCCAGCTGCGACTAGGCCCTGATAGGGCCAGGTCTTCGCATCCTTCCCCCATCGAGGGGAAAGGAACTGGCGGTCAATCCCAGCGCGGCTCGCCGGTCGGGGTGTCGAACACCGTGCCCTCGGGATCGAAGGCGGTGCCCCTGTCGCGGACCTCGCAGGGCACCGTCACCGTCGCGGTGCGATCGATGAAGCGGTCCTCGTCGGCATGGAACAGTTCGTCGATGCCCGGCGTCTGCATGATCCGGTAGATCTCGTTCAGCGCTTCCTCGCTCGGCAGGATCCATTCGGAAATCAGGTCCCATTCCCACGCGCGCGGTCCATAGCCGCTGTCGGGATCGCGGGAGTCGCCGCCGGTGAAGACGGTGTTCACGTAGTTGCGCCGGTATTCGGCGAACAGGTGCCCGCAGAACTTGAGCGCCATTGCGGCGTGCGAGCGCTCGAAGTGGTCCCTGAACTGCTCGTGCGTCAGGTGCGGCTTGCGCTTGATGAAATGGAGGACCTTGTACATCGCCGTCACACTCCCGCGTTGCCCAGCCCGGCGGCGTGCTTGGCGGCGACGAAACCCCAGGTGAAGCTTGGCCCGATGCTGCAGCCGGCGCCCGGATAGGTGCGGCCCATCACCGCCGCCGTCGTCGTGCCGGTGGCGTAGAGCCCGGGGATCGCCGAGCCGTCCTCGCGCAGCACGCGGGCACTGCTGTCGGTAACCGCGCCGCCGAACGTGCCGACGTCGCCGGGGACGATCTGGACGGCATAGAACGGCCCGACCTCGACCGTGCCCAGCGCGGCGTTCGGCTTGTGGGTGTCGTCGCCCAGCCAGGCGTCGTAGGCGTTGCGGCCGCGCCCGAAATCCTCGTCGACACCCGTGCGGGCAAAGCCGTTGAACCGCTCGGTCGTCCCCCTGAGCGTCGCCGGGTCGACGCCGATGGCGCCGGCCAGTTCCTCGATCGTCGCGCCGGTCTTGAGGAAGCCCGAGGCGAACCAGTGCTCGGGCCGCTTCGAGCCGGGCATGGAGTCGGCCAGCATGTGCCACTTCATGAACTGGCTATCCATGATCATCCAGCTGGGCACGGCGGGCACCGTCTTGTGCCGCTCGAGCATGTTCTGGCAGAACAGCATGTAGGAGCCGCCCTCGCTCATGTAGCGGGCCCCGGACTGGTCGACCATGAAGGCGTGCGGCTTGGCCAGCTGCATCTGTGCCCCGGCCGATTCCTTGAAGCCGGGCGGCAGCATCATCTGGTTGCCGACCATTTCTTCCATCTGCGCCATCTGCGCGCCCATGCGCATCAGCACCTGGTGCATGTCGCCGGTGTCGCCTTCCGCGGCATGAGTCCATTCGGTGCGGGTATGGGGAATGTATTTGTCGCGCATTTCCTGGTTGTGGGAGAATCCGCCGGCATTGAGCAGCACTCCGAGCCGGGCGCCGACGCGCCAGGGCTTGCCGTCCCTTTCGGTGAGGACGCCGACCACGGCGCCGTTCTCGACGATCAGGTCGCGGACCGGGGCACCGGTCCGCAGCTCGACGCCGGCCTTGAGCGCGGCCTGGAGCATCCGCCCCTGCAGCGCCGTGCCGGCAGTGACGAACTGCTTGCCGGTGAGCCTGGCGAGCAGGCTGCGCACGACCATCCTCGCGGCGATGGCACGGGCCTGCCACGAGCGGCGGATGAGCGGCAGCCGGGTGATGTCGAAGATCGGCAGCGGATAGCTGAAGCTGCCCTTGCGCAGCCTGTCCTTCCAGGCGCCGAGCTGGTTGAGGTCGAACACCTTGGCGTGGACCGTGCGGCCCAGCGTGCCGCCGGGCAAGTCGTCGTAATAGTCGGGCCAGAGCGGCGCGCGCTCGAACGGCACGCCTTCGCGCATCAGGAAGTCGATCATCGCGTTCGCTTCTGTGATGTAGGTCCGCCGCCGCTCGCGGCTGGTCCCGGGAGCGTCGCCCTCGCGCGCCTCGACCACGGCATCGAGATAGGCCTCGCCGGCTTCCAGGCTGTCCGCGACTCCGGCTTCCTTCATGAAGCGGTTGGCCGGAATCCACATCACGCCGCCGGCCTTGGCGGTCGAGCCGCCGATCAGGTCGGTCTTTTCGAGGATGAGCACCGACTTGCCGGCCTTGCGCATCACCAGACCGGCACACATCGAGCCGCCGCCGCTGCCGACGACGACGAAATCGTAGGTTTCGTCCATTAACGCTGATCCCTCTCCTGTTTTGCCGATGGTTGCACAATCGAACCGGTCCGTCATCCCCGGGTCCGGAGCTTGGCGCTTTCACCGCCCCGGCGAAGGTGTATTCTCCCGCCAGCGATCACCGCGCGGGAGAGGACAATGCGCAAGACCATCGAGGATATCGTGGCCGAAGCCACGATCAAGGACATCCACATCCGCTATTGCCGCGGCGTCGACCGCATGGATTTCGACCTCTTGCGCAGCTGCTTCCACCCCGACGCGGTGACCGACTACGGCTACTTCGGCGGCAGCATCGACGATTTCATCGCCAGCGCCAGGGAGCAGATCCCGATGTCGCTGGTCACCACCCACAACACCGGCAACCAGATCGTCGAAGTGAACGGCGACACGGCCTGGGCGGAGCATTACACGGTGGCCACGCACCGCATGGCCGCCGACGCGCTGGGGCCCGAGCGCGACTTCGTCACCGCCGTGCGCTACATCGACCACCTGGAATGCCGCGACGGCGACTGGCGCATCGCCCGCCGCCAGCTGATCCTCGACTGGATGCGCAGCGATCCGGTGCAGAGCTACGAGCCGCGCCCGGAAGTGCCCGCAGGCAGGCGCGACCGCGGCGACCTGTCCTATCCTGCCGGCTAAGGAACGCGCATCGCCCTGCCGGCGGTCATTGGCAGGCTCGAGGCCGGCTGGTACGATGTTCCGGCGATCACTACCCTGGGAGAAGACTGCATGCGACCATCACGCGTTCTGCCGCTGTTCACCGTGCTGGTGCTAAGCGCCTGCAACAGCGGCGAGACGGTCACGGCCAAGAACGAGAGCGCCGAATCGGTCGCCAGGAAAGTCGCGGCAAGCACTATCAAGCCGCTGCCGGGCCAGTGGGCATCGACAATGAAGATCGAGAAGATGGAACTGCCGAACATGCCGCCCGAAGCCAAGGCGATGATGGAAAAGCAGCTCGCTTCGGCGCAGACTTTCACCAGCTGCCTGAAGCCCGAGCAGGTCGAGAAGCCCAATGCGGAATTCTTCCAGGGCAAGAGCTCGTTCTGCACTTACGACACCTTCACCATGGGCGGCGGCAAGATCGACGCCGTGATGACCTGCGGCAAGGGCAGCCAGAGCCGCAAGATGACCATGACCGGCACCTACGGCCCGGAAGCCTATGCCATGCGCATGAGTTCCGCCGGCGAGATGCAGCCGGGCATGCCGATGTCGATGACCATGTCGATCAGCGCCAAGCGGATCGGCGAATGCACGGGGAAAGAGGACATATGAGCTTTACCATCACACCGGTTAAGGAGCACATCGGCGCCATCGTCCGCATCGACGACAAGGCCCACCTGCTCGACGACGACCTGATCGCCGCTTGCCGCGCGGCGCTGGAGACGGCGGGCGTGCTCGTCTTCCCGCAGCTCAACCTGACCGACAAGGAGCAGCTCGCCTTCACCGACAAGTTCGGCGAGCGCGTGAACTTCTCGAAGACCGTGCCCGGCGGCAAGGATGCCGACGAGGCCGACGTCTACAAGATCACGCTCGACAAGAAGGTCAACACCGAGCCCGACTACGTCCTGGGCACTTTCTTCTGGCACATGGACGGGGTGACGATCGACCAGCCGCTGCCGAAGGCGACGTTCCTTTCGGCGCGCAAGCTGTCGGCCACCGGCGGGCAGACCGAATTCGCCAGCACCATCGCCGCCTACGAGGGCCTGTCCGAAGCCCGGAAGGCAGAGATCGCCGATCTCAAGGTGATCCACCGCATGGAAGCGAGCATGCGGCCGATCCACCACACCGAGATCCCCGACGAGCGGCTGAATCGCTATCGCTCGATGGCGGTGGAAATGGTGCATCCGCTGGTCTGGACCCAGCCCGACGGCCGCAAGTCGCTGGTGCTCGGCACCCATGCCGACGAAGTCATCGGCATGCCGCTCGCCACCGGCCGGTCGCTGCTGGCCCGCCTGTCGGAATGGGCAGCGCAGCCCGCCTACAGCTACAGCCACGAATGGCAGGAGGGCGACTTCGTCATCTGGAACAACTGCGGCGTCATGCACCGCGTCGTCCCCTACGAGGACGACAGCGGCCGCTCGATGCACCGCACGACGATCATGGGAACGGAGCGGCTCGGCCGGCCCTTGAAGGAACTCCAGGCGGCCTAGGAGGTTTGCCCGCGGAAGGGCACGGAAGATGGCGAATGCGACGTTCGGTATGTGGCGAGAAGCCGGCAAGCGCGCACTGAGCGTGCAGACCGAGCTTGCGCGTCGCGCCCAGCTTGCCCGCCAGCCCGGCCCCGCCGGGATCAGCGGGCCGCCGGCCCGGTTGCTCTGGGCGGAACTGCTCGCTCTCGGCCGGCGCGGCGGCCAGGCGCTGGCTGCCAGCCCGGCAGCAAGGCCGCAGCCGGTCATGCTGTTGCCGGGCTTCGGCGCCCATCCCGCGCGCATGCGGCGCATGGAGCGGACGCTGGCCGCTGCCGGGCACTCGGTCCACCACTGGGGCCTGGGCTTCAACCTCGGGCCGACGCCGGACAATTTCGCCTACCTCATGCGCCGCGTCGGCGCGCTGGCGCGGGCTCACGGCGAACCGGTCGCCCTCGTCGGCTGGAGCCTGGGCGGACTTTTCGCGCGCGAAATCGCCCGCCGGCAGCCGGAAAACGTCGCCATGGTCATAACCATGGGCACTCCGTTCTCGGGCGACCCTCGCGCCAACAACGCCTGGCGCGCCTACCAGATGATCACCGGCCACGCTGTCGACGAGCCGCCGATCGACAGCCCCCTGGCCGCCAAGCCGCCGGTGCCGACCATCGCCTTGTGGAGCGCGCGCGACGGCGTGATCCACCCGCGCTCCGCCTGCGGCCGCCGCGGCGAGCGCGACCGCGCCGTCGCGGTGCGCTGCAACCACCTGAGCTTCCCCAGCGATCCCCGCGTGATCGGCGAAGTGCTGCGCCAGCTCGACGGCAATCCGGCGCAGGACTGAAATTCCCCCCTCTGGCGCGATCTCGGCTATAGCCGAACCGCCTCGCCGCGCCGGAACGCCTTCCCCCTTGCCCTTCGCGGTATAATCCGCAGATTATAGAAGAACATGCTGCGCCAATATGAACTTGTCGAACGGGTGAAAGCCTACGAGCCCGACGCGGACGAGGCCGTGCTCAACCGCGCCTATGTCTATACCGTCCAGAAGCACGGCACCCAGCAGCGTGCCAGCGGCGATCCCTATTTCAGCCATCCGATCGAGGTGGCCGGCCTGATGACCGAACTCAAGCTCGACCAGGAGACGATCGTCACCGCCCTGCTCCACGACACGGTCGAGGATACGCTCGCCACGATCGAGGAAGTCGAGCAGTACTTCGGCCCCGAGATCGCCCGGCTGGTCGACGGCGTCACCAAGCTGTCGAAGATCGAGACGTTGACCGAGAACGAGCGCGCGGCCGAGAACCTGCGCAAGTTCTTCCTGGCGATGAGCGAGGACCTGCGCGTCCTGCTGGTCAAGCTCGCCGACCGCTTGCACAACATGCGCACGCTGCATTTCATCAAGAGCGCCGAGAAGCGCCGCCGCATCGCCAAGGAGACGATGGACATCTATGCCCCCCTCGCCGAGCGCGTGGGCATGTACGAATATATGCGCGAGATGCAGCTGCTCGCCTTCGAGCAGCTCGAGCCCGAGGCCTATGCCACGATCACCGGCCGCCTCGCCCAGATCCGCAGCCAGGAAGGCGGCCAGGTCGATGCGATCGCGCTTGCGATCAAGCAGGCGCTGGCCGAAGCCGGGCTCGATGTCGAGGTCTCGGGGCGCGAGAAGCATCCCTATTCGATCTGGAAGAAGATGGCCGAGCGCCACGTCAGCTTCGAGCAGATCACCGACATCATGGCCTTCCGCGTGCTCACCGCCAGCCCCGGCGACTGCTACAAGGCGCTCGGCGTGCTCCACCAGACCTGGCAGATGATCCCCGGCCGCTTCAAGGACTACATCTCGACGCCCAAGTCGAACGGCTACCGCTCGCTCCACACCGCACTGATCTACGAGAACTCGATGCGCATGGAAGTGCAGATCCGCACGCGCGACATGCACCGCACCAACGAATTCGGCCTCGCCGCGCACTGGGCCTACAAGCAGGGCGAGCGGCCCGACGGCCAGGTCGGCTGGCTGCGCGACCTGATCGAGATCGTCGACGCCAGCCACGACGCCGAGGAACTGCTCGAGCATACCCGGCTGGCGATCTACCAGGACCGCATCTTCGCCTTCACGCCCAAGGGCGCCCTGCACCAGCTGCCCAAGGGCGCGACGCCGATCGACTTCGCCTATTCGGTCCACACCGACCTCGGCAATGCCGCGGTCGGCGCCAAGATCAACGGGCGGCACATGCCGCTGCGCACGCCGCTGGCCAACGGCGACGTCGTGGAAATCATCAAGAGCCGCGACAGCGAGCCGCAGCTGTCCTGGCTCGGCTTCGTCGTCACCGGCAAGGCGCGCGCCGCGATCCGCCGAGCGGTGCGGGCGAAGGAGCGGCAGGAAGTGGCGACGATCGGCCGCAAGCTGTTCGACGAGGTGGCCTCGCGCCTGCCGGCCCGGATCGGCCGCAAGGCGACGCTGGCAGCCGTCCGCAAGCTCGGCTTCAAGGACGAGGAGGACCTGATGGTCGCCATGGGCTCGGCCAAGCTCGCCGACCGCGACCTGATGGAAGCGCTGGTCCCCGGCAGCACTGCCGGCATGGGCGAGCAGATCGAGTGGCCGAAGCAGGAGCGCGCGATCTCGATCCGCGGTCTCACGCCGGGCATGGCCTTCCACCTCGCCGACTGCTGCCACCCGCTGCCCGACGACCGCATCGTCGGTCTGCGGCAGCCGGGCAAAGGGGTGGAGGTGCACACCATCGACTGCCTGAAACTGGCCAGCGGCGTCGATGCCGACTGGCTGGACCTGTCGTGGGGCGAGCGCTCAGACGGCGCCGTCGGCCGCCTGCGCGTCGTGCTCTACAACCGGCCGGGCACGCTCGCCGAAGTCACCGCGATCTTCGCCAGCAACCACGCCAACGTGGTCAATCTGCAGATGATCCAGCGCGACGACCCCTTCGGCACCTACGAAGTGGACCTCGAGGTGAGGAACGTCGCGCACCTGACCCGCATCGTCGGTTCGCTGCGCGCCAGCGAAGCGGTCGCCGAGGCGGAGCGCATCTGATCCGGGCTTCGGCAGACGCCTTGCGGAAACCGAAAGCTGCAGCTAGGGCGCTTCGCCTGACCAGAGCATGCGGAGCGGTGGCCGAGTGGTCGAAGGCGCTCGCCTGGAAAGTGAGTATACGCCAAAAGCGTATCGAGGGTTCGAATCCCTCCCGCTCCGCCACGCAGTCTAACTATCTGACATAGAATTGTTTTTCCCGGCAAGAACGACCCGGTTCCGGGCAGTTTGGGCCTCTCTCTGGTCATGCGGAGAGCGAGCCGGGGGTAGATCTTGCGCCCAAACCGCCGGATCTCTCTGCGGCCCATTTCCGCAGTACCAAACTCTTGGGGCGGGTGTTGCTAGTCACTGGCGGAAGCAGAACGCGCCGCCTGGCTGGCCGCGCGATCGCGACTCACACGATGGCAAGGTCCCGCTTCTGCTCTGACCAGCTCAAGGGGAGCGTACTGAGGTTGAGCAGCATGGTCGCATCGATCCCTGGCCGCTGCTCGCCGGCGAGGATGGCCTCGATCAGTTCGGGGGCGAGGAAGTTCAACCTGACGAGCCGCGAGGTGTAGGAGGTGGTGACTTGGTGGCGGGCAGCGAGCTTCGAGACGGTGAGCTGCTCGTCGACCAGCTCGCGCCACCAGCTTCGTGCCTTGGCGAGCAGCCGGACGAGATGGTCCTGCGGTTCGGGAGGCGCTGCAGCCTTGCCGCCGGCGTGGATCAGGCGGACGGCAACGCCCGATCGCCGGATGCGGGCATCGATGGCGAGGGTGACGGTATGACCTTCGCTTGCCGGTGGTTGCAGCAAGAGCTGGCGGGCGATCGCGGTG
>CAUJJI010000178.1 GCA_963205265.1 Pseudomonadota bacterium
ATTCGCGTCGCCGGGGTGCAGGA
The DNA here is from genome assembly GCA_963205265.1 of Pseudomonadota bacterium. Lineage (GTDB taxonomy): Bacteria > Pseudomonadota > Alphaproteobacteria > Sphingomonadales > Sphingomonadaceae > Novosphingobium. The sequence goes on from CAUJJI010000178.1 coordinate 24, forward strand.
TGCGCCTGCCGGCAAGATCGTCCCGGTGGAAGCGAAGGGGCAGAAGTTGCTGCTCGCCAATGTCGACGGCACCTATTACGCGGCGCAGCGCAAGTGCCCGCATCTCGGCTTCAACCTGTGCCGCGGCACGCTCGACGGACATGCGGTGGTCTGCCCGCTGCACAAGGCCAAGTTCGATCTTGCGACCGGGGCGATCGACCGCGATCCCAAGCTGCTGTTCATCACCATGAAGGCCAAGAACGATCTGGCCGTCTATCCGGTGAAAGTCGAAGGCGGCGACATCCTGGTCGGCCTGTAGGAGCGGAGCGGTCGCAATGAAGAAATCGACGCGGGCGCTGGTCGGCATGGTCGTGCTCGACGCGATATTCGTCGCCGGCACCGCCTGGCTCGTCTGGCTGGTGAAATCGGGCTCGGCACACACGACGATCCCGCCCGACGAAGCCGTGGCGCAGATTACCTCGGTGGGCGGCGGGCTGATCGGCTTCGTCAGCGTTATCCTGGCGATCGCCTGGTTCATCCATCGCCGGAACGGGAACTGACCGTGGGCAAGGATAGGCAGGCGAGCTGGGCGCAGATCGCATTCGACAGCTGGCTGCTCGGCGCCGAAGCCTGCGCCGTCGTCGGCCTGCGCACATGGCGGCTGGCGGGCGGCGGGGCCGAGGCCTGCAGCGAGGCGCGGCTGATGGTCGTCGAGAAGATCGACAGCGGCATCGAACTGACCACGGCCCTGGTCGCCGGGCAGCTCGGCACGACCCCCAAGGCGGTGGTCGGCAGCACCGTCTCGCATTACCTCGCGGGCGTCCGCGCCAATCGCAGGCGGCTTTCGCGGGGTTAGCCGGGGGGGACGGCGCCCTGCCGAAAGGACCTTCGGTTTCGTCCGTGAGTTGATCAGGTCGCGTCCGTCGCGAAGGAGAGGTCCGCCATGTTCGTCGCCGCCTACTGGTGGGAAGTCCGTCCCGGCAAGGAGGAGCAGTTCCGCGCCGCCTGGCGCCGGGGTACCGAGCTGATCCGCGAGAAATACGGCAGCCTCGGTTCTCGCCTGCATCGCGACGTGCGGGCCGAAGGCCACATCCGCTTCATCGGCGTCGCCGAATGGCCGGACCGCGCGACCTGGCAGCGCGCCTTCGACGCGCGCATGGTCTACGACGATCCGGCGACGCGCCGGGCTTTCACGGATGCCATCAGCGACTGGTCGGAAGAGCCGCTGCTGCTGATGGAAGTCACCGACGACCTGCTCGACCGCGCTTGACCACGAGCCGGCGCTGTCCGATCCTCGGTCGTGGGGAGACGATGCATGACCGAGCCGACGCCGCCTACCTGCCGCCCCGTGACGCAGGATGAAGTCGACCACTACCAGGAACACGGCTGGGCGAAGCTGCCCGGCTTCCTGCCGCCGGAACTCGTGGCCAGGCTGCTGGCGATGGCCAAGGCGAGCATGGGCGCCGACGGCCAGTGCAATGCCGTCAGCCCGATGCAGCAGCCTTTCTTCAATCCCGAGGTCACCGGCGGTCCGGCCGATCCGCAGCTGCGGCCGCTGATCGACGGGATCGGCCGCAATGCGCGGCTGCTGATGCAGCGCCACCCGGGCATCGCGGCGCGCTATTTCGGCGACGTCTTTGCCGCCAAGCTGCCCGCGGCGCGCGAGACGCGGCATCCCGGCGCCGGGCGAACTTACTACCACCAGGACTTCATCAACTGGGCGCTCGACCGTTCGGGCGGCATGACCTTCTGGATCGCGCTCGCCGACCTTGCGCCGGAAAGCGGCACGATGTCCTTCCTCAGCGGGTCGCATCGCTTCGGCGCGCTGGGCCACTACCGGACTTACGGCGAAGGCGACATCTTCGACGATTTCCCCGAGCTGCGGCGGCAATGCCCGGATTCGGGACCGCTGACCTATGTCGCCGGCGACGCCACGGTGCATTCCAACCTCACCGTCCACGGCGCCGGCGAGAACCGCACCGACGGGCCGCGCTGGGCCTATATCGTCATGGCCAACCCTTCGGACGTGCGCTGGACCGGCGCTCCGCCCGAAGCCTATGCGACCCAAGGCATGGCGCTGCACCAGAAGCTCGACGACGATCGTTTTCCGGTGATCGGATAGCCGCCGGCCTCTTGCCTGGCCGGCCATTGCCTGAAATTGCGCTGCGCGATGACCGACAGCCCGACCGCCAGCTTCGACCGCATCCGCGGCGACCACACCGGCCTCTCCTTCCCGGTGCACGCCGAAGCCTTCCGCGAGGCGGGGGCGGAGTTCCTGACCCGGGCGTTCCGCGCCTTCGGCGCGATCGCGGCGGACAATGCCGTCACCCGGGTCACCCGGCTGGAGCACTGCCCGGGCGGCAGCACCGGCGCCAAGCTGTTCCTCGACGTCGAATATGCCCGGCCCGAGCCGGGACTGCACCGCGAGCTGTTCGTCAAGTTCTCGCGCGATTTCGCCGACGAGCGCCGCGACCGCCAGCGCTGGGAGATGCGCCCGGAAGCGCCCTTTGCCGCGCTCTGTCGCCGCCCCGGCTTCCCGATCCGCGTGCCGGCGCCCTATTTCGCCGATTTCGAGAGCGGGACCGGCACCGGCCTGCTCGTCACCGAGCGCATTGCCTATGGGCGCGACGGCATCGAGCCGCATCGGCGCAAGTGCCTCGATCACCTGACGATGAGCGATCCGCTGCCGCACTATCGCCAGGTCGTCACTTCGCTGGCGCGGCTGTGCGCGACGCACAAGTCGGGGCGGCTGTCGCCGGACATCGATGCCCTGTTCCCCTTCGATCCGGTAACCGGCTCGGCCGATCCGATCCGCTACGACGAGGCCGGCCTGCTGCAGGAACTGGACCTCTGCTTCGATTTCGCCCGCCGGGCGCCCCAGCTCCTGCCCGCAGAGCTGCGCACGCCGGAATTCCATGCCCGGATGGCGCGCGATGCCTTCCGCATCCGCCGGCACGAGCGCGAGATCCAGCGCTATCTCACCGGCAATCCCGACCTCGTCGCGCTGTGCCACTGGAACGCGCACATCGACAACTGCTTCTTCCGGCGCGACGCGGCGGACGAACTGCACTGCGGCTTCATCGACTGGGGCAGAGTGGGCCAGATCACTTTCGGCTCGATCCTGTGGGGCGCATTGAGCGCCGCGCACCACGATATCTGGGATCATCACATCGACGACCTGCTGGCGCTGTTCGCCCGCGAATACCACGCCGGCGGCGGGCCGGAGGTGAGCAAGGAGGAGGTCGAGTTCCACCTGACGCTGCACATGGCGGCGATGGGCGTGGCGCGGGTGCTCGCCTTTCCCGAGGTCGTCCACTTCCGCCTCCCCGAATGCGTGGACGCCGCCGGCCCGCTGGACGAGATGTTCCTGGGCGTCGACCCGGCGCGGAACTCGCTGCACATCTACACTGCGTTCCTGAAGTTCTGGAAACGCCAGGATTTCGGCGCGGCGCTGGACCGGCTGCTGGATGAGTAGGATCCTCCCCCCTAGGGGGAGGGGGACCGCCGCCGCAGGCGGGGGTGGAGGGGTGTAGCCCTCGTATCGGTCGGCAACACCCCTCCGTCATTCGCTTTGCGAATGCCACCTCCCCATACAGGGGAGGATCTTCGGGCCACTATCCCGCCTCTTAGCTCCCGGTAAAGTTGCGCCCCACCCGGAACGGTTCCTTGGGCGAAGCGAAGATCGATCCCGCCGCGACCCGGCTGCCGCGGATCACCAGGACCACCGTGTCTTCCGCCTCGATCGTCACTTCCTCGCCCGGGTGGATGAAGGACTGGCCGTTCGGCTTGTCGATCTGGACGATGAAGAAGCAGCCGTTGCTGCGCCGCTCGGCATCGCCGACCGTGGCGCCGGTCAAGGCGCCGTTGACCGGCACGGAGACGGCTTCGATCTCCAGGCCGAACTCGTGCAGGCCGCGCTTGAGATCGCGCAATTGCGGTGCATCGCCAAGGAAGCGGGCAGTCGAGGGATAGAGGATCATCTCGGCGATCCGCTCGGCGCCGATATGCGCAGGCAGGACCACCTTGTCGGCGCCGGCGTGGATCAGCTTGCTCTCGGTGGAAGCGATCTCGCCGCGGGCGATGATCTCGAGCCGGGGGTTGAGGCTGCGGGCCGACAGGGTGATGAAGACGTTGGCGGCATCGTCGGGCAGCACCGTCGCCACGACGCGGGCGCGCTCGATCCCCGCCGCCTTGAGCGAGGCCTCGTCGGTCGCGTCGGCATCGATGTAGAGGTAGTTCGCGGCCTGGGCTTCGGCGATGCGATGGCCTTCGCGCTCGATGATGACGAAGGATGCCTTGGCATTGGCCAGTTCGCGCGCGAGCTGCTGGCCGATGCGGCCGAAGCCGCAGATGATGGCGTGGTCCGAAAGCCGTTCGATCTGCATGTTCATGCGATCAATCCCCAGAAGGTTGCGAAGCTGGAAGTGCGCGAAGACCTGGACGAGGGCACCGGTCAGCACGATCATGCCGGTGCAGCCCAGGACGATGGTGCCGCTGGCCAGAACCCGCAGCCAGATGGTGTCGATCGGACGGACCTCGCCGTAGCCGACCGAGAAGATGGTCAGCGTCACCATGTAGGCGGCGTCGCCCAGGCTCCAGCCGGCGCGGACGAAGCCGAGAGTAGCGAGCACGAAGACGGCGAGCACGAAGATAAGCGCCCGCGCCAGATTCTGCATCGGCGAGCCCAGGACAGAGCCCGCCGCATTCTCGGCGCGTCGCCACTGATCGGCCATAGCCGCACATCCCTTGGGAACCTCGAGGCTGCGCTAATGTCCGGGCGCGTGAGGCTTGTCCAGTCGGAGGATCACGTAGAGACAAACGCGGTTTGCCGATCGCAGGAGGATCAGGGAGTGGCCGGAATTCGATGGTTCGTCTCGTCCCGGAGTTGTGCGCGGCGGCAGGTGCGATAGTGTGACCGTGGCCATGGGAGAGGAACCAGTCGCATGACAGCACAGCAGCAGCCGTTCGCCGGCGCCAATGCCCTGATCTTCGGCGGCGCCAAGGGCATCGGGCGGTGCGTCTCGCTCGAATGGGCGGCGCGCGGGGCGCGGCTGGCGGTGGCCGACATCGACGAGGCGGCAGCGCAGGCGACGGCGGCCGAGATCGCGGCGGCGGGCGGCACGGCGATCGGCCTGGCGGCCAACGTCCTGTCCGACGAATCGGTCGCCGCCACGGTGGCCGCGGCGCGGGACGCGCTGGGCGAGATCGACATCCTGATGAACAATGTCGGCGGCATGCTCAACGGCCATCCCGAGGATATCCCCCTGGCGGAATGGCAGCGGATCATGGACCTCAACTACTTCGCCGCCGTGCGCGGGGTGAAGCAGGTCCTGCCCGGCTTCCTGGCGCGCAAGTCGGGCCACATCGTCAACACGGCCTCGTTTGCCGGGCTCTATCCCTATGCTGCCAGCCGCGTGCCCTATGCCGCGGCCAAGGCGGCGGTGATCGCCATGAGCGAGAACCTGGCCGTCTATCTCGAGCCGCTGGGCATCCGCGTCTCCTGCCTGATGCCGGGGCCGGTGATGACCGGGGTAATGGATTCGATGACCTCGTGGACCGAGGACTGCCCGATGCGGGGGCCGGGCAAGGAAACCGCGCTGTTGCTGCCCGAGGACGTCGCCCGCGTCCTGTCCGACGGCATGCGCGACGGCCGGATCATGATCCCGTCGGACCCCTGCGCCTTCGACACGGTGAAGCGCTGGGCCGACTCGCCCGACGGCTTCATCCGCGGCAAGATCGACGAATTCGCCGCCGGCGACCGCGGCAACCCGGCGATCCCCGATGCGGTCAAGGCCCTGCTCGGCGGCGCCGGATGAACCGCCTCGGCATCGAGATGCTCACCCTGCTGGGCATGCCGCCGGTGGACTATGTGCGGCTGGCCGGCGAGCTCGGCTGCGTGTCGGTCTCGACCGGCCTTTCCGGGTTGCCGCTGGCGATGTTCGGGATCACCGATTTCGAGCTCTGGCCCGAATGGTCGCTGCGCGACGATCCGCCGCTGCGGCGAGCGACGATCGCGGCGCTGCGCGACACCGGCGTCTCGATCGGCCTCGCCGAAGGGTTTCGCACCGCGCCCGGCCTCGACGTTGCCGAGTTCGCCGGCGATCTCGATCTGTTTGCCGAGCTGGGTGCGGTCAGGATCAATGCCATCGGCATGGAGCCCGACGTCGGACGCAGCCACGACCAGCTGGCCCAGCTGGCGGACATGGCGATCGCGCGCGGTCTGCTGTTCACCCTCGAGTTCGCACCCGGCCTGGTCATCGATTCGCTGGAGAAGACGCTGGCCGCCATCGCCCATATCGGCGACGGCCGCTGCCGCGTGCTGCTCGACACGATGCATTTCTTCCGCACCGGCGGCACCATCGAGCAGCTGGCCGCGCTGCCGCCCGATACGATCGGCTATGTCCAGCTTGCCGACGGTCCCGATGCTCCGCCGGGCGAGAGCTACATGATGGATGCGATGTTCGCGCGCGGCGTGCCCGGGCAGGGAGAGCTGCCGCTGCGTGAACTGATCGCGGCGCTTCCCCCCGACATGCCGGTCAGCATCGAGGTGCCGCGGCTCGCCGATCTGCGCGGCGGGATGTCGCCGCGCGACCACGCCGCGCGGGCGGTGCAGGCGGCGCGGGCGCTGGGGGCCTAGAGTGCTTCCGACTTTGATCGCATCAAAGCCGGCACTCTAGCAGTTTGTTTTGACGTGATTTCCGAGAGGCCAGATGATTCCATCCGGCGCGAAATCTCTCTAGCGCCTTCCTGCGAGCACCATTTCCGCGCCTTTCTCGGCGATCATCATCACCGGCGCGTTGGTGTTGCCCGAAGTGATCGTCGGCATCACCGAGGCGTCGATCACGCGCAGCCCGCCGATGCCCGTCACCCGCAGCTCGGCATCGACGACGCGGCCCATCGCCGCCGTGCCGACCGGGTGGAAGATCGTCGTGCCGATCGCCCCGGCGGCGCGGGCGAGGTCTTCTTCGCTGTCGTGGCCGGGGCCGGGGCGGACTTCCTCGGGGCGGTAGCCTGCCATCGCCGGCTGGGCGACGATCTGGCGTGTGATGCGGATCGCCTGGGCGGCGACGCGGCGGTCTTCCTCGCTGGCGAGGTAGTTGGGGCGGATGCTGGGCGGAGCCGCGGGATCGGCCGAGGTGATCGCCACCCGTCCGCGGCTTTCCGGCCGCAGGTTGCAGACGCTGGCGGTGAAGGCGGGAAAGGGGTCGAGCGCGCCGCCGAAGGCCTCGAGGCTCAGCGGCTGGACATGGTATTCGAGGTTGGCCGTCGCGTGCCGTTCGTCGCTTTTCACGAAAAGCCCGAGCTGGCTCGGCGCCATGGCCATCGGGCCGCTGCGGCGCAGGACATATTCAAGGCCGATCAGCCCCTTGCCGACCAGGCTCGATGCCCGCTGGTTCAGCGTCGCGACGCCGGCAACGCGATAGGCACAGCGCAGCTGCAGGTGGTCCTGGAGATTGCCGCCGACTTCGGGCCGGTCGAGCAGCGGCGCGATGCCCAGCTGCGCCAGCCGTGCCGCCTCGCCGATGCCGGAGCGCTCGAGGATCGCCGGCGAGCCGATCGCGCCGGCCGCCAGCAGCACTTCGCCGCGCGCCGCCGCCCTGCGCTCCTCGTTGCCGAGGCGGTAGACGATGCCCGTCGCCCGCCCGTCCTCGATCACCAGCCGGTCGACCAGCGCGCCGGTCGTGACCTGCAGGTTGGCGCGGCTGCGGACCGGCTTGAGGAAGGCATCGGAAGCGCTCCAGCGCCAGCCGCGGCGCTGGGTGACGTCGAAGAAGCTGGAGCCGAAATTGTCGCCGCGGTTGAAATCGGCCACCGGAGGTACGCCGTACTGCTCGGCGGCTCGCTGGAAGGCTTCGAGGATTTCCCAGCGCAGCCGCTGCTTCTCGACGCGGATCTCGCCGCCGGCGCCGTGGTATTCGTTTGCGCCGGCGTAGTGATCCTCGGCCCGGCGGAAATAGGGCAGCACGTCGTCCCAGCTCCAGCCGGGATTGCCCGCCTGCCGCCAGCCGTCGTAGTCCGCCGCCTGGCCGCGCATGTAGATCATGCCGTTGATCGACGAGCAGCCACCCAGCACCCGGCCGCGCGGGTATTTCAGCGCGCGGCCGCTCAGGCCCTCCTCGGCTTCGGTCTGGTAGAGCCAGTCGGTCCGCGGATTGCCGATGCAGTAGAGGTAGCCGACCGGCACGCGGATCCAGATGTAGTCGTCCTTGCCGCCCGCCTCGAGCAGCAGGACGCGGTTGCGCGGATCGGCGCTCAGCCGGTTGGCGAGCACGCAGCCGGCACTGCCGCCGCCGACGATGATGTAGTCGAACTGGTCCATCTTCGGAGCGCGGCATTTCCCGAAAGCCGGGTCCTCGGCAAGCCTTTTCCCGCGCTCCCGGCCGCCGCCGAACGGCGGCACCGTGCGGAAAGCTCAAAAAACTGCGCCGAGAGCTAAGAAGCCCGGGGCGGAGTGGTGTATTTGCCTGTCGATAACAACGATACCAAAGGGAGGGAAAACACCATGAAATCAACATTCGGGATATCGCTGCTGGCCTGTGCGTCGCTTGTCGCGATCGTACCCGCCCATGCCCAGGATGCCGCGGCCCCCGCCGCCCAGGCCGAGGAGCCGCGCAGCGGCGCCCAGGCGATGATCGAGGACATCGTCGTGCGTGCCCGCAAGAAGAGCGCGGCCGAGCGCGCGCAGGACGTGCCGATCGCGCTGTCCGCGGTCAGCGGCGCGCAGATCGAGGCGATGTTCGCTACCGACCTGACCGACGTCGGCCAGACCCTGCCCAACGTCCGCCTCGACGACGGCGGCGCCTTCCCCGGCGTGTCGAACTACACGGTGCGCGGCATGGGCTTCAACAGCACCATCGCCTCGGTCGAGCCGACCGTCGGCACGTTCGTCGACGGCATGTACATCGGCGCCAACCTTGGCGGGCTGCAGGATACGCTGGACCTCGAATCGGTCGAAGTGCTGCGCGGCCCGCAGGGCACGCTGTTCGGCCGCAACGTCACCGGCGGCGCGGTGCTGATGCGCTCGCGCCGGCCGACGGGCGCGTTCGGCGGCGTCGCCAAGGCCGGCATCGGCAGCGGCGGGCGCATCCAGTTCGCCGCCGGCATCGAGGGCCCGCTGGCCGATAGCCTGTCGGCCAAGGTCTTCGCCTCCTACAGCGACATGGACGGCGACTTCGACAACATCACCACGGGCCGGAAGCACGGCGCCGACAAGACCTGGGCGGTCCGCCCGATCATCAGCTGGCGGCCGAGCGCTGGCGCCGACATCACCCTGATCGCCGAGCACGGCAAGACCAACGGCGACGGCGTTTCCAGCCGCATCATCGATAATCCGGCGCAGCTGCTCTACACCCAGGGCGTGCGCGAGCCGCGCGGCGGGGCGGAGAAGCTCAGCATCAATTTCGACGGCGACACCCGCATCCGCTGGGACCAGGCGGTGCTCGACGCCAATTTCGACATCGGCCCCGGCACGATCACCTCGATCACCGGCTACCGCGACGTCTCCTACTTCTCCACCGGCGATACCGACGGCTCGGAGCGCGAGACCGCGCGCGCCATCAACAAGATGGACCAGCACCAGTTCAGCGAGGAACTGCGCTATGCCGGCAAGGCGCTGGGCGACAGGCTCGATTTCACCATCGGTGCCTACTACCTCGAGCAGCGGATCGAGCAGTACTACCACGTCATCTTCTTCGGCGCCTCCAACCAGCGCTCGGGCGGCATCCTCAAGCACAAGACCTGGTCGGTCTTCGCCCAGGGCGACTTCGAATTCGCCCCCAACCTGTTCCTGACCGCCGGCGGCCGCTACAACTGGGAAAAGAAGAGCGCGCTCAACGCCCGCACTCCGAACTGCGACCTCAACCTGGTCTGCACGTTCAGCGATTCGGGCAGCAAGGTGTGGAAGAACTTCACCCCCAAGGTCGGCCTGAGCTGGAAGGCCACGCCCGACGTGCTGGTCTATGCCAGCTGGACCAAGGGCTTCCGCAGCGGCGGCTACAACATCCGCACCACCGGCGCGACCGAGCTGGCCGGCCCCTATGACGAGGAAGTCGTCAAGGCGCTGGAGGGCGGCATCAAGACCGAGTTCCTCGACGGCCGGGCGCGGGTGAACATCGCCGCCTTCCACAACAAGTTCACCGGCCTGCAGCGCACGGTGAACAGCGGCCTCGTCAACTTCATCGCCAACGTCGCCGCGGCGACGGTCAACGGCTTCGAGTTCGAGAGCACGGTGCTGCCGTTCGAGAATCTCGCGATCAACGCCAACGTCGGCTACCTCGATGCCAAGTACGACGACTACGTGCTGCCCGGCACGACCACCAACCTCAAGGGCAAGCAGCTCGTCCGTGCGCCGAAGTGGTCGTGGACGCTGGCGGCGACGCACGACCTGGACCTGGGCAGGACCGGGGTGGTGACGACGCGGGCTTCCTACAGCCACAGCGGCAAGACCCCGGCCAACGACCCGGGCAACTACTTCGCGCCGGCCTACGAGCTGCTCGACGCCAGCATCAGCTGGTCGCCCTCGGCCGACAGCGGGGTGAAGGTGTCGATCTGGGGCAAGAACCTGACCAACGAGAAATATGCCCTGACCGCGACTTTCGTCAGCACGCTGTTCACCAACCTCTACCAGGCGCTGCCGCGGCGCTATGGGGCGGAAGTGACTTACAGGTTCTGACGCGGTTCGTCGTACCGGCCGCTTCCCCGCGAAGGCGGGGGATCGGGTCCCTGTGGCCTTTTGCCGCTTGAAGGTTTCGCCGCGCAGCCTCTAGAGTGCGGCCGAGCATTCAACGGGAGAGAACGATGGGACATGCCGAACTGGGCCGCGTGGGCATCTGGGCGATGGAGCTGCGCTTCGGCGATCCGGGGGTGGCGGTCGAGGTTGCCGCCGAGCTCGAGGAGCTGGGCTACGGCGCGCTGTGGATTCCCGGCGGGATCGACGATGCCGTGCTGGGCGACGTCGACCGGCTGCTCTCGGCGACCAGGCGCATCGCGCTCTGCACCGGCATCATCAACGTCTGGAAGCAGCCGGCGGAAGGCGTCGCCGCCTGGTGGAACGGACAACCGGCCGACCGGCAGGCGCGGGCGCTGCTCGGCCTCGGCGTCAGCCACGGGCCGCTGATCGGCGAGACCTGGAGCAAGCCGCTGGCGGTGATGCGCGACTACCTGGACCGGCTCGACGCCGCCGGCGTGCCGCCCTCGGCAAGCTGCATCGCCGCGCTCGGCCCCAAGATGATCGAGCTTGCCGGCCAGCGCACCGCCGGCGCCCATCCCTACCTGGTGACGCCCGAGCATTCGGCGATCGCCCGCGGCATCCTCGGCCCCGGCAAGCTCGTCGCGCCCGAGCAGGGCGTCGTGCTGGAAAGCGATCCGGCCAAGGCGCGCGAGCTGGCGCGCGGCGCGCTCGACCACTACCGCTTCCTGCCCAACTACCGGAACAACTGGCTTCGCCTCGGCTTCACCCAGCAGGAAGTCGACGATCTCGACGATCGCCTGATCGACGGCCTGTTCGCCTGGGGCAGCGCCGCGCAGATCGCCGAGCGGGTCAAGGCGCACCACGATGCCGGCGCCGACCATGTCTGCCTGCAGGTGGTGTCCGGCGGCGATTTCGAGCGCACCCGGCAGGCCTATCGCGAGCTGGCGGCGGCGGTAGTTTAATCATCCTCCCCGGTACGGGGAGGGGGCCCACCCGAAGGGTGGTGGAGGGGGCCCACCTCTAGACGCGGCATGGATGAGGAGAGCCCCCTCCACCACGCCGCTTCGCGTCGCGGTCCCCCTCCCCGTGCCGGGGAGGATCCAGGGTTCAAAAAAAACCCTGTCCTACATCCTCCGGCAATGGCAGGCCCATCGCCGGAGAACATATCATGAACAGAAAGCTCATCTTCGATACCGTGCGCAGCCTTCTTGGCCGCGGTTTCCGCCGGGAGGAGGTCGATCTGCTCGACCGTGCCATCGACCGCGCGCTGGCCGATTCGCCGCCCCGACTCGGTGCGCTGTCGGAGCGGTTCGAGAGCGGTGGGCGCGGGCCGGGCACGGTCTCGCCGGGCGCGGGCGATCCCGGCGGGGTGTCCTACGGCATCTGGCAGCTGTCGAGCCGCACCGGTACGATCGCCGCCTTCCTCGCCGCCGAAGGCGCCCGCTGGAGCGCGGAATTCGGCAGGGCGCGGCCCGGCAGCGCCGAATTCACCGCCGCCTGGCAGGCGATCGCCGGGCGCGAGGCCGCGGCTTTCGCCGAGGCGCAGCAGGCCTTCATCGAGCGCAGCCACTACCGTCCGGCCGTCGCCGCCGTGCGGCGGCAGACCGGGCTCGATCTCGACGGCGGCCCGGCGGCACTGCGCGATGCCGCCTGGTCGGTAGCGGTCCAGCACGGCGCCGCCGCGCGCATCCTCGCCGCCGCGGTCGCCGCCGCCGATGCCGATCTCCCGCGCGGCGACCCCGGCTACGACCGCCGGCTGGTCGAGGCGATCTACGCCGAGCGCACGGCCTACGTTCAGCGGGTGGCCGCACGCAGCAGCGCTCCGGTCAGGCGCATGCTCGAAGGGATCGTGCGCAACCGCTATCCGGCGGAGCGCGCCGCAGCGCTGCGCATGCTGGCCTCGGACTGACACTTGCCTCGCGCCGTTTAACCGATAGTCTGCGCTGCGCCGCAGCAAACAGGAGTTCCCGCATTGAGACATCCGCTCGCCTTCATCGCTCCCCTGTGGCTCGCGCTCGTCGCGCTGTGCCTTGCCGCCCCGGCTGCGGCCCGCACGCCCGAGCAGGTCGCCGAAGCGGCCTTGCGCGCTGCGCCGGTCTGGGACGGCCACAACGACGTGCCCGAGCAGCTGCGCGAGCGGCGCAAGAACATGATCGCCGACTTCGACTTCCGCGACACCCGCGCCACCGCCGATCCTGCGCACAAGTGGGTGGCCATGCACACCGACCTGACGCGGCTGCGCCAGGGCAAGGTGGGCGCGCAGTTCTGGTCGGTCTACGTTTCCGCCCAGCTCGACGACCAGCACGCGATGCAGGCGGTGCTCGAGCAGATCGACGTCACCAAGCGGCTGATCGCCCGCTATCCCCAAGACCTGCAGTACGTCACCACCGCGGCCGAGGCGGAGCAGGCGATGAAGCGCGGCAGGATCGCCTCGCTGATCGGCATGGAAGGCGGCTATGCGATCGCCGGCTCGCTGGGCGTGCTGCGGCAGATGTACGCGCTCGGCGCCCGCTACATGACGCTCACCCACTTCCGCAACATCCCCTGGGCCGACAGCGCCACCGACAGGCCCGAGCACGACGGGCTCACCGATTTCGGCAAGGACGTGGTGCGCGAGATGCAGCGCATCGGCATGATCGTCGATCTCAGCCACGTCAGCGAGGCGACGATGCTCGACACGCTCGACGTGGCCGGGGCGCCGGTGATGTTCAGCCATTCGGGGGCCCGGGCAGTCGCCAGCCATCCGCGCAACGTTTCCGACCGGGTGCTCGACCGGGTCAAGGCCAACGGCGGCATCGTCATGGTGGTGACGCTGCCCGCCTACGTCAGCGATGCGGTGCGCGAGTGGGGCAACCGGCGGACGGCCGAGAAGGCGCGGCTCGACGATTACCACACCGGCGATCCCAAGGCGGCCGAGGCGGCGCTGGCGGCCTGGATCGCCGCGAATCCGGTACCGCGGGCGACGCTTGCCCAGCTCGCCGATCACATCGACCACATCGCCAGGCGCATCGGTGCCGACCATGTCGGCGTGGGCGGCGATTTCGACGGCATGGCGACGACCACCCAGGGCATGGACGACGTCTCCGGCTATCCGGCGCTCTTCGCCGAACTGGCGCGGCGCGGCTATGCGCAAGGCGATCTGGAGAAGATCGCGAGCGGCAACATGATGCGCGTGCTGAAAGCCGCGGAAGCCTATGCCGCGGCGCACCGCGCCGATCCGCCGGGCGAATCGCCTGCGGGGTTTTGACAATTCGTCGTCCCGGGCGCGACCCGGGACCGCTCTCCTCCGGGCTGTCGGTCGACGAGGCCAGCGATCCCGGGTCGAGCCCGGGATGACGGAGGGTGGGGCCAGCGGTTCCGGGTCGAGCCCGGGACGACGGGAGGCAGGCGAAACCGCGCTCTCGCCCAGGATCGCC